>CP032508.2:323500-647000 GCA_009497875.2 gamma proteobacterium SS-5 | reverse complement strand
ACATGCGCCTGAGACCAAACATCCAGCTGTTCTGCTCCAGGTCCGGCAGATCCAGGCTGGCGCGTTGTGCCCCATCCAGCCCCCAGCGGATGTTGGCCCCCCGTATCCATTGGCCCAGACGGGGCAGATCGGCGGGGTTCAGGCCATAACGGCGGCGCAGGGCCGGGGTGTCGAGCAGGTCGAGCAGTTCGCTCACGGCAAAGCGCGATTCGGGCAGCTGCAGCAGCCGCTCCAGGGCGATGATCAGGCTGTTGTGGCGGCGCTGGCCGCGATCAGAGATATGAAAGGGCAGAAAACGTGGCTCCCTCGCCGTGCCCGATGCCCCTGGCCGCGCGGCATGGCGGCCGAATACCGCCTGGATGTGCGGGGCGTAGGTGTCTATGTCCGGCGCCATCACCAGCACATCCCGCAGGGCCAGCGATCGGCCCTGTCGGCAGGCCTGCTCGAAGGCATCGAGCAGTTGATCATGCAGAATCTCCACCTCCCGCTGCGGGCTGTGGGCGATGATGAACTCCAGGCTGCGATCCCGCGCAGGGTCGATCAGGCTCGCCAATTGGTGCCGCTCCGGCAGCGAGTCAAGACGCAGTATGTCGCCCTGTAGCTGGTGCAGCAGGCAGTCCTCGCCGGGGTCCTGCCAGAGGTCGATGCGCCCCTCGGTAAATTGGTCGCGATAGCGCTCCGGCTGGTCCAGCTCATCGAGCAGGTGCAGATAATCCCGGCCCTGCTTGCCCCAGGCCGCGAGCAGGGGGTTGCCGTGCTGGTGCAGGGTCTCGCGCTCGGCATCCCTGGGCAGCTTGCGCTGGCGAATACGCCTGTATTCCCGGCGCAACAGCTCCTTGCCCTCGATCAGATCTCCCCAGTATTCCCGACAGGGGTTGCTGCTGAACACCATCACCTGGGTGAAGGGGGCTATGGCCTGTAGCAGCTCCAGCACCTGACGCGGCAGGGAGGAGATGCCGAACAGGATCAGCCGTCGCGGCAGCTGTGCTGGCCGGTCCTCCATGCCCAGAGTGGCGCAGTGGCGCACAAAGGCCTGGTGGATCTCGGCCCGGCTGGCGCTGCTCCAGGGGGCTTGTCGATCCTGGCGCTCGGCGGCCAACCCCTCGCGCAGCAAACGCCAAAGGGCCGGTTGCCAGAGCTGCTTGGCGGCCAGTGGCTGTAGCTGGCCCTTGGCCAGGCGCAGCCGGTCGCGCCCCTCGGCCCAGTCGTGCAGCCAGTCGGCCCGGTATAGCTGATATTGATCGAACAGATCGGCCAGCCCCATGGCCAGCTGATAGCGCCGACGCGGGTCGTCGTCCTGCTGCAGAAAGCCCTGTAGCGGCTCCAGGCATTGGCCCTGGGGCAGACGCGCCGCCAGCCCCGGCAGGTCCCCGAGCAGGCCGTACAGCCGCCAGCCCAGCGGGGCCTTGTCGAAGGGGGATTGGCTGGGCAGGTCCTCGAACACCGAGCGATAGGCCTGCCACACAAAGCGTCCAGGCAGCTGCATGTCCAGGGCCGCTGCGATGCCGCAGCCGGGGTCCTCGGCCAGGGCCAGCTTCAGCCACTGCGCCATGCCGTTGCTCTGCACCAGCAGACACTCGGGCTCCAGCGGGGCCAGCGGCTGTTCACTGACCCAGCGCACCAGCAGATCACGCAACAGCTCCAGCTGGTTGCCCTGCAGCAGCATGAATCCCGGGGTCAGTGCGGTCATTGGGCTTGTCTCCGTAGGCCTGCAAGGGACGAGTGAATGGGCTATCTTAACAATTCAGGGCACTGAAGACCGACCGCTTAAGGCACCGACAACCCACACAGGAGAACACCCATGGCCTTGTACCGGCACATACTGCTGGCATTGGACCTCTCCGCCGAGGACCAACGCCTGCTGCAGCGGGCCGCCGACCTGTGCACCCTGTGCGGTGCCCGACTGAGCCTGCTGCATGTGATCACGCAGCCCAGCCTGGGCTATGTCTCCGAATTCCCGGTAAGCGAGGAGATAGGCCTGCGCCAAGGCCTGCAGGAACAGGCCGAGGTGGAGTTGGCGCAACGGGCCGGGCAACTTGATGGCGTGCAGATGGACTGGCATGTCGCTAACGGCTCGGTCCGGCATGAAATCGAGCGGCTGGCCGAGGGGCTTGGCGTGGACCTGATCATGCTTGGCAGCCATGGCCGCCACGGCCTGCGGTTGCTGCTTGGCTCCACCACCGATGGCGTGCTGCACCTGGCCTGCTGTGATGTGCTGGCGGTACGCCATGCCTGAGCCGCAGTCCGCGACGGAGGAATTCTGGCCCACCCGCCACTGGCACGGCCTGGCCGATGGCCGGGTGCAGTGCGACCTCTGCCCGCGCCATTGTCGGCTCAAGGAAGGCCAGCGCGGGCTCTGTTTCATCCGCATCAATCATCGGGGCGCGGTGGCGCTCACCAGCTATGGCCGTGCCAGCGGCTATGCCATAGACCCCATCGAAAAAAAGCCCCTGTATCACTTCCTGCCGGGGACCCCGGTGCTCTCCTTCGGCACCGCCGGCTGCAACCTGACCTGCAAATTCTGTCAGAACTGGGACATCAGCAAATCCCGCGAGACGAACCGACTGATGCAACAGGCCAGCCCCGAGACCATTGCCCAGGCGGCACTCAGGCTGGGCTGCCGCAGTGTTGCCTTTACCTACAACGACCCGGTGATCTTCCACGAATACGCCATGGACACCGCCCAGGCCTGCCGCGAGCTGGGCATAAAATCCGTGGCGGTGACCGCAGGCTATGTCGATGCCGCGCCCCGGGCCGAGTTCTACCACTGGATGGATGCCGCCAATGTGGACCTCAAGGGCTTCAGCGACGCCTTTTACCAGCGCCTCTGCGGTGGTCAACTGCAACCGGTGCTGGAGACCCTCGAGTACCTGGCCCGGGATACCCAGGTCTGGCTGGAGACCACCACCCTGCTGATCCCCGGCGAGAACGACTCGGAGCGGGAGCTGGAGGCCATGAGCCAATGGCTGGTGGAGCACCTGGGGCCGGACGTACCCATGCACTTCAGCGCCTTCCACCCGGCCTGGAGGATGACCGAGCCTGCGCCAACACCCCATGCCAGCCTGCTGCGGGCGCGTCAGATCGCCCGCAACAACGGCGTGCGCCATGTCTATCTGGGCAATGTGCATGACCCCGAGGCAGACAGCAGCTATTGCAGCCACTGCGGCAGCCTGCTCATCGGCCGCGATTGGTATCGGCTGACCCAGTGGAACCTGGACGCCGAAGGCCGCTGCCGCCACTGCGCCAACCCCTTGCCCGGCGTACTCGAAGCCCAACCGGGCAGCTGGCATGAAAAGAGGGAAAAAAGGGGTCAGGAAAAAAGGGGTCAGGTCTAGAATCATAGCCATTTCCAGCTTTGGAGGAGAGAACAGGGTCTGTAGTCTGAAACCTAGACCCAACCCCTTTATCGCAACCTCTTTACCGAGTATCGGGTAGTTGAGTGATCGGCCGCCCCGCCTTACACTGACCAGCCTGACTTGGTTTGGCGAGGAAAAGTCATGCGTGAATGGGCCTTACAGGACGCCAAGGCGCGCCTGAGGGCGTTCTTTGCGATCCGTTTTCGCTTCCGGTTCAGACCGCTATGGGTGCCTTGATGTGCGGGTGCGGGTCATAGCCCTCCAGGCTGAAATCTTTTCGCGTTCCCATGCCGCGCGTGGGAACGAGAAAAACAAGAAGCGCAAGACAATTAGTGTAAATGGTAAGGTGTCACCGTAATTCTCACCGTAATTCTCTTTGTTATGCGATTCTTGCTTAAGGGACTCGCCCTCAATCCTCTATCTCACCAAGGATTTCTTTTGCACGCTTCGGGTACTTGTTTAGCAACCACTTCAGCACTTCTTCTTGATCTATACCTCTGGCTCTTCGCACCTGAATAAGTAATTTTTGGGATGTTGGCCGATCTAACGTCAGATTCGAGGCCCCTTCGTTACACACTGAACATAATGCACGGAGATTTGATGGGTCGTCTGTTCCGCCTTGACTTTTGTCTATGATGTGGCCGAGATGCAATCGCGTCTTTCTGGCCGGATCATAAGGGTGTGGCTCACCGGCAACCGCACCACACATTTGGCAGGTAAAACCGTTCCTATCCAAGACATAGGCGCGAGTTTCCTTTGATATCGCTCGCTCGAACGCTGGGATTGGTTTTGGGTCTTCGAGGAGATATTGTCCAGCCTTTAGCTCATTTCTGTCATTGTGAGTAAGTATTCTATAGCCTTCCTCGTTACGAAGCTCTCGAACACGCCTTGCCCACTCAGTAATTCCTCCAGCAACTTCTCGCAGCTCATCCGAGTCCATTATCTTTCCGATGTTTGCGAGAAAATGCGCTCTGAGTCTTGTGCGGGCACCCTGTTTCTTTGTCATGCTCAAACCGCCATTGAGAATATTTTCTTGTGTGTTAGGCATCCGTATATTTTTTCAGCTACAGCGTGTGCAACCGGAGGCGGGAATGCATTCCCAACCTGACGATATGCCGGAGTTTTTTTACCGCTGAAAACCCAATCGTCGGGAAAGCCCTGGATTCGTGCCACCATCTCAACAGTAAGTCGAGGCATGCCAACAAAGTCTTTTTCTGGTGGCTCATTAGCTATGCCCATACCGTCAACGCCAAGAGTTGCCCAAGCGCATTTCGCGCGAGTTGGCCCCAGGTCGGGTCCACCGTGCTTCTTAGAACCACCTACAATAGTCGGTGCAATATCATCTGCCTGTTTCACCCACTTCTTCGCACCTCTCCACCCCTTGGAGGCCATTTGATCGTATAGCAATTCCCCTACCGTTTTAGGGTTAGATTTATGAGATGTCGGCCAAGAAAAATTTTCGGCCAGATCTTTTCGGATGCCGACAATAATAACGCGAGGCCTTAGTTGCGACACACCAAAATCGGAAGCGTTAAGTAAGCGCCACTCTGTAACATACCCGAGTTTCTCAAGTTGCCGTTTGAGACTGCATCTGTAGTCTTCAAATACCGCATCCAGAAACCCGCGTACATTTTCAAGCATTACTGCTCTGGGTCTACACTCGCTTACTAGCCTTAGCGCTTCGGGAAATAAATCTCGGTCGTCGCCTTGCCCAAGCTGTTTCCCTGCTTTTGAGAAAGGAGGGCAAGGCACACCACCTGCCAACAAATCGATGTCCTTGTATTTATCAGCATGAAACTCACGTATATCAGCCTCAATGACATTCCAACTAGGCCGGTTATACCGTAGTGTTTCACAACAATGCTTGTCGATTTCTACCAATGCTTCCGGTTCAAAACCGGCTTTCTCTAAGCCTAATGCCTGGCCCCCGGCCCCGGCGCATATTTCGATGCTGCGTAGATTACTCATTGTTTTTCCTCATTTAGGTCACTAGTGTCCCGTTAAAAAAGCCATAGATCCCTGCAAGATAATGTTTCTATTTGGTAATTTCTAAAATTTGTGGTGTTAGCAACTTGAAAATCGATCCGATACCCATTGATCATTCCTGCTGGACTCCAACGAGGATAGATCATGTACACCGGCAGGCTGATTTTCTCGCAGGTCATGGCGCACTTGCCACTGCACACTTTTCGGCGTTGTGTCGCTCGCTATCGAGGCGAACACTACGTCAAGCATTTCCGCTGTCTCGACCAATACTATGTCATGGCCTTTGCCCAGCTCACTTATCGGGAGAGCTTGCGCGACATCGAGGCTTGCCTTCGTGCCCACCAGAGCAAGCTTTATCACATGGGGCTTCGTGCTCCCTCCGTCGCGCGCAATACCCTGGCAAAAGCCAACGAGCGTCGGGACTGGCGTATCTACGCCGACTTCGCACAAGCCCTGATTCGTGTCGCCCGCCCTCTCTATGCCGACGAAGACCTAGGGCTGGAACTGGACAATACGGTCTATGCGCTGGATGCCTCCACCATCGACCTGTGTCTATCGATATTCCCTTGGGCGCTGTTTCGTACCACCAAGTCTGCCGTCAAGCTTCATACCCTGCTGGACCTGCGTGGCAACATCCCCACGTTTATCCATATCACGGACGGCAAGGTACACGACGTCAACGCCCTCGATATGTTGCTGCCGGAACCGGGCGCTTTCTACATCATGGACCGTGGCTATGTGGACTTCCGACGCTTATTCACCTTGAACGCCGCAGGCGCATTCTTTGTCATCCGCGCCAAATCCAATACCAAGTATCGGCGCCGCTATTCCCATCCCGTCGACACCGCCGGCGGGGTGCGCTGCGATCAGACCGTCGTACTCACGGGTGTGCGCTCAGCCGTCGATTACCCGCAGCCGTTACGCCGGATCAAGTATCACGATACCCAGACCGGCAAGACATTCGATTTTCTGACCAACAATTTCAGCGTCAAGGCACAGACGGTGGCCGACCTATACCGCTATCGCTGGCAAGTGGAGTTGTTCTTCAAATGGATCAAGCAGCATCTACGCATCAAGTCGTTTTTCGGCACCACAGAGAATGCGGTCAAAAGCCAAATCTGGATTGCCATCTCAGTCTACGTGCTCGTGGCCATCATCAAAAAGCGCCACGACATCAAGGCCGATCTTTACACAATCCTACAGGTTCTGAGTCTAACCCTGTTTGAGAAAACATCTATAGAACAAGTACTTAATTTAAGAGATCGCACGTCGGAAGACCATGGTAACCCTAAGCAACTGGATTTATTCGATAATTTAACGGGACACTAGTGCATTTAGGTAAGGTTTTTGTGGCTCCGCCACAAATAAATCTGTCTGTCTAGCGAATCTGGATTTATTGACGTACTCCCTCATAAATTCCCTAAGGAAAAGAGGGGTCAAAAAGAGGGGTCAGGTCTAGAATCATAGCCATTTCCAGCTTTGGAGGAGAGAACAGGGTCTATAGTCTGAAACCTAGACCCAACCCCTTTATCGCAACCTCTTTACCGAGTATCGGGTAATTGAGTGATCGGCCGCCCCGCCTTACACTGACCAGCCTGACTTGGTTTGGCGAGGAAAAGTCATGCGTGAATGGGCCTTACAGGACGCCAAGGCGCGCCTGAGGGCGTTCTTTGCGATCCGTTTTCGCTTCCGGTTCAGACCGCTATGGGTGCCTTGATGTGCGGGTGCGGGTCATAGCCCTCCAGGCTGAAGTCTTCGAAGCGAAAATCAAACAGAGAGCCGACCTCCGGGTTGAGCCGCATCTGCGGCAGGGGGCGCGGTTCCCGGCCCAGTTGCAGGTCCACCTGCTGCAGGTGATTGAGGTAGAGGTGGGCATCGCCCAGGCAGTGGATGAACTCCCCCGGCTGCAAGCGGCAGACCTGCGCCAGCATCAGGGTCAGCAGGGCATAGGAGGCGATGTTGAAGGGCACCCCGAGGAAGACATCGGCGCTGCGCTGATACATCTGGCAGGATAGCCGACCCTCGGCGATATAGAACTGGAACAGGGTATGACAGGGGGCCAGGGCCATGCGCCCCTGATCGGCGTTGGCCTGGGGGCTTTGGCCCTCGTCCGGCAGGTCGGCCACGTTCCAGGCGCTGATGATGTGACGGCGCGAATCCGGGTTGCTGTTGATCTGCGCGATCAGCAGGCTGATCTGATCATAGTGGCGGCCATCGGGACCGGGCCAGCTGCGCCATTGGCGGCCGTACACCGGGCCCAGCTCGCCCTCGGCATTGGCCCATTCATCCCAGATGGAGACGCCGTTTTGCCGCAGATAGGCGATGTTGCTCTCACCGCGCAGAAACCACAGCAATTCGTGGATGATGGAGCGCAGATGCAGCCGCTTGGTGGTCATCAGGGGGAAGCCCTGGGCCAGGTCAAAGCGCATCTGGTAACCAAACAGGCTCAGGGTACCGGTGCCGGTGCGATCCGCCTTGCGCACCCCCCGCTCACGCACTTGGCGCATCAAATCCAGATATTGCTGCACGCTCGGTCCTCATCTTGGTGGTTGGCAGGTAGGCATCTGACCCGGTGAAGCGGCGTCTTCGGATTTTGGACCACCGGGAGCTGACAGTAAGCGCTAATCGATCACCGCCCGCACCCGGTTGCCGCTACCCAGGTATTCCAGTTGGCTGAAGCTGAGGGCGCGGGCCATGGCGATGCCTCGGCCGTGGTTGTCGAAGGCCCGCTCCGGGTCCATGTCGAGAAAGCGGTGCCAGTCAAAGCCCTCTCCCTTGTCCTCGATCAGCACCTCCACCCGATCCCTACCGCGCTCCAGCTCCAGGGTGGCGTATTTGTCCTGGTTTTCCGGCAGCTGCAAGCGCCGGTGGATCTCCTCGCGCCAGTCCCCGCTCATGTTCAGCCTGCTCTTGTCGCTGTAGCTGATGCCCAGGTTGCCGTGTTCCACGGCGTTGACCATCAACTCGGTCAGCCCCAGCAGGGCCTGCTCCGGGTCGGGGCAGGCCTTGGCCAGCAGCAGCGCCAGGTTCTTGGCCTCGTCCAGGGTACGGAAGCGGAACCGGCCGCTGTCGATGAGCAGAAAGGAGTGCACCACATCGTTGCGCGCCCGCTCCAAGGTACGGTAGCTGTGGAAGTGGTCAATGGCCGATGCCACCACCGTCTTGAGCTGGACAAAATCCACCGGCTTGGTGAGGTAATAGAAGGCCCCCATGGCCATGCCGCGCAGTACGTCCTCCTCACTGTCCAGGGCGGAGGCGAAGATGATGGGGATGTTGCGCGTGTCGGGGTCTTCCTTCAGCCGACGGCAGACCTCAAAGCCGTCCATCCCCGGCATCATGATGTCGAGGATGATGGCGTCCAGCGGCTGATTACGGGCGATGTTGATGGCCCGCTCGCCATTGATGGCGGCGTAGATCTGATAGTCGTCCCGCAGTGCCTCGATGATCAGATCGATATTGTCTGGCACATCATCAACGGCGAGAACGCCCAGTTTTTCTTCCGTCTCGGCCATGGTCTGTTTGCTCGAATCACCTACTCAGGGCAGATGGGCCCAGTCCAGCAGACCCCGTACCTGGGCGCAATCGGCCTGGGTGGCCAGGCTGCTCAGGCGCTGTTCCAGGACAGAGGGCCGGGGCTGGCTCGGGGCCTGGAGCCTGCCCGCCAGCTCCGCGCTGAATGTTGGCTCCAGGCCCGACTGGCAGCGGCCAAAGGCGGCAAGGGCCCAGTAGCCGCCGGCCAGAGCCAGGGTGCGGCGATCGCCGCAGTGGGGAATATCCTGGCCACACAGCGGTGGCTGTTCCGGGTATTGGGCCAGAATCGCTCGCCAGGGCCCCTCGCTCAGGCGCAGCTTGATCAGCCCGCGGCCTATGCCATAGCGGAAGGCCTGCCGTTCCAGCTGTTCGATAGGGTTGGCCTGGGTGGCGTTGGCCTGGGCGGCGCTGGGCCGGGGCAATTCCGCGTTAGTCGAGTCCGGCTCGGGTTGCCAGGGCCAGGCCTGGGGTTGCAGCTCGATTTCGCCCTGGTAAAAGGCGTCCAGCTCGCTTTGCAGGCCCGCCGTCTGCATCAGGGGCGCCACGGCGATGATCAGCAGCATCACCAGCAGGGCGGCGGCGAGCATGGCCGCGCCGGAGGAGCTGAACAGGCGTTGCCGCCAGGTCGATTGGGGGGTTGTGGCGGGTTTCATCAAGGCCCTCTGGGGTAAATTTTGCCCGAATGCGGCAGTTTAACCGCGAATCTCAGGGATTCATGGTGAATTATCAAGCCAGAAAGCGCATCTGGCCAGGGGGCCACAGGGCACGCAGAGGAAAATGAATGCCATACTGCCGGATATTACTGTGAAGCATAACTGCTTGACCCTCGTCATTCCTGCCAGGCAGTGGCGGGAATCCCGTGCCATGGATGGCAGGCTTCGCAACGAACAGACCTTGCCCTCCTTGGCCACTGGATTCCGGCGATCCATGCCGGAATGACGGCTGAGTAGTGACCCTGAAACAACCCTGGGGATTGCCTCTTATCTTGGGCGTTCCGAGTCAAAGCGGCTCCAGATTGGCATAGGCGGTCATCAGCCACTTGCTGCCTGCGGTCTCAAAGTTGATCTGAATCCGCGCCTTGCCGCCCTGGCCCTCGGCGTTGAGCACCACGCCCTCGCCGAACTTGGGGTGACGTACGCGCTGGCCGAGCTGGAAGCCGACCGAATCCAGGTCCCTGTCATCGGTGAATGCCGGTCGGCTCACCCGCGCCCGGTTGCGTACCTCTTCCACCAGTCCGCGCGGTATCTCGCGCAGAAAACGCGACGGCAGGGGGTAGGTCTCCTTGCCATACAGCTGACGGTTTTCCGCCTGGCAGAGGAACAGCCGCCGCATGGCCCGGGTCATGCCCACGTAGCACAGGCGGCGCTCCTCCTCCAGCCGACTCGGGTCCTCGCTGGACAGGCTGTGGGGAAACAGCCCCTCTTCCATGCCGACCATGAACACCAGGGGGAACTCCAGGCCCTTGGCGCTGTGCAGGGTCATCAGCTGGACGCAGTCTTCATAGGGGTCGGCCTGGCCCTCACCGGCCTCCAGGGCGGCGTGGGAGAGGAAGGCGAACAGGGCATCGCCCTGCTCAGGGTTATGCCCCAGGCCGAATTGCTTGGCCGCCGCTACCAGTTCCTCCAGGTTTTCTACCCGGTCCTGGCCCTTGCCGTCCTTGCTGTTCTTGTGGTGTTCGATCAGCCGGGAGCCGTGCAGGCAGTGAGCGGTGCGTTCGTGCAGCTCCAGCTCGGCGCTGTTGGCAGCCAGCTCCTCGATCAGATCGAGAAAGCCGCGCAGGGCATTGGCGGCGCGGGCGCTCATCTGGCCGCCACGGATCAGCTCGGCGCTGGCCTGCCAAAGGGAACAGCCGAATGCGCGGGCATGGGCGCGCACCGCATCCAGGGTGCGGTTGCCGATGCCACGGGTGGGCAGGTTGACCACGCGCTCGAAGGAGGCATCGTTGTGGCGGTTGCTGAGCAGTTGCAGATAGGCCAGGCCGTCCTTGATCTCGGCCCGTTCGAAGAAGCGCAGGCCACCATACACCCGGTAGGGCATGCCCATCTGCATCAGCGTCTCTTCAAACAGGCGCGATTGGGCGTTGGAGCGGTAGAGGATGGCGCACTCGCGCCGGGCCAGGCCCTGTTCGACGTAGTGCTGGATGCGCTCCACCACAAAGCGCGCCTCATCCACGCCGTTGTAGGCCTCATAGATGCGGATCGGCTCGCCCTCGCTGTCCTCGGTCCAGAGGTTCTTGCCCAGGCGGCCGCTGTTGTGCTCGATCACCGCATTGGCGGCAGCCAGGATATTGCCGCTGGAGCGGTAGTTCTGCTCCAGGCGGATCAGCTCGGCATCCGGGTACTGGCGCTGGAAATCCTGGATGTTCTCCACCCGCGCACCGCGCCAGCCGTAGATGGACTGGTCATCGTCGCCCACTACGAACAGTCGGTTCTGGTTACCGGCGATCAGCCGCAGCCAGCCGTACTGGATGGCGTTGGTGTCCTGAAACTCGTCCACCAGGATGTGTTGGAAGCGGTCGCGGAAATGCTCGCGGATGGCCTGATTGTCCCGCAGCAGCTCCAGGGCGCGCAGCAGCAGCTCGGCAAAATCCACCAGCCCGCCGCGCTCGCAGGTGGCCTGGTATTCGCTGTAGATCTGGATCAGCCGCTTCTGATGGGGGTTGTCTGCATCCAGGTGCTGGGGGCGCAGGCCCTCGTCCTTCTGGCCGTTGATCCACCACTGCATCTGCCGGGGCGGCCACTTGTCCGGGTCGATGTCGAGGGCGCGGATCACCCGCTTGACGAGACGAAACTGGTCGTCGGAGTCGAGGATCTGGAACTCCTGCGGCAGCCCGGCCGCCTGCCAGTGCTCGCGCAGCAGGCGATGGGCCAGGCCGTGAAAGGTGCCCACCCACATGCCCAGGGTCGGCCGCCCGAGTAGCTGCTGGATGCGTTGCTGCATCTCACGCGCCGCCTTGTTGGTGAAGGTCACGGCGAGGATCGACCAGGGCCGGGCCTGCTCCACCTCCAACAGCCAGGCGATGCGGTGCACCAGCACCCGGGTCTTGCCGCTGCCGGCACCGGCCAGCACCAGGGCACCGCCGGGGGGCAGGGTTATGGCCTGACGCTGGGCATCGTTGAGGCCGTCGAGTAGGTGGGAGACATCCATCGGCAAATGATATCAGACAGGGCCTGGCAACCGGGCCGAATCAATCGTAATCCTTGTCCTTCCAGGCACGCAGGGTGGTAAAGACCGCCTCGCTATCGGTCAGGGGTCGGTCGGCATAGGCCTCGGCGGCGAGGATCACCTCAGGCACCTGGGTACGCAGAAAGGGGTTGCAGGCCAGCTCCGTCCGCAGCGGGGTGGGCAGGCTGGGCCGCCCCGCCGCCCGCTGCGCGGCCACCTGCCGGGCGTACTCGGCCAGGGCGGCACTATCCGGCTCGACCCATTGGGCAAAGCCGATGTTGGCCTGGGTATATTCGTGGGCGCAGTAGCACAGGGTATCCGGCGGCAGGGCGGCGATGCGCTGCAAGGAGGCGTGCAGCTGGCCTGGGGTGCCGCTGAACACCCGGCCGCAGCCACAGGCGAACAGGGTATCGCCGCAGAACAACGCACCAGGCCGGTAATAGGCCAGATGGCCCTGGGTATGACCGGGCAGCTCCAGCACCTGCAGGCGGATGTCGCTGTGTGGCAGGGTGATAGCGTCGCCATCACTGAGGGGATGACTCACCCCGCTGGCCGACTCATGGGCCGGGCCATACACCGGGATGCCGGGAAAGGCCTGCACCAACTCGCCCACACCGCCACAGTGGTCGCCGTGCTGGTGGGTGACGAGGATCGCCGCCACCCTCAGGCCCTCGGTGCGCAGCCGGGCCAAGACCGGCTCGGCATCGCCGGGATCCACCACGCTGACCCAGTCGGCGGGCTCGGCATGGGGGATCAGCCAGATGTAGTTATCGGTAAAGGCAGGGATGGCGGTGATGGGCATGGCAATCAGCTCCTTACCAGTAACATACTGAATAAAAAACGAAAACAGGCGGCACGGGGCAGGCTACTGATAGAGTTCGGCCGGGTCGATCAGGGGGGCCGAGTCCACCACCAGGCGGTCGCCCGCCACGCGATGGTAGAAGCAGCTGCGGCGACCGGTGTGGCAGGCCGGGCCGGTTTGATCCACCCGCAGCAGAATGGCATCGCCATCGCAGTCCAGCCGCATCTCCTTGAGCCACTGCACCTGACCGGACTCCTCGCCCTTGCGCCAGTAGGCCTGGCGCGAGCGTGACCAGTAGCAGACCCGGCCAGTGCGCAGGCTTTCCTCCAGGGCGGCGCGGTTCATCCAGGCCAGCATCAGCACCTCGCCGCTGTCGTGCTGTTGGGCTATGGCCGGGAGCAGGCCAGCGGCATCCCAGGGCAGGCTATCCAGGGCCTCGCCCAGGCCGATGGAGCTGCCCGGCTGCATGGATTCAGTTTGTTTCAGCGACATGCTCTACCTCCAAATTGGGGCCGCCAGGGCCTTAGCGATTGCTTAATCCCTGTTCGACCGCCATATCATACGCCGACAGGGTACAATACCCCACCGGCCAGCTTGAAAGACCCCATGACCTCTATCTATCGCATCAGCTTCATCAACCAGGGCAAGATCTACGAACTCTATGCCGAATCCGTGCATCAGAGCGAGATGTATGGCTTTGTCGTGGTCGAGGGCCTGCTGTTCGACCAGCACAAGGGGCTGGTGATCGACCCCGCCGAGGAAAGGCTGAAGGACGAATTCAGCGGTGTCTCGCGCACCCTGGTGCCCATACACGCCGTGATCCGCGTGGACGAGGTAGAGAAAAAGGGCACCAGCAAGATCCACGAGATCGACGGCAAGGGCAATGTCATGCCCTTTCCCACCGGCTTCTACCCACCAGGGGGACGCACCACACCATGACCCCGACTCCAGCGGAAAACAGTCAACTCAAGGCGCTGATCGCCCGTCAGCGGGCCTCGCTCTACAACCTGCTGCTCGATCCCATGCAGCGGGCGGCGCGGCGTTGCGCCAAGGTGCTGGACGACAAGCAGGCCCTGGATGAAACCCTGCAACACCAGTTGCAGCGCCTGCCCTATGCCACCTTTATGTACGTGATGGACGCCAGCTGCCGCCAGCTGTCCGACAACGCCTCCCATGCCGGTCTGGTTGGCAAGGACTTCAACCGCGACCGCTCGGATCGGCCCTACATGCAGCAACTGGACCCCGAGCGCGACATGACCCTGTCCGAGGCCTATCTGAGCCTGCGCGCCAACCGTCCCTCGGTGACCGCGGTGCAGAAGATCCAGCGCGATGGCCAGCTGCTGGGCTATCTGGGGGCCGACTTTGACCTGCGTGATCTGCCCCTCACCCGCGAGCATTACGAGCAGCCCGGTCAGTGGCGGCAGATCAAGGGCGATCCGGCCATTCGCGGCCAGGTGTTCAAGCAGTGCCGCATCGACAGCGCCCTGGATGGGCAGATCGACCTGGTCATCCCGGTGCTGGCGGAACTGATGGCGCAAAACGGCATCTTCCACGGCAAGCTGCATTTCTCCAGCAGCCGCGCCACGGTGTGGAGCCTGGAAGACCCCTACCGGTTCCACATCCTCAGCCACGAAGAGCTGATGGACCCGGACATCTGCCTGGCCTACCCGCATTACCCCTACCCCAAGGACGCCATGGTCCCGGTGGAGAGCATCCGGCCGATACTGGACACCTTCAAGCACCTGCGCTTTGCCGATCAAACCTTCTACCTGCGGGCCGGCTCCATCAATATCTTCAACGGCATCGTCGGCCTGAATTTCTCCTGCGATGGCTCCCACTACATCCCCTACGACCAGTTTCTGGCGCGGGATTCGGCCTTCTGGGAGGGCATGTGACAGCAAATCGAACTAAGGGCCTAAAGTTTGCCAGAATCCGGCCGCCAACCTGATCGTCCCTTTCGACAATGGGCATTTTTTTCACTCGTACTGGAGAGGTTTAATGGACGCGACACTAAACCCGGTCTCATCGACCGCTATGAGCGGCAACCTGCAACTGCAGGCGGCCATGTTGGGCAAACAAAAAGACGTCATGGAGCAACAGGGCCAGGCGGCGCTGAAGCTGGTGGATTCTGCTGCACAGGCCGCTCCCGAGGGAAATCTGGGCCAAAATCTGAATGTCTATGCCTGAATCAGGCCAAGCCTGAACACTCAACTCAACTCAACTCTAGCCCTGGCCGCTTCCCGTAGCCAGGGCCTTTTTTTGCCCCCTGCGCCATCCGCACCGGATTCGGGTAAACTCCATCAGGGACGCAGAGGATGCAGAGGATTGAACGGCGCAGATGCGAGCGAGGGGAAATTGCTGCTCGATGAAATGGAGGTCGGTCATGGCGGTTTGACCTGGCAAGGTCAGTGGCTGCCTATATGCCCGCTGGCGGGCGAATGAGGCTTTCTGCAGGAATACCCAGGGCGCGATGAAGGTTCCAGATCATACGCAGGGTCGGCGGCCTTTTGTGGGCAAATATCTCCTAAACCCGCGAGCCAGTACCAATGGGTGGTTTCTACTGTCCTCTGTTTTCTGGCCTCTGTCCTCTGTCTTCTGTTTTCTGACCCCGGGCCACTGATTCATGAACCTAAATCGCTTGCTTCTGCCGTATTGTCTGATTCTGCTCTGGCTGCTGCCCGGCCTGTTGGGCGCGGCCGGTTATCGCATCGGTTTTGCCCAGGATACCCTGGCCAATGACTGGCGTCGGGCCCAGGTGTGGGAGGTGCAGCGGGAGTTGCAAAAACACCCTGGGGTGGAGTTCATTTATACCGATGCCAGGGGCGATACCGCCCTGCAGGCCATGCACATCGAGCAGTTGGTGCGCCAGGGGGTGGACCTGCTGATCACCAGCCCCAGGGACCAAAACCTGCTGGCCGAGGTCATCGCCGGGGTCCGCGCCCAGGGCACGCCGGTGGTGCTCCTGAGTCGCGGCATAGCCAGTGATGACTACGATTGCTTTATCCGCCCGGACAACGCCGCCATTGCGCGCAAGGCGGCGGAGTATCTGGTCGAACGGCTCGGCGGCAAGGGTCATATCCTGATGTTGCAGGGCATCCCCGAGGCCACCACCACCCGGCAGCGCACCCAGGCCTTTGTTGCCGTGACCCAGGCCTACCCCGAGATCCGCATCACCCATCGGGTGGCCAATTTTTTGCGCGCCGATGCCATTCTGGCGGTGGAGGAACTGCTCGCCCGCAGGGTGCGTTTTGATGCCATCTACGCGCACAGCGACAGCATGGCCGCCGGTGCGCGCATGGCGTTGAAATATCAGGGCATAGCCCCCGGCAGCCTGCCCATCGTGGGGATCGATTACGTGCCTGAGGCGCGTCAGGCGATACTGGCCGGTGAGCAGAGCCTCAGCTTCACCTACCCCACCGGCGGCCGGGAAGGCGCGCAGATGGCCCTGCGCCTGCTGCGTGGGGAGCACGTACCAAAAGAATGGCTCCTGGAGTCGGTGCCGGTAAACCGGGACAATGCCGCCGAGGTTGAGCCGGTTTTCTGAGCAAGAAGCTAAGAATCATGGGGCGATCCCACACCTATCTGAGCTGGATGTGGGGCACCCCGGAACACGAAACATCTTCTGGCGATTTCGGGATTCTGGACTCGTGAGTTGCCAGCCCCATGATGGGCGGGAGAACATAGGGCGGCCCATGGCGGGCGCGGCCCGCCCTATGCCGCATGGCAAGCCAGTCGCTGCCGCAAGTTTCACACTAACACCGCTGGCTGAGTAAAGCGGAAGCCCGAAGCCCAGTGCCACACAGCAAGGTCCTTGCCTGACATGAATCCTTCTTCCATCAGCTTCAGACTCCTGCTGTTTTCCTTTTTCAGCGTGGTCCTGTCCCTGGCTGGGGTGGGCTATTTGATCAACAGCAGCCTGCTCGACTATCACCGTAATCAGGCCCAGGAGCAGATCCGCTCGGGCTTTGATCTGGTGCAAAACCATCTGCGGCAACTGGAGCAATCGGTGCTGGAAAATACCGCCACCATGGCCCGCAGCCAGCGGTTGCGCGCCTCGCTCAATCTCATTGCCCGCTATCAGGACCCCAAGGACTACAAGGCCGGCCTGTTCGACGCGGAAAAGAAAAAGCTGCTCGATCTGTTGCTGCCGCAGCTGCGCACCAGCCAGGCCAACGAACTCTTTCTCTATGATGACCGGGGTCAGCTGGTGCTGTTCATCATCGGCAGGGGCACGGAGCATGTGCGCGGCATCCTCAGCTTCCGCGATGGCCTGCCCAAGCTGCAATTCCTGGATGACCCCAAACTGCCCCTCGACCAGCAACGGCACCTGCGCCAGGGGCTGGAGAAGCGCCTGCACAGCGACTTTCCCGCCGGTGAGCTGATCGACTACCGGCTCTACGAACAACACCTGCATCTGTTTGCCAAACGCACCCTGCTGCTGCCACTGGGCCCCGACGAGCAACGCCCGATCGGCAGCCTGGTACTGGCCAAGCGGCTGGATCAAGGGTTCTTCCAGGCCCTGCCCGCCAGCGGCCTGGAATTCAGCCTGCTGGCCCCTGGTCTTGCGGTGGTGGCCGGTCAGGTCAGTGAGGACCTGCAAGACTTTGTCATCGCCCAGCTGCGCCGGGGCATTCCGGGTGAACACCTCAGCTATAGCCCCAGGCTGGGCTTTGTCGGCATACGTCAGGCCCCGGCACCCCGTCTGGGTGACTATTACACCCTGGCGCGCTATCCCGACAGCAGCTACAGCGTGGCCAGCCAGAGCACCCGCCGCTCGGTCCTTATGGCCATCCTCCTGGTTACCCTGCTGGTCATCCCCCTGAGCCTGATCTGGCTGCGGCAGATGATCAACCGCCCCCTGCATGAGCTGACCCTGGGGGCGCGCCGGTTCCAGGCGGGGGACTACCTCAGGCCGGTGCAGGTGCCCGGCCGCAACGAGTTGGGCGAGCTGGCCCAGGCGATGAATCAGATGGCCGAGGATATCCGCGAACGGGAGCATTTCCTGCAAACCATCATCGACCAGCTGCCGCTGATGCTCTTTGTCAAGGAGGCCGAGGGTTTGCGCTTTGTCCACTTCAACCCGGCCGGGGAGCGCCTGCTGGGGATACGCAAGGAAGACCTGCTTGGCCGCTGCGATGCAGACCTGTTTGACCCGCAACAGGCCGATATCTTCAGCCAGAAGGATCGAGAGGTGTTGGAGCAGGGCCGGGTACTGGATATCGCCGAGGAGGAGATCCATACCCCAGGGGGGCGCAGGATACTGCACACGCGCAAGGTGCCGATCAAGGATGAACAGGGCCAGCCGCGCTTTCTGCTCGGCATCTCCGAGGACATCACCGAGGCCAAGGCCAGCGAGCGCGAGCTGCGCGACTACCGCGACAACCTGGAGCGCCTGGTGGCCCAGCGCACCCAGGAGCTGGAGCAGGCCAAGACCGAGGCGGAGCAGGCCAACCGTGCCAAGTCGGAATTTCTGGCCAACATGAGCCACGAGATCCGCACGCCGATGAACGGCATCATCGGCATGACCCACCTGCTGCTGTCCAGCGAGCTTGCGCCCAAACAGCGCAACTTTGCCCGCCGGGCTCACGATTCCGCCGTCGGCCTGCTGGGCATACTCAATGATATCCTGGATTTTTCCAAGATCGAGGCCGGTCGCCTGGAGTTGGAGGTAGTGGGTTTCCGCCTGAACGAACTGATCGAACAGCTCAACAGCCTGGTCGGCTCCAAGGCGGAGGAGAAGGGCCTATCGATCCAGATCAGGGTGGCCCCAGAGGTTCCCAACATGCTCCTCGGCGACCCCCTGCGCCTGCGTCAGGTATTGCTCAACCTGCTCAGCAACGCAGTCAAGTTCAGCCCGCCGGGGGCCAGGGTGAACCTGAGCGTGGCGCTGCAGGAACAAAACCCGCAACGGGTGCGCCTGCTGTTCTCGGTGGCGGACAGCGGCATTGGTATCAGCAAGGAAGACCAGCAAAGACTGTTCCAGGCCTTCAGCCAGGCCGATGCCTCCACCACCCGCAAGTACGGCGGCACCGGGCTGGGCCTGACCATCTCCCGCCGGATCATCGGCTACATGGGCGGCGACATCAAGCTGGAGAGCGAGCCCGGCGTGGGCAGCACCTTCTCCTTCAGTATCGAGCTGGGCTGGCGCGCCACGGAACCCGAGGCAATACCGAGCCTGGCCCAGGATGTCCAAGATCTGGAGCAGATCCAGGCGCGTCTGCGCGGTGCCCGAGTGCTGCTGGTAGAGGACAACGAGATCAACCGCGAACTGGTAGTGGAACTGCTCGCCAGCCGGGGGGTCAGAACCCAGGTGGCGGTGAACGGCGAACAGGCGCTGAGGCGGCTGGAGCAGAACGACTTCGATCTGGTGCTGATGGACTGCCAGATGCCACGGATGGATGGCTACGAGGCGACCCGGCGCATCCGTGCCCAAGCGCGCTATCGGCAGCTACCCGTACTGGCGCTGACCGCCAATGCCATGATCGGCGACCGGGAAAAGGCCCTGGCGGCGGGCATGAATGACCACATCGCCAAGCCGATCGACCCGGACAGCCTGTTTCGCGTCATGGGCCGCTGGTTGCAGGCCGGCCAGGGCGTGCTACAGGCCTCAAGCGGCGACCTGCCGACCGATGAGACCGACGAACTGGCCCAGCTGGCCGGGCTGCCCGGCATCGACAGCGCCCAGGGGCTGGCCACCACGCAGCACAACCTGGCCCTCTACCGGCGTCTGCTCAAGCGCTTTTACGCCAGCTACAGGGACTTCCCGCAGGGCTTTGCGCTGGACGTCCGCCAGGCCATCGAACAGGGCGACTGGGAAGAGGCCAGACGCCTGGCCCACTCCCTCAAGGGGGTGGCGGGTAACCTCGGCATCACCCAGGTACAACAGCAGGCGTCCCTGCTGGAGCAGAGCTGCCGCGAGCAGGGGCCACAATGGCAGGGGCAGCTACAGGCCCTGGGCGAGCAGCTGGAGCAGGTGCTGACCGGCCTGGAGCGGTTGCAGCCAGAGGCCCAGGCGGCCCGGCCGACCCTGGCGGCCGAACTCAAGACCCAGTTGCAGCGCCTGCTGGATCTCTTGCAGGCGGATGATTTCAGCGCCCACGAGATGGTCGGCCAACTGGCCCAGTGCCCCGGTGCCGAGCATCATGCCGCCGCCATCAAGGCCATAGAACGGGCCCTGGAGGCCTACGACTACAGCCACGCCGCCCGGCTGATCCGCCAACTACAGCGGGGTTGAGACAGAATCGGCGCAAAAAATGAAAGCCGCGCCTACGGCCACGGGCCGCCCTATTCGATTGGCTGAGATTTGTGGGCAATCAGGGAAAATGAAGGCCCTGTAACTCACGAGCAAACTTCCCTTTAAAACCCAGAACGCAAACACCCAAGGCCCATGTCCGACCCCACCCCATCCAGCCCCAACCCGTTCGGCCCCAACCTGGGCCTGCGCCAACGCGCCGAGCGCCTGGTCCAGGCCAAGGGCTTTGGCCAACTGATCATCGGCCTGATCATCATCAACGCCATCATCCTCGGCCTGGAGACCTCGCCTGCCATCATGGCCAGCTACGGCGAGCTGCTGCTGCGGCTGGACAAGATCATCCTCGGCGTCTTCATCGTCGAGATACTGCTCAAGCTCTATGTCCAGCGTTGGTCCTTCTTCCGCAGCAATTGGAACCTATTCGACTTCGCCGTGGTCGCCATCGCCCTGATCCCGGCCAGCGGTCAGTTTGCCGTATTGCGCGTGCTGCGGGTGTTGCGGGTACTGCGCCTGATCTCCCAGTTTCGCCAACTACGCATCGTGGTCGAGGCCCTGCTCGGCTCCCTGCCCGGCATCGCCTCCATCGCCGGGCTCATGGGGGTGCTGTTCTATGTCTTCGCCGTCATCGCCACCAACCTGTTCGGCCAGGGCTTTCCGCACTGGTTCGGCAGCCTGGGCCAGAGCCTCTATACCCTGTTCCAGGTGATGACCCTGGAGAGCTGGTCGATGGGCATAGCCCGGCCGGTGATGGAGGTCTATCCCTGGGCCTGGGCCTTTTTTGTACCCTTTATCCTGATCGCCACCTTCACCATGCTCAACCTGTTCATCGCCATCATAGTCAACAGCATGAACGCCATAGAACAGGCCAACAAGGAAGAGACCAGCGGCCTGATCCAGCAGGACATCCAGGCCACCCACGGCCTGGAGGAGGAGCTTAGGCAGCTGCGCAGGGAGGTACAAGGGCTCAGCGCCAAGCTGGACCCAAAAGACCCCTGATCCGGTACCCCATGGGCCTCAGGTTCAAAACCCCGGCAGAAACAGGCGGCCCCGGTCGGTTTCGTATTCACTCACGCGACAGCCATAGACCTGCTCCAGGTGTTCCTGGCTGAGCAACTCCTCGCTGCGCCCGGCCCGCCAGCGGCCATCACCGAACAGCAGCAGCACCCGGTTGCAGCAGCGCTGGGCCAGGTTGGGGTCGTGCAGGCTCATCAGGCAGGCGTGGCCGGGCTGGCTGAAGCGCTGTGCCAGCAGTTCGGTGAGACAGGTGCGGCGGCAGGGATCGAGCTGGCTGTCGGGCTCATCCAGCAGGGCCAGGCTGGGCCGCTGCAACAACAGCTGGGCTATGGCCAGGCGCTGGCGCTCGCCGCCGGAGAGGCTGTCGCTTTGGCGCTCGGCCAGT
This sequence comes from gamma proteobacterium SS-5, assembly GCA_009497875.2. Taxonomy (NCBI): domain Bacteria; kingdom Pseudomonadati; phylum Pseudomonadota; class Gammaproteobacteria; order Chromatiales; family Sedimenticolaceae; genus Magnetovirga; species Magnetovirga frankeli. The sequence continues at coordinate 625,509 of CP032508.2, read as the reverse complement.
TCGGTCAATTCCAGCAGGTCCAATAGATCCTCCGCCCGGCGTCGCTCGGCCGGGCTGGGCCAGCCCCAGAAACCAAGATGGGGGTGGAGCCCGGCCAGCAGGGCCTCGCGCACGCCGATGGGAAAGCTGTCGTTTTGTTGCTGCAACAGCAGGCCAAGCTGGCGGGCGATCCGCGCCCGACGCAGTTGGCCCAGGGGCTGACCTTGCAGGTGAATCTGGCCGCGCTGTGGTGCCATCAGCCCGGCCAGGCAGTGCAGCAGGCTGGTCTTGCCGCTGCCGTTAAGGCCAAGCAGGGCCCAGCGCTCACCGGGCCGGATGCGTAGGTGCAGCCCCCTGACCAGGCAGTGTTGGCCGTAGCCCAGGCTTAGGTCTTCGATCTGGAGCATCAGCGGCGGTTGAGCAGGTAGAGAAACAGGGGCACGCCGATCAGGGCGGTGAGCGCCCCCAGGGGCAGTTGCTGCGGGGCGATCAGGCTGCGCGCCAGGGTGTCGGCCAGGAGCAACAGCAGACCGCCGATGAGCAGGGCGCCGGGCAACAGCAGTCGGTGGTCACTGCCGCCGAGCAGGCGGAACAGGTGCGGCGCCACCAGGCCGATGAAGCCGATGCTGCCGGCCAGGGTGACGGCGCTGGCGGTGAGCACCGAGCTGAGCAGGAACAGGATGATGCGCAGGCGGCGTACCTCCACCCCCAGGGCGGCGGCCTGTAGCTCGCCTTGCAGCAGCAGGTTCAACTGGGGTGCCAGCAGCAGGCCGATGAGCAGGCCGCCAAGCAGGATCAGGCCGGGACCGAGCAGGCCCTGGCTGGTGGACAAATCGCCCATCAGCCAGAACAGCATCCCCGGCAGGCGCTCGCTGGGGCTGAGCGCGAGTACCAGGCTGATCAGTGCGCCCCAACCGGCGGCGATCACCACCCCGGTGAGCAGCAGGCGCTGGATGCTCCAGCCGCGTGCGCTGGTCAGGCCGAACACCAGCAGCAGGGAGACCAAAGCCCCCAGCGCCGCCGCCGGGGTCAGTGGCAGCAGCGGGCTGTTCAGTAGCAGGGCGGCCAGGGCACCGGCGCTGGCCCCGCCGGAGATACCGAGCACATAGGGGTCGCCCAGGGGGTTACGCAGCAGCACCTGGATCAGGGCCCCGGCCAGGGCCAGCAGGCCGCCGCAGATCAGCGCCGCCAGGGCGCGGGGCAGGCGCAGGTCGAGCACCAGGCCCCGCAGCAGGGGCTCGCCGCCACCGCTCAGCGCCTGCCAGAGCTGATCCGGGCCCAGGGCCAGGCTGCCGCTGGCCAGGGCGGCAAGCAGCCCCAGCGGGGTAGCCAGCAGCAGACCGAGGAGCAGGCGGTGGTTGTTAGGCATGTCGGCTAGGTAAGAGCGGGACGCAGAGGACGCAAAGCAGCGCAGAGGACGCAGATGAAGAATGAGGGTGACGTAGCCCGGATTCCGCCCTTCGACAGGCTCAGGACATCGCTTCGCTGCATCCGGGCTACGGGGTTGGCTCTCGCACCAGTGGCCAGGCCTGTCGGGCTGAAGCCCGACCTACAGGCCCTATGGCTCCGCGCTTCTCGGCGGACTCTGCGTCCCAAAAAACCCATGGCCAGCCTAGCCGCGCAGGCTGATGATCGGCCAGCCGCGCTCTTGGGCCTGCTCTGCCAGGGTCGGGTCGGGATCGACGGCGACCGGCTGGCTGACCTGTTCCAGCAGGGGCAGGTCGTTGTGCGAGTCGCTGTAGAAGCTGCTGCCGCTCAGGTCCAGCCCCTGCTGTTGCAGCCAGTGCCGCAGCCGGGTCACCTTGCCCTCGCGGAAGCAGGGCACGCCGGCCACCCGGCCGCTGTAACTGCCATCGATGAACTCAGGCTCGGTGGCGATGAGTTGATCGACACCGAAACGCGCGGCAATGGGGGCGGTGACGAAGCGGTTGGTGGCGGTGATGATCACCGGCTGATCGCCCTGGCTGCGGTGGTGCGCCACCAGTTCCAGCGCGGCGGGCAGGACGATGGGTTCGATCTTCAGCCGCATGAACTGCGCGTGCCATTGCTCCAGTTGTTCCAGGGGATGCTGGCTCAGCGGGCGCAGGGCGAAGGCGAGGAATTGGTCGATATCCAGCAGCCCATCCCGGTATTGCTGGTAGAAGCGGTCGTTGGCGGCGCGGTACTGCTCGCCATCGACCACCCCAAGCTCCACCAGGTATTCGCCCCAGAGGTGATCGGAGTCGCCGCCGAGCAGGGTGTTGTCGAGATCAAACAGGGCAAGGGCCATGGGCTGTTCCTCAGCGCTAACGGGTATAGTTGAGATGAATTTTCTTTATTAGCAGTAGCTTATCTATCCATCATCCGGCCAGGCCAGCACCTTTAGCGGTTGCCGCTGGGGCCGTGGATGTGAAAGAATGCGGACCATATCAAACTCAGACAAGAATTACTCAAGTGATCGATTCCGATGGTTTTCGTCCCAATGTCGGCATCATCCTCTGCAACGAGCAGCGCAAACTCTTTTGGGGACGGCGTATCGGCCAGAATGCCTGGCAGTTTCCTCAAGGCGGCATCGACGAGCAGGAGACGCCGGAACAAGCGATGTACCGTGAGCTGGAGGAGGAGGTCGGGCTGCTGCCCCAGCAGGTGGAGTTGATCGGCAACACCCGTGGCTGGCTGCGCTACTACCTGCCCAAACGCTTTATTCGGCGCAACTGCCAACCCCTGTGCGTGGGCCAGAAGCAGCGCTGGTTCCTGCTGCGGGTACTGTGCGAGGAGAGCGCGTTTTGCCTCGACCGCAACGCCAAGCCTGAATTCGACCACTGGCGCTGGGTACACTACTGGCGGCCGGTCAATGAGGTGGTCTATTTCAAGCGCCAGGTCTATACCAGGGCCCTGCGCGAGCTGGCCCCCTTGCTGTTTCCCGAGGGCGCGCCACGCCAGCGCAGCGACTGGCAGCGGGAGTCCCGCTACGGCCGTCAATCCAGCCAGCGCCAGGGAGCAAGACGCTGAACCGCCTGTCCATTGCGCCGTTGAGCGGGGTCCGCTAGATGCTGGAGACCCTGCGCCGTATCGTTCAGGAGGTCAACGACGCGCCCAACCTGCGCGCTGCCCTGGAGGTCATCGTGCAGCGGGTCAAGGTGGCGGTAAAGGCCGATGTCTGCTCCGTCTATCTGACCGACTTCGACAAGGGCCGACATGTGCTGCGGGCCAGTGACGGCCTGCGGCCGGAGGCGGTGGATCGGGTCCATCTGGCCCTGCACAAGGGCCTGATCGGCCTGGTCTGCGACCGCGCCGAGCCGATCAACCTGCAAGACGCCACCAGCCACCCCAACTACCGCTTCATCCCCGAGACCGGCGAGCAGCCCTACAACGGCTTCCTCGGCGTGCCCATCATCCAGCATCGCCGGGTGCTGGGGGTACTGGTGGCGCAGCAGAGGGAGCAGCGCCGCTTTGCCGAGGATGAGGCCACCTTTCTGCTCACCCTGGCCTCGCAGCTGGCCGGGGCCATCACCCATGCCAACGCCAGCGGCGAGCTGGCCGCCATGCAGGCGGCCAAGCGGCGGCAAAAGCGCTTTATGACCGGGCGGCCGAGCGCCTCGGGGGTCGGTATAGGCACCGCCGTGGTGGCCTTCAGGCCGGCCGAGCTGCGGCTGGTGCCGGACCGGCCGGTGGACCGGCCGGAGGAGGAGGTGGCCCGCTTTCACGCCGCCCTGGACAAGGCCAGCGCCGAGATCGGCGGCCTCAAGCAGCAGATGGCGATCAGCCTGTCGGAGGAGGATGCCGCCCTGTTCGATGCCTGGGCCATGCTGTTGCGCAGCGATTCCCTGCTCAATCGGGTGGAAGAGCTGATCCAGCAGGGCTGTTGGGCACCGGGGGCCTTGCGCCGCACCATCGACGAGCACTGCAAGGTGTTCGAGAGCATGGAAGATGCCTACATGCGCGAGCGCGGCTCGGACATCCGTGACCTGGGGCGACGTATCCTCTCGCACCTGCAGCACAGCCAAAGCCTGCCGCCGGAGAACTACCCCGCGAGCACCATCCTGGTGGGCGAGGAGGTCAGTGCCACCCAGCTGGCCGAGGTGCCGGTGGGCCAGCTCAAGGGCATAGTCTGCGCCACCGGCTCCAGTGCTTCCCACGTCGCCATACTGGCCCGCGCCCTGGGCATTCCGGCCATCATGGGTGTGGCCGATCTGCAGGTCGGCCGACTGGAGGGGCATGAGCTGATCGTGGATGGCTACCTGGGCCGGGTGCACCTGCAACCGCCGCCCTCGGTGCTGGAGGAATACGCCAAGCTGATCAGCGAGATGCACAGCCAGAGCGCGGTGCTGGAGCAGATGCGCGGCTGTCACTCACAGACCCGGGATGGTGAACGGGTGCATGTCTATCTGAACACCGGCCTGGTGTCCGAGACCAGCAGCCTGGGGCTGGAGGAATCCGAAGGCGTGGGCCTGTACCGTACCGAACTGCCTTTCATGGTGCGTGACCGCTTTCCCAGCGAAGAGGTGCAGCGCAACAACTACCGCCGCGTACTCAAGCATTTCCATCCGCGCCCGGTGACCCTGCGCACCCTGGATATCGGCGGCGACAAGCCGCTGCCCTATTTCCCCATCAATGAATCCAATCCCTTCCTCGGCTGGCGCGGCATCCGCATCTCCCTGGATCACCCGGAGATCTTCCTCACCCAGGTCCGCGCCATGCTGCGCGCCTCGGTCGGGCTGGACAATCTGCGCATCCTGCTGCCCATGATCAGTCACATCAGCGAGGTGATCGACGCCAAGCGCCTGATCCAACAGGCCCTAGACGAGGTGCTGCAAGAGGGGCGCAAGGTACGGCGGCCCAAACTGGGGGTGATGATCGAGGTGCCCTCGGCGGTATTTCAGGCCGAGGCCCTGGCCTGTCTGGTGGATTTCATCTCCCTGGGCACCAACGACCTCACCCAATATCTGCTGGCGGTGGACCGCAACAATCCCAATGTCGGGGACCTGTTCAGCGACCTGCATCCGGCGGTGCTCAAGGCCATCCATCAGGTGATGCGCGACGCCGGGCCACAGGTGGAGGACATCAGCGTCTGTGGCGAGATGGCCGGCAACCCTCTCTCTGCCATCCTGCTGGTGGGCATGGGCTATCGTCACCTGAGCATGAGCGCCGGCGGCCTGCTCAAGATCAAATACGCGCTGAGCCACATCGACCTGCCCCTGGCCCAGCACATGGCCGCCTCCGCCCTCTGTTGCGAGGAACCGGAGACGGTGAAAATCCTCATGGAACGCCTGCTGATGGAGCACGATATGCTGCATCTGGTCGCCCCCACCGGCGCTGTAGGGGGGAGCTAAAGCCGACAGGCCTCTATATGCTTCTTCGCCGTGCGCCGATCCAGCCCGGTCTGTTGCGCTACCTTTTCATAGCTGCCCCATTGCCGATAAAGCCGCTGGCAATAGCCCGCCAACAGCTCCTGGGCGCTGAGCTGGCCTTGGGTCAGGGCCTCCAGCCAGGGGTCGGCTGGGCCATTGGCGTCCAGGTTGCTATCCAGATCGGGGCGATAGCTGCCAGTGAGAAGCACCCGCCGCACCGCCTGTTCCAGCTCGCGCACATTGCCCGGCCAGGGGTAGTTTGGCGGCAACTGGGCCTTGAGCGCCCGGCGCGCCTGCTCCACCAGGCTGGTATTCTGGCCGCCGGTCATGCGCTGGATGAGCAGGGCCAGCAGGGCGTCCAACTCATCGGCCTGCTCCGCCAGGCGCTCGCGCAGGCTGGGCACCAAAATGACATCGGAGCTGAGTCGATAATAGAAATCCTCGCGAAAACGCCCCTCCTGGCGCAACCGGTCCAGGGGGCGGTTGGTGGCGGCTATGACCCGACCGGAGAACTTCATCACCTGATGACTGCCCACGGGTGAGAAGCGCCGCTCCTGCAGCACATTGAGCAGCTTGATCTGGGTGGGCAGGCTGACATCGCCAATCTCATCCAGAAACAGGGCACCGTGGGGGCTGCAACGCTGAAACACCCCCTGATGGTGGTCGATGGCACCGGTAAAGGCCCCCTTGCGGTGGCCAAACAGCTCGGACTCGATCAGGCTCTCCGGGAACTGGGACAGATTGGTGGCGATAAAACTGGTGGTGAAGCTGGCCTTGAAACGACCGCTGGCCGGATCAAAGGGGATGGCCCCGGAGCGGCCTATGGCCGCCGCCGCAGCACCCTTGCCACTGCCGGTCTCCCCCAGCAGCAGGGTAGAGAAGTCCTCCATGCGCCCCCACAGCTGGTTGCCGTAGGTGCGGATATCGGTGGTGAAGACGTTATTCCACAGGGCATGGCGCAGGCGTACCATGCAGGGGCTCTGGCCGATCAGGGTCTGGTCGATGAAGTGATAGGCACGGCGCAGCTGATAGAACAGGCTGATGTAGCGCAGGGCATCCAGCGCCGCCACGCCGCAATCGGCCAGCTCGCCGAGCAGTTCATCGGCAAAGGGCACGGGCACGGACTCATCGCCGCGTTTGAGCTGGGTCTCGATCAGCCCGTCAAAGGCCGCGTTATAGCTGTGATAGCAGCGGAACAGCAGCACGTATTCCAGGGCCTTCTGATCGCGGGGATGCACATCCCCGACCCGGCGGATACCCCGCCCGGCCAGCTGCGCAAGCCGTTCGCAAAGGATCTCGGCCACGGCATCCAGGTAACGCTGCTTGCTGTCGCTGGCCGGCAGGCGGGTGACCTCGGACAGACGCGCTGCCACCTCTTGATATTGGGTGCTGAAGGGATTGGCGAAGATGACATCGGCCACCAGATCGAAAAAACGGCGGTCCTCGGCGGCGAGCGGGGTTTCGGGCATGGGGCTGGGTCTCTGAGCTAGAACCTTGGGCAAATTTTGCATGCCATCATGACATAAAATGCACCCAAGCGGTCAGTCTTCTGTCCTCCGTCCTCTGTCCTCCGCCCTCTGACATGGCACAGAAATTGACTGCAAGGGTACACAGACCCCAAAACCGGAGCCACCCATGAACCTGTTCAAAACCCTGTTGCGACTTTTGCTTACCTGCCTGTACCGGGTCCGCCTGGAGGGGGCCGAGCACGCCGCCCGGCTGCAGGGCCGCGCCCTGATCATCGCCAACCACACCTCCTATCTGGACGCCCTGCTGCTGGCCCTGTTCCTGCCCGGTCGGCCGGTGTTCGCCATCAATACCCTGGTGGCCCAGCGCTGGTGGATGCGGCCCTTCCACGGCTTGGTGCGGCTGCTGCCCATGGACCCCACCAACCCCATCTCGATCAAGACCCTGATCCGCCATCTCAAGGCCGATGAGCAGGTGGTGATCTTCCCCGAGGGCCGCATCACCCGCACCGGCGCCCTGATGAAGGTCTATGACGGTGCCGCCATGGCCGCCGACCGGGCCAAGGCCCCGCTGCTACCAGTACGTCTGGATGGCCCCCAGTACACCCCCTTCTCCTACCTCAAGGGCATCTACCGTCTGCGCTGGTTCCCGCCGGTGCGCATCAGCCTGCTCGCCCCCCAATACCTGGGCGCTGGGCTTGCGATCCGTGGCCGGGCCCGCCGTCGCGCCTTGGGCGATGAGCTGGGCGAGTTGATGGCGCGGATGCTGTTTCACACCAGCCAGCGCGATAAGACCCTGTTCCAGGCCCTGCTGGATGCCCGCCGCGTCCACGGCGGCGGTCATCCGGTGCTGGAGGACATACAGCGCAAGCCCCTGAGCTACAACGACCTGATCACGCGCAGCCTGATCCTCGGCGGCAAGCTCGACCAGTGGACCACGGCGGGGGATCGGGTGGGCCTGCTGCTGCCGTCGTCCAATGCCGCCGTGGTACTGTTTTTCGCCCTCAGCGGCCAGGGCCGCACCCCGGCCATGCTCAACTTCACCCTGGGCAGCCGCGCCCTGCGCAGCGCCTGCGCCACCGCTGGCGTGCGCGTCCTCTTCAGCTCGCGCCGCTTTGCCCAGATGGCCAAGCTGGAGGCGACCCTGACCGAGCTGGGCGCGGACATCCAAATCATCTATCTGGAAGATCTGGCCGAACAGATCGGCCTGGGCGACAAGCTTGGCGGCTGGCTGCGCGCCCGGCTGGGTCTCTACCCGGCGGCGGGCCGAGGCAACAGCCAGAACCCCGCCGTGGTGCTGTTCACCTCCGGCTCCGAGGGCGCGCCCAAGGGCGTGGTGCTGTCCCATCACAACCTGCTCAGCAATCAGGCGCAGATGGCCGCAAGGGTGGATTTTTCACCCAGGGATCTGGTGTGCAACGCACTGCCCCTGTTCCACTCCTTTGGCCTCACCGCCGCCACCCTGCTACCCCTGCTCAATGGCCTGCGGTGCTTTCTCTACCCCTCGCCGCTGCACTACCGCATGGTGCCCGAGGTGGCCTACGACACCGGCGCCACCATACTGTTCGGCACCAACAGCTTTCTGGCCGGTTATGCCCGCCATGCCCATCCCTATGATTTCTATAGCCTGAGATACGTCTTCGCCGGGGCCGAGAAGCTGACCCCGGAGACCCGCGAGCTGTGGATGCACAAATTCGGCAAGCGCATCCTGGAGGGCTATGGCGCCACCGAGACCAGCCCGGTGATCGCCGTCAATAGCGCCATGGCGGCTCGCTCCGGCACCGTGGGCCGCTTCCTGCCCGGCATCGACTGGGTGCTGGACCCTGTGCCTGGGGTGGAGCGCGGCGGTCGTCTGCGGGTGCGCGGGCCCAATGTCATGCTCGGCTATCTGCTGGCCGAGCAACCCGGCCAGCTGGTGGCCCCGGCGGGGGGCTGGTACGACACCGGCGATATCGTCGAGGTGGATGGCGATGGCTTCATCCATATCCTCGGTCGGGCCAAGCGCTTTGCCAAGATCGCCGGTGAGATGGTCTCCCTGGGGCTGGTGGAGGAGCTGGCCAAGGGCCTCTGGCCAGCGGCGGAGCACGCCGTGGTCAGCCGCCCGGATGCGCGCAAGGGCGAACAGCTGGTGCTGTTCACCACCCAGCCGGAGGCCGAACGCGCCGCCCTGGGCCAGTACGCCCGCGCTCAGGGGGTGAGTGAGCTACATGTCCCCCGCAGCCTGATCCGGCTGGATAAGATCCCCCTGCTGGCCACCGGCAAGATCGACTACCCCAGCCTGAGCCAGCTGGCCCTGACAGGAGAATAAGCCATGAAATCCCTGCCTACCCAGCCCCTGCATACCCTGATGGCGGCGCAGTTTCTGACCGCCTTCGCCGATAACGCCATCCTGTTCACCGCCATCGCCATGGCCCTGCAGGTGGGCATGGCCAGCGGCTGGTACATTCCGGCGCTGCAGAGCGTGTTTCTCATCGCCCCAGTGCTGCTCGCCCCCTGGGTGGGGCAGCTGGCGGATGCCTGGCCCAAGCCGCAGGTACTGCTGGCCGGCAACCTGCTCAAGCTGCTCGGCACCGCCCTGATCCTGCTCGGTACCGACCCCCTGCTGGCCTACGCCCTGGTGGGGGCCGGGGCCGCCGTCTATGGCCCGGCCAAGTACGGCATCTTGCCGGAGATGGTGGGCAGCAACCAGCTGGTCAAGGCCAATGCCCTGATCGAGGGTTCCACCATAGTCGCCATCGTGCTGGGCACCCTGGTGGGCGGCAAGCTGGCGGACCATTCCATCGACCTGGCCCTGCTGTTGATCATCGCCAGCTTTGCCGCCTCCATCGGCATCGCCCTGCTGTTGCCCCGGCTGCCCGCACGGGGTGCCGAGCCCCAGCCCCTGCGCCATTTCATCGGCCGTACCCGGCGCTTTCTACAGACCGGCAGGGCCCGCTTCAGCCTGCTCGGCGCGGCCCTGTTCTGGGGCGCGGCGGCGGTGCTGCGGGTGGCCCTGGTGGGCTGGGCGGCGCTGGTGCTGGGCATGAACAGCTCGGCGCAGATCGGCGGCCTGACCCTCTGGCTGGCCCTGGGGGTGGTGGCCGGCGCCGCCCTGGCCCCGCGCCTGATCCCGGCGCAGCTGCTGCGCCGGGCGCGCATGGCGGCCTATCTGATGGGTGCCCTGATCCTGCTGCTGGGGCTGATGCAGAACAGCGCCAGCGCCGCCATCACCCTGAGCCTGATCGGTATCAGCGGCGGCCTGTTTCTGGTGCCACTCAACGCCACCCTGCAGGAGATCGGCCACCGTGCCATCGGCGCCGGCAACGCGGTGGCGATCCAGAACTTCTTCGAGAACCTGGCCATGCTGGCAGGGGTTGGTCTCTACACCTGGGCCGCCGCCCAGCAAGCCAATCCAGCAATAGCCCTGGGCCTGCTGGGCCTGACGGTGATGCTCGCCACCCTGGTCATCGCCTTCCACCTGCCACGGGTGCCCGAGCCCCTGCCGGAGGAGGTCTGAGGTTTGCGCTGGCTCTAAGGCGCAACGGGGTAGGCATGGGCCATGCCTGGCGACAACCCCGGATTCCGGCTATCGCCTCCATCCGGGCTACAATCTGGGTTTAGACTGCAACGGCCAAGCTGTATGGAATTTACCGGAAACTTGTTCAGCCCCGCGCTCTGGTGGGGCACCCTGCTGGCCATGGGCCTGCTGCTGGCGGCGGCGATCCGCTTTGCCCCCTGGCGGGCGCTGATGGCCGATCCCGCGCGGGGCAACGGCTGGCTGGCGGCCATCGTCGGCCTGATGATGCTCTGGCTGTTGCGTACCGAGGTCAGTGCCGGGCTTGAGTTTCATCTGCTGGGCGTTACCGCCCTGACCCTGATGCAGGGCTGGGCCCTGGGCCTGCTCGGTGCCAGCCTGGCCCTGCTCGGGGTCACCCTGGCCGGCTGGAACGACTGGGCCGCCTTCCCCTTCAGCCTGATCACCGTGGCCCTGGCACCTGTCTCCATCAGTTATCTGTTCCTGCTGCTGGTGCGCCAGTTCCTGCCCCGGCATTTCTTTGTCTTCGTCTTCATCAATGCCTTTGTCGCCGGTGGTCTCACCGGTATGCTCTGCGGCTACCTGTCCGCCGCCCTGCTGGCGGCCAGCGGGGTGACCAGCTACGCCGCCCTGGAAGACAGCCTGCTGCCCTTTTTTCCTATCATGTTCTTCCCCGAGGCCGTGCTCAATGGCTGGATCATCACCCTGCTGGTGGTATTCAAGCCGGAGTGGGTTTATTCTTTCCGCGACGAAGAATACCTGCGTGGCAAATGAAGATTTACCTATACCCAGTCTTGCTGCTTGGCCTGCTCTCAGGCTGCACCCGCACCGATCTGGACCTGTCCGGCCCGGTGCTGAGGCCGGTGGTCCAACCCATGGTGGCGGCCCTGACCCCAGCCGCCAGGGCCGCTACAGGCAAGGGGCAGGCTACAGACCCTGCTCTGGGCGAGGTGGTGCTGGCCGAGGTGCAGGCGGCACCAGCGGCGCGGGAGGTGTTGCGCACCGGGCGCAAGCTGGCGCTGGAGGAGCGGGCCATTATCCGCGGCAGCTGCTGGAACTGGATCAATACCGTGTTTCACCGTGCCGGTTATGGCGACAACAATCGCATCCTGTTCAAGGGCAGGAAGCAGGGCCCCTACGCCAAGCCTGGGCAAATCCGCCCTGGCGATTGGCTCTATTTCGTCAATCACTCCTACAACCGCGTCGGGCACAGTGGCATCTTTGTCCACTGGATCGACTTCGACCGGAAGATCGGCAAGGTGCTCAGCTACGGCGGCGAGGGCCGACGCAAGCCCGGCCGCTACAAGGCCTACAACCTCAAGGATGTGTATTTCATCAAACGCCCAGGCGGTGACACAGAGGATACCCGCGTCGCTCAGGCGGGTTGATCGCTTCGGCTCAGATCGAAGGTGGGAGGACAGGCTTGCCGCTGAGGTAGGAGGCCTGGGGATCGACCTGATAGCGGCCGATCAGGGCGGTGCGGCCGAGCAACATGCGAAAGCGCATACTGTCGCGGTCGCTGAGGGTGATCTCGATCGGGTGCCGGGCCTGGCCTATGAGCACCGGGGTTTGGATCACGCAGCGCTGCTCGCGATGGCCGCCGGAGTCGGAGACGATACGCTGATCGAGCAATGGGGCCTGGCAGATCACTGCCTGTTCCCTGCTCTTTTGCAGCGGATGCACGCCAAAGCGGACGAAGTCCCGGCCCTGCTGGCGGAAACGCTCGACAAAGAAGGCGTGCAGACAGGAGCTGCGCGCGCCGGTGTCCACCTTGGCCTTGATCTGGGCTATGCCCAGCTCGGGCAGCCCCAGCCATTCGCGCCAGCCGAGCACGGACAGGTTCATGGGTTGGCTCCGGGTTCGATGATCTGGGCATAGTTGGCCTGAAAGCTCTCCACCTGCTCGCTGACCTCGGCGATCTCATCCTTGTAGCGGGCGATGTGAAAAATGGCATCGCCCTCGTGTACCAGCGGCATCTCCAGGCGGCCGATGACGACCCCGGCATATTCGGCGCGGATCTCCTCGCGGCTGCCGCTGGAAGGGTCATCGACAAAGCCAAGCAGGTCCCCCACCGCCACCGAGGCCCCCAGCGCCACCCGGGTGCGCAACATCCCGCTGTCCGGTGCCCTTACCCATTTGCTGCTGCGGGCGATGAAGGGCGGCCGCTTGGGCCTGGGTCGGTTGCGCGGGGCGGTCAACATGCCCAGCTCACGCATCACATTGAGCACCCCGCTGTAACCGGCGCGAATCGCCAGCTCGTCGAAGCGCAGGGCCTCGCCGGCCTCGTAGAGCAGAATGGGCACGCCGCGCTCACAGGCGGCCTGACGCAGGGAACCATCCCGCAGCAGGGAGTTGAGCAGCACCGGCACGCCGAAGCAGTGGGCCAGGCGCAGGGTTTCCGGGTTGTCCAGATTGGCGCGGATCTGCGGCAGGTTGTTGCGGTGCAGGGAGCCGGTGTGCAGGTCGATGCCGTGGCTGCTGCGCTGCACTATCTCCTGCATGAACAGATCGGCCAGACGCGCCGCCAGGGAGCCGTGGTCAGAGCCGGGGAAGGAGCGGTTGAGATCACGTCGGTCAGGCAGGTAGCGGCTCTCCTGGATCAGGCCATAGACATTGACCACGGGCACCGCGATCAGGGTGCCACGGAGACGGGATACTGTCTTGCTGGCCAGTACCCGGCGAATGATCTCTATGCCATTGAGTTCATCGCCGTGGATGGCGGCGCTGACAAAGAGCGCGGGGCCTGGTTGACGGCCGTGGATGACATGTACCGGCATGCCCAGCTGGCTGTGGGAGTTGAGCTTGGGCATGGGCAGCTCGACGACCCGGCGGCTACCGGCAGGGACCTGCTGGCCGAGCAGCTCAAAGGCCTTGCGCATCAGCCACGGCCCCGCGTCTTGCTCGGATTGGAGCGGCTGGTGTGCAGCTCTTCCAGGCGCTTTTCGATGAACTGGATCTGCATCCCGGCGATATCCTTGCCGGTGGCCCGCTCTATGCCCTCCAGCCCCGGCGAGGAGTTAACCTCCATCACCACCGGGCCGTGGTTGGAGCGCAGCAGATCGACCCCGGCCACGTTCAGGCCCATGGTCTTGGCGGCCCGCACCGCCGTTGAGCGCTCCTCCGGGCTGATCCGCACCAGGCTGGCGGTGCCGCCGCGATGCAGGTTGGAGCGGAATTCGCCCTCCTTGCCCTGGCGCTTCATGCTCGCCACCACCTTCTCGCCGATGACGAAACAGCGTATGTCGGAGCCGCCGGCCTCCTTGATGAACTCCTGTACCAGAATATTGGTCTTCAGGCCCATGAAGGCCTCGATCACGCTCTCCGCCGCCTGCGGGGTCTCCGCCAGCACCACGCCTATGCCCTGGGTGCCCTCCAGCAGCTTGATCACCAGCGGCGCGCCGCCGACCATCTTGATCAGGTCCTCTACATCGTCCGGCTTGTGGGCAAAACCGGTCACCGGCAGGCCCAGGCCCTTGCGCGACAGCAGTTGCAGGGAGCGCAGCTTGTCGCGGGAGCGGGTGATGGCGACCGATTCGTTGAGCGGGAAGGTGCCCATCATCTCGAACTGGCGCAGCACGGCGGTGCCGTAGTAGGTGACCGAGGCACCGATACGCGGGATCACGGCATCGAAGAGGGCCAGCTCCTCGCCTCGGTAATGTACGCTGGGGCGGTTCATGGTGATATTCATGTAGCAGCGCAGGGCATCGAGCACGCGGATCTCATGGCCGCGCTCTTGGGCGGCTTCCACCAGGCGCTGGGTGGAATAGAGCTTGGGATTGCGCGAGAGCAGGGCGATCTTCATCGGATGGGCCTTGGGGTCGGGGAGGGGGCAGCCATCGTGGCCATCACATTGGCCGGGCAGTATAACCCAGGCATTTGCGGGAAACAGCACCAGCCTGCGGCCCCATTCTGTGTACTGCGTCACAGTTTTGCCTTTACCTGGCAAACGGCTGGAAACTTTCGGCAAAAAATTGCTATGCTTGAAGGTACAGTCATCCCAGACCAAAGACCTCCTGCGGGGGTAGCGCGGTCCGGGATCATTCCCTAGCAGACGCACAGACGGAGGTTCAGATGGTGGCCAGCATTTCCGCCAACAATCAGTCCATGTCCCTGTTCACCGGCAACCGGATGGACAAGACAAACAACCAGATGGAACAGGCCATGCAGCGCATGTCCTCCGGCCAGCGCATCAATCAGGCGAAGGACGATGCCGCCGGTCTGGCGGTGGCCCAGCGTATGCTGGCCCAGTTCAACGGCATGAACATGGCCGAGCGCAATGCCGGTGATGCCAGTTCCATGCTGGGGGTGGCCGATGCCGCCACCAGTGAGGTCAACGACAGCCTGATGCGTATGCGGGACCTGGCCATGCAGGCCTCCAACGGCCTCTACAGCGACAGCGACCGGGCCATGATGCAGCAGGAGTTCTCTCAGCTGCAAAGCCAGGTCAGCGATACCCTCGGCAACGCCACCTTCAATGGCAAACCCTTGTTCACCTCAGGGGATTCAGTGGAAATTCAGGTGGGGGCCAACAATGGCGATACCCTGAGCGTACCTACCGGCAACCTCCAATCGGACCTGAGCAACGTGCTGGACAGCAGCTTCTCCATAGGCACCGCCGCCGACGCCAGCGCGGCACTGGGTTCCCTGGATACCGCCATGGATCAGGTCGCCTCGACCCAGGCCGAGATCGGTGCTAGCGCCAATCGCATGGACTCCGTAATCAGCAACCTGCAGAGCATGTCCGAGGCCCAGGCAAGGGCGGAGGGCCGCATCATGGATGCCGACTTTGCCCGCGAAACCTCCAGCATGACCAGCGGCCAGATCCTGCAACAATCCTCCGCCGCCATGATGGGCCAGGCCAGCAACATCAATGCCCAGTTGGTGTCCGGGCTGCTGGGCTGAGGACAGAAGACGGAGGACGGAAGACAGATTTTTGCGTCGCTGTGCGGCGGCGCGGAGCAACACCAAGGCACGCCCTCTGTCTTCTGACCTCCGTCCTCAGCCCCTCACCCTCTGTCCTCTGTCATCTGTCCCCTGTCTCCTGAAATCCGCCAGGTCTGGATCAGCCAGGCCCCCCCTGAATCCCTGTGGCCTCGGCTGACCCCGCTGGCCGCAGCGCCCTGCCGCGCCCTCTGGCTGGGTGAGCAGGGACCGCCGGGGATGGACTGCCTGCCCGCCCAGCGAATCCGCCAGAAGCTGGGCCAGGAGCTGGATCTGCTCGTGTTCGACGCCCACAGCGGACTGGACCCCGATGCCCTGGCCGCCGGCTGTGGTTGTCTGCGCGGCGGCGGTCTGTTGCTCTTGCTGTTGCCGGCGTCCTTGTCCGACGGATCTGTCCCCGACCCCTACCTGCAACGCATCAGCGACCACCCGCAGGGCTTTCGTCACCATTTCATGCAGCGGCTGGAGCGCATGTTGCGCCAACAGCCCGGCTTTCGCTGGTTTGCTGCCGACACCGATCTGCCCCAGTGGCAGGCCCCGCCCCGGCCCTTGGCCGACCAGCCCCTGTGCCTGACCCCGGATCAGCGGCAGGCGCTTGAGCCCCTGCGGCGTACCGCCCTGGGTCGAGCGCGGCAACCCCTGGTGCTGGTGGCCGATCGTGGGCGGGGCAAGTCCAGCCTGCTGGGCCTGGCGGCGGCGGGGCTGTTGCAGCAGGGGCTGGCGCGAATCCGGGTCACTGCCCCCAGGGTAGATATGGTCGAGACCCTGTTTGCCCAGGCCGAGCAGGCCCTGCCAGGGGCCAGGCGCCGGGGCTGGCGACTGGACATAGCGGGCGGCAGCCTCGTCTTTGTAGCGCCGGATGCGCTGCTACGCTGCCAGCCAGATGCCGACCTGCTGCTGGTGGACGAGGCCGCCGCCATCCCCGGCCCCCTGCTGGAGACCCTGCTGGAGCGCTACAACCGCATGGTCTTCGCCACCACGGTACAGGGCTACGAAGGCACCGGACGCGGCTTCGTGCTGCGCTTTGCCCAGCGTCTGGACCGGCTCGCCCCTGGCTGGCGTCAGTGCCACTTGCGGCAACCGGTTCGCTGGGCCCTTGATGATCCCCTGGAGGGCTTTCTCTATCAGGCCTTGCTGCTGGATGCCGAGGCCTCGCTCAGCCCAGGTGCTTCGCTTAGCTCAGGGGGGCGGGTCAGGCAGCAGGCCGACCCTGGCATCATCCACACTCAGCCCCTAGCCCAGCAGGGTCTGTCCTGCCGCCGGGTCGATGGCGAGCGGCTGAGCCAGGACGAGGGCCTGCTGCGCCAGGTCCATGGCCTGCTGCTGGCGGCCCATTACCAGACCCGGCCCTCCGACCTGCGCCGCCTGCTGGATGACCCGGAGCTTGCCTGCTGGCTGCTGGATGGCCCCGATCCGGACCAAGGCCCCCTGGCGGTGCTGCTTTGTCTGCGTGAGGGCGGTCTGGATAAGACCCTGGCCTGTGCCGTCAGCCGGGGCGAGCGGCGGCTGCGCGGCCATTTGCTGCCCCAGGGCCTGGCCCTGCACAGCGGTCGGGCGGAGGCGGCGCAGTTGCGCTATGGCCGCATCATGCGCATTGCCGTGCATCCGCAGCGCCAGCGGCAGGGGCTGGGCAGCGCCCTGCTGCGCCAGCTGATCGAGCATTGCCGTCAGCAGGGGCTGGATTGTATCGGCGCAAGCTTTGGTGCCAGCCCCCAGCTGCTGCCCTTCTGGTATGCCGCCGGCTTGGTGCCGGTACGCCTGGGGGTGCGTCGGGATGCCGCCAGCGGCCAGCATTCGGCGCTCATGCTGCAGGGGCTCTCGGCGGCGGGTCAGGCATTGCAGGGGAAATTGCAAGGGCGTTTTGACGAGCAGCTACCCTATCTGCTGGGCGACCCCCTGCGTCAGCTGGAGCCGGAGGTCGCCGCCCTGCTGTTTCATTCCGCCTCCCGACTGCCCGCGCTCAGTGAGACGGATTGGCGGGACGCGCAGGCCTTCGCCCAGGGCCAGCGGGATTACGCCGGGGCGCGCCTGGCCCTGTGGCGCTGGACCTGCCGGGCAGCGGCCAGCGGACTGGACGCCGAACTGCTGCGGCCCTTGATCCTCAAGGTGCTACAGGGCCGGGACTGGGCCGAGGTAGCGGCCCTGCTGCAACTACCCGGCCAGCGGCAGGTGCTGCAGGCCATGCGCCAAGGGGTGGAGACAGGATTGCAACTGGCGCTGGCCAGGAGCAGGGGGCTGATGGCTGAAGGCTGAAAGCTGACTCACGACCGCGCAATTTTTCGTTGACAGTCGGCCAATCCCCGTTAGGATTCGCCCCATCTGCCCAGCCTTAGGGCACCCGTTCCGAGGAGAACCCGCATGCTTCAACCCGGCCAGCCCGCACCTGTCTTTGAATTGCCCGATGCCGACATGCGCATGTGGGATTCCACCAGCCTGGCGGGCAAGAACCTGGTGCTGTTTTTCTACCCCAAGGACAACACCACCGGCTGCACACTGGAGGCCATAGAGTTCACCGACCTGATGGAGGAATTCGATGCCGCCGATAGCCTGGTGTTCGGCATCAGCCGGGATGACTGCGTCAGTCACGCCGATTTCCGTGATCGCCACGGCCTCACCGTCAACCTGCTGGCAGACATCGACGGCACCCTGTGCGAGGCCTTTGGCGTCTGGCAGGAGAAGGAGCGCAACGGCGAGCGGCGTCTGGGCATAGTCCGCTCCAGCTTCATCATCGACCAGCAGGGCGTCATCCGCCACGCCCTCTACGACGTCAAGCCCAAAGGCCATGCGGCGCAGATCCTGGAGTTGGTGAAAGCGCTTTGAGGTGGGGCTGCCAAGAGCGGCCTGTAAGCTGATTGCCGCCACATATCTAAACTTACTGTGAAACAACCTGGCTGTTGCCTCTTATCCTGGGAGCTCCGAGCCCTGACTGGGAGCCGCAAAATGCTAGTCCGGATGCAGCGGAGCGCTGTCCTTGCTTCGACGATGCTCAGCACAGGAAGCCTGTCGAAGGGCGAAATCCGGGGTGGCCCTGCCCACCAGCAACCCCGGATTCCGTTGCACTCCATCCGGGCTACAGAGGCTGCCGAGCCCCGAGTCCCAAACCCTGAATCCCGTTCCAGGTGAAACTCCGCACCCAGATCCTGCTGTTTCTGTTCCTGTTTGGCCTGCTGCCCTTGCTGGGGGCGGTGTTTCTCAATCTGCCCTTTGTACTGGAGCGCATGGAGTCGCTCTACCACAAGGCACATCTGCAGAACCTGCGCGCCGATTTTCGCAACCTGGACCAGCACCTGGCCCGGCGTAACGAGATGGCTCGGGTGCTGGCCAAGCTGCCGGAGCCGGGCATCATGTTCCGCCAGGGCCGGGAGGAGGAGCTGGACCAGCAGCGCCTGGACCAGGAGCGCGCCCGTTACAGCAACTGGATGAACCGGCTGCTGGCCAATATGGGTGATATCGAGCAGGTGCTGTTTCTGAATCAGGCCGGTCTGCCCCAGTTCTGGCTCAGCCGCAAGGACGCGGATGCCCCCCTCAAGCCGGACCCCGAGATGCCGGTGATGCCCTCCCAGGAGCTGATTCAGGCGGCCCTGGCCGAGCGCCACGATACCGTGCTGGTGAGCCCGCTGGTGATTGGCGACCGCCAGGCAGCGCAGGAGAGCATGCACCTGCACATAGTCGCCCCGATCGCCTTCAACGGCAGCAAGGACCCGGTGGGCGCGGCGGTGATGTCGGTGGATATCGGCGGCATGGCGCGGGAATACCGGGATATCCATTGGGTGCTGGAGGACGGCAGCTATCTGCGCTTTGAGGGGGTGCAAGAGGACAGCGGCAACGCCTTTGCCGATTTCGCCGGGCTGGAGCAGCTGTTCGCCAGCCAGCAGCTGGCGCTGTGGCAGAGCGGCCGCCAGCAGGCCATCTGGCTACCCATGTTCCCCACCGATGGCGACGGCATCCTCTGGGTGGGCCGGGCGGTGGACCCCTCGCCCCTGGACAGCGTCAGCTTCTCCCTGTCGCTGCGGGTGGCGGCGATCATCACAGGCCTGGTGATACTCACCCTGATCGCCGCCCACTGGGTGGCCAAGCGGGCGGCGCGGGTCAGTCACCGGGTCACCGAGGGCATCCGCCAGGTGGTGGAGCTGAACAAGCCGGTGCTGTTTGACTGGAAGCGCCCCAGCGAGTTGCGCCGCTTCGGCGAGAGCCTCACCGCCCTGGGCCAGCAACACCATGAGAACATCGCTCGCCTGCGCGCCCACAGCCAGGCGCTGGAGGCCTCCAACCGCTACAAATCCGAGTTTCTCGCCAACGTCAGCCACGAGCTGCGCACCCCGCTCAACTCCATCCTGCTGCTGTCCAAGATGCTCGCCCAGGAGAGCGCCCGGCTACCGGCCCAGTCCGCCGAGCAGGCGCGGGTGATCCACGAGGCGGCGGGCAACCTCAAGAGCCTGATCGACAATATCCTGGATATGTCCCGCATCGAGGCCGGCCGTGCCGCCCTGAGCATCCAGGATGTACCCCTGCCGGACCTGCTCGCCGACATCCATAGCCTGCTTGCCCCCCAGTTTGCCGACAAGGGACTGAACCTCAGGCTGGTGATCGAGCCTGGTGCGCCCACGCTGCTGCACAGCGACCCGGACAAGATCGCCCAGATCATCCGCAACTTCCTCTCCAACTCGGTCAAGTTCACCGACCGTGGCGGTGCCACCCTGCGCCTGCACGGCAACCGGCCGGACAAGCGCTACCCGGTGTGCATCAGCGTCGAGGACAGCGGCATCGGCATCCCTTCGGCCAGCCTGGGGCGCATCTTCGCCGCCTTTCATCAGGCCGACGGCTCCACCAGCCGCCGCTACGGCGGCTCCGGCCTGGGCCTGACCATCAGCCGCCAGCTGGCCCAGCTGCTCGGCGGCGATATCCTGGTGGAGAGCACCCCAGGCCAGGGCTCCTGCTTTACCCTGGGACTGCCGCAGGCGTTCGATGAGCAACTGGCCGAGGGCCGCCGCATCGGCCACGAACCCGCCGAGCTGAGCCTGCCGGAGTTGGAACTGGCGGGCTCGCCGGAGGCGGATTTCTCCGGCCAGGGCATACTCATCGTGGATAACGACATCGACTCCCTGCTGCGCCTGACCCCCTTGCTGGAGGGCTGGCGCATGCGCGTCTGCGCCGCCGCCGATAGCGAGGAGGCGGCCGACACCCTGCGCGATCAGGGCGGCGACTGCGGCCTGGTGCTGCTCAATGGCGCTATGGGCGGCAGCGGCCTGCGTGCTACCATCGGCCTGCTGGCCAGCCTGGAGCCGGACCAGCGCCCCAGGGTGCTGCTGCTGGCCAAGACCCAGGGGCAACAATTGGAGGGTGTTGATCGGGTGCTGGATCCACCCTTCAACCCCATGCACCTGCAACAGGCCATCAGTCGGCTGATCTCGGAAGCGGCCAGCGGCCAGCGGTCAGCCGCCAGCTAAAAGCTGCCCCAATAATGGAGCGTTGGATCGTTCCCACGCTTGGCGTGGGAACGATCAGTTCATTCAGCTGGCGGCTGGCTGCTGACCGCTGGAGGCTCATAATTCGCGGACCAATCAAAAACCAGCCCGATCCCTATCCATGATGAAACGCTACACCGGATTCAAACTGCTTGCCGTTGATGACAACGCCCATAATCTGTTCACCCTGCGCCAGCTGATCCGTCAGCACATGGAGGTGGAGATCGTCGAGGCCGCTTCGGGCAAGCAGGCCCTGCAACTGGCCCTGGACCAGCCCGATATCGATCTGATCATCCTGGATGTGCAGATGCCGGAGATGGACGGCTTTCAGACCGCCTCCATGCTCAAGATCCGCAAGCGCACCCGGGACATCCCCATCATCTTCCTCACCGCCGCCTTCAAGACCGAGGAATTTCAGCAGAAGGGCTATGACGTGGGCGCGGTGGACTATCTGCTCAAGCCGATCGACGACAACCAGCTGATCAACAAGATCAGCACCTATTTCCGCCTGATCGAAAAAGAGCGCCAGCTCAATCAGGAACTGGAGCGCCAGGTTGCCGAGCGCACCGCCGAACTCAAGCGCAGCAACCAGTATCTGCACAACATCATCCAGTTCATGGGCGAGGCCCTGCTGGTGCTCGACCCTGGGGGGGTGATTCAGCGGGTCAACCCCGCCGCCTGCGCCATGCTCGGCTATGCCGAGGCCGACCTGCTCGGCATGGGCATAGGCGATGTGTTCGAGGAGCCGGACGACGAGCAGGCCGGGGCCTTCATGGGCACCTGGCTGGAGGCGCTGATCCGTACCGGCGCGTTGAAGGACATAGAGGCGCGTTTCATCACCCACGATGGGCGACGCGTACCTATATTGTTCTCCCGCTCGGCCTTGCGCGATGAGGACGGTGGCATCAGTGATATCCTCTGTATTGCAAAGAACATGAGTGGCTACATCAAACAATGCCAGGACGCAGGCTGTGAGCTGCTCGCCAGCGCCGGAGACAACCCATGAGCGACACCGCACCCAGGCCAACCGCCACGGACCAGGCGCCGCAGGATGAAGAGGACACCGAACTGACCGCCAACGCCCTCAAGGCCATGGCCCATCCGCTGCGCTGGAAGATCCTCTGCACCCTGGGCGAGGAGGAGATGTCGGTGGGCGATATCGTCGATCAGACCGGCACCTCGCAAAGCAACATCTCCCAGCATCTGGAGCAGTTGCGCAACAAGAACATCCTGGTCTCGCGCAAGGAGGCCAACCGCATCTTCTACCGCATCCGCAATCCCAAGCTGCTGGAGCTGATCGGCATCATGCGCTCGGTGCTCTGCCCGGCCAATCTGGATGACCGCTATCGCTAGCTAGCTAGCGCTCAAGGCTTGCCCGCGATTCGTCCTTTGCGCCTTCTTCGCGTTCTTTGCGCTCCGATTTTGGTTTTCACTCTTTGGCTATTCAAATGTCATGAACGATCAACTCATTGAACTGGAGACCCGCCTGGCGTTTCAGGACGAGGCCATAGACGGGCTTAATCAGGCCGTGCTCAACCAGCAGCGGCAGATCGAGCGGCTGGCCGAGCAGGTCGAGCAGCTCAAGGATCGGCTCAAGGCCATCAGCCCCTCGCCCCTGGGTGCGGATGGCCCAGAGCGGCCGCCGCATTATTGATCCGGACTGCCCGGCCTGAGCGTGTCTGGGGGAGGGGGCAATAACCTATCAAACCACTCAAATAAAGCTGCTTTATGGCCGCCGTGGGTAAAACTGTTTGGCGCTTTTGGCCCATTGGCTTTATCTTCCCCTACCCACTGACACTGGCGGATTCTGACCGCCCGGGCCGACCCGCATTGGTCCGCTCAGATGCAGTTACAGCGGCAGGCGATGTCGGCCGCATTTAACCAAGCCCCATCTGGGGCACGTTTCACAGCAGTGAATTAGGAGAAACCGACTATGCCAACATTTGTGCGTACTGAGAAGTGCGATGGCTGTAAGGGCCAGGACAAGACTGCGTGCATGTACATCTGCCCGCACAACCTGATGAAACTGGACAAGGACGGCTCCGAAACCGGCCATGCCATGAAGTCCTTCAATCAGGAACCCGAGCAGTGCTGGGAATGCTATTCCTGCGTCAAGATCTGCCCGCAGCAGGCCATCGAGGCCCGTCCTTACGCCGACATCGTGCCCCTGGGCGCTTCCGTGCAACCCCTGCGCGGCACCGACTCCATCATGTGGACCATCAAGTTCCGCAACGGCACCATGAAGCGCTTCAAGTTCCCCATCCGCACCACCGCTGAAGGCTCCATCGATCCTTACGGCAACAAGCCCGAAGCGGATATCGCCAAGATTGCAGAGCCTGGCTTCTTCAATCACAACGAGCAGAACGGCTACCGTGCCGGCGACCCCAGCGAACTGATCCGCAAATAAGCGCGCTCGTTCAAGCAAACCCAATGTGTAATCTATAGAGGTATATATCCAATGGCTGGAGAATTCGGAAATCCGGAAGTCGTCCAAGAAGAGGTCGACATCCTGCTGATCGGCGGTGGCATGGCTTGCTGTGGCGCGGCCTATGAAATTGGCCCCTGGGTCAAGGCCGCCGGTGGCAACATCAGCATCAAGCTGGTCGATAAGGCCGCCATGGACCGTTCCGGCGCTGTCGCCCAGGGTCTGTCCGCCATCAACACCTACATCGGTTCGGAACAGGATCCGGCTGACTATGCGCGCATGGTCTCCAACGACCTGATGGGCATCACCCGCGACGACCTGGCCTACGACCTGGGCCGTCACGTGGACGAGTCCGTGCACCTGTTCGAAGAATGGGGCCTGCCGATCTGGAAGCTGGACGAAAACGGCGAGCGTCACGACGGCTCCAAGGGCATGACCCCGCTGAAGGACGGCGGCAAGCCGGTGCGTTCCGGCAAGTGGCAGATCATGATCAACGGCGAATCCTACAAGTGGATCGTCGCTGAAGCGGCCAAGAAGGCCATCGGCGTGGACAACATCGACGAGCGCGTGTTCATCGTCAAGCTGGTCAACGACAAGAACGACAAGAACCGCATCGCCGGCGCTGTCGGCTTCTCGGTGCGTGAACACAAGCTGTTCATCTACAAGGCCAAGGCCATCCTGCTGGCCGCTGGCGGTTGCGTCAACATCTTCCGTCCCCGCTCCGTCGGTGAAGGCACGGGTCGCGCCTGGTATCCCGTATGGAATGCCGGTTCCACCTATGCCATGGCCGCCGAGGCCGGTGCCGAGCTGACCATGATGGAAAACCGCTTCGTGCCCACCCGCTTCAAGGACGGTTACGGCCCGGTGGGTGCCTGGTTCCTGCTGTTCAAGTCCAAGGCCACCAATGCCTACGGCGAACCCTACATGGTCTCCAACAAGGAGATGCTGGACGACTACCCGCCCTATGGCCAGGCCGCCGTACCCGCATCCTGCCTGCGTAACCACCTGATGCTGAAGGAAATGAAGGAAGGTCGCGGTCCCATCTGGATGGATACCGTCACTGCTCTGGCCAACCTGCGTGAAACCCTCTCGCCGCGTGAAGTCAAGCACCTCGAAGCCGAAGCCTGGGAAGACTTCCTCGACATGTGTATCGGCCAGTGCGGTATCTGGGCCGGTGAAAACATCGAACCGGAGAAGAAGAACTCCGAACTGATGCCCACCGAACCCTACCTGCTGGGCTCGCACTCCGGCTGCTGCGGCATCTGGACCTCTGGCCCGGAAGATGTGGGCGCGCCCACCGACGAGACCGAGGCCGGCGTTCCCGAGCACTTGCCCAAGGGCTGGAACTGGGGCTACCGCGGCATGACCACGGTGTCTGGCCTGTTCACCGCCGGTGACGGCGTTGGCGCTTCCGGCCACAAGTTCTCCTCCGGTTCCCATGCCGAAGGCCGTCTGGCGGCCAAGGCCATGGTCAAGTACGTGATGGACAACAAGGACCTCAAGCCCGAGCTGGACACCTCGGTGGAAGACCTGGTGGATGAGATCTACCGTCCGGTACGCAACTACCTGGAGCACAAGGACTACAGCACCGCCATCGACGTGAACCCCAACTACATCACGCCGAAGATGTTCCAGTTCCGTCTGCAGAAGGTCATGGACGAATACGTTGCCGGTGTGGCCACCTACTACACCACCAACGAGCACATGCTGGAACTGGCCGAGCAGAAGCTGGAAATGCTGAAGGAAGACTCCCTCAAGCTGCGTGCAAAAGACCTGCACGAACTGCTGCGCGCCTGGGAAAACTACCATCGCGTGATGACGGCTGAGGCCCACATGAAACACATCCAGTTCCGTGAAGAATCCCGTTATCCGGGCTTCTACTACCGCATGGACAAGAACTTTGTCGATGAGGAAAACTGGAAGTGCTTCGTGAACTCCATCTATGACAAGGAAGCCAAGACCTACAAGTGCTTCAAGCGGGCGCACGTAGATGTGGTGGATAAGGCCAAGCTGTTCCAGGGCGGCCACTAAGAGTGATTGAGCCGCGCTTGCGGGCGCGGTAAAACTCTCTCATCCGGGCCTCTGCGGAGGCCCGGATTTTTTTTGCCTGAATTTAAGCCATCCCGGTCCGCTTTCATCACCCAAGCCTCTATACTTAACTTCTTTCACCACTTGGCAGAGTGCCAGCCCATCCAACCCGGTAATTCAATTATGAGCGATTCCATGGAAATTCCCTTCAAGAGCAGCGTCCTTCCCGAATTGATGGTGGAGGGCAAGCGCTTTAACTTCCGTTGTCACCCGCAGGTATCCTGCTTCAATGCCTGTTGTCGCCAGGCCGATATCACCCTCACCCCCTATGACCTGATCCGCATCAAGCAGCACCTGGGGCTGGGTTCCACCGAGGTACTGCAGAGGCATACGGTGCCCTTTGAGATGGATAACCACGGCATACCCGGCATCAAGATGCGTACCACCGACGAGGGTGCCTGCCTGTTCATGGTGGAGGGCGAGGGCTGTAGCATCTATGCGAACCGCCCCACCGCCTGCCGCTATTATCCGGTGGCCCTGCTGGCCATGAAGCCCAGCGACGAGCCCAACGAGAAACAGGCCTACAGCCTGGTCAAGGAGGAGCACTGCAAGGGGCACGAGGAGGAGCAGGAGCAGAGCATCGACGAATACCGCGCCGAACAGGGGGTGATCGACTACGACGAGCACAACCGTGATTTCCTGCAGCTGATCCTGAAAAAGAAGTCTGCCGGGCCCGCCATCGGCCGCCCCTCGGAGACCAGCCTGCAGCTGTTCTTCATGGCCTGTTACGACATCGACCGCTTCCGCAAGTTTGTCGCCAGTGCCTCCTTCCGCGCCTCCTATGCCCTGGATGCCAGCGTGTTCGAGCAGATCGAGCACGACGACGTCTTCGCCCTGCAGTTCGCCATGGCCTTCCTCAAGCAGGTGCTGTTTGGCGAGAAGACCATCGAGGAACAGGAGGGCGTCTGGGAGCGGCGCGTGGTCGAGCGCCAGGAGGTCTGGGAGCTGCGCCGTCAGGCCGAGATCGCCCGGGCAGAGCAGAAGAAGGAGGACTTGATGCGCGAGGTAGGCAGCTGAATCAGGCCCCCCGGGGCGGCAGAGGCTTGTTGTTCTGGTTCATCACGGCCCGTACCCGGGTGGCCAGGCTGGCGGGGTTGACCGGCTTGACCAGGTAGCCACTGGCCCCGGCCTCCACCGCGCGCATGATCTGCTGACGGTCCTGCACGGCGGTGAGCATGATCACCGGGGTTTGTTTGCGTTTCGCATCCTTGCGGATCAGGCCGAGCATGTCCAGACCGCTCAGCTCCGGCATTTCCACATCGGAGATGACCAGGTCGTAGCCGTTCAGGCGGACCAGCTCGAAACCCTTGGCCCCGTTGGGGGCCTGATCCACCTGGCCGAAGCCCAGTTGCTGTAACACCTGCTTTATCATCAGACGCATGGATTGCATGTCATCCACGATCAATGCCTTGAGTTGGGTCATCTGTCTCCCCTTATTCTGTTTGTTGCAACGGGCAGCCCGGCCCGGCCATCAGATCAACTGCTGTTTGTGGCTGGCATCGGCCCGACCGTCCGGCCTGTCCCTGGCCTCTTTCTCCAGCTTTTTGCGGATGCGCTGGCGCTTCAGGCTGGACAGGTAATCGACGAACAGCTTGCCGTCCAGGTGGTCGATCTCGTGCTGGATGCACACCGCCTTGAGGCCCTCGGCCCGCAATTCCAGGGGCTCGCCCAGACGGCCGCTGGCGCGTACCTGCACCCAATCGGCGCGGCTGACCTTTTCGTAGAATCCCGGTACCGACAGACAGCCCTCGTCCATGCTCTCGACCCCGCCCCGGTCGATGATCTCCGGGTTGATCAACACCAGGGGGTCGGATTGGTCCTCGCTCACGTCGATCACGATCAGACGCCGATGGACGTTGACCTGGGTGGCGGCCAGGCCGATGCCGGGGGCCTGGTACATGGTGTCGAACATGTCGTCGATCAGCTGACGCAGGTCATCATCCACCTCCTCGACCGGTTTGGCCAGGGTGCGCAGACGGGGATCGGGAAAGTGCAGGATATCGAGAATGGCCATGGATGAGTCACATATCGTTAGTGGAATTGGGCTGCTGAGTGCCGTTCTTATGAAGCCGCAAAAGCTTTGTACGCTAACCCTCTGATTGGGCTAGAAACAAATTTGACGATCGGCTTTGAATTGGGTAAATTTTAGGCTAAACTTCGCAGCAATACTCAACTATAAGGAATTTCCATGTCCAAGTTCAGCCTAAAAATCGCAGGGATTCTCCTGACGGGCCTGCTCATGGCACCTGTGCTGGCGGTGGAGAATACAATTGCCCTCAGGCCGGATGCCCCCGACAGCTATCAGGTACAGGCCGATGATACCCTGTGGGGCATCGCCGAGCGATTCCTGCGCGCACCCTGGCAGTGGCCGCAGGTATGGAAGGGCAACCCCGAGTTGAGCGACCCCAACCTGATCTACCCCGGCGATACGGTAGTGCTGGGCCGGGATGCCGATGGCCTGCCCAGCCTCAGCGTCCAGCGCGCCGAACTGCGGGTGGTCAAGCTCAGCCCCAGGGTGCGGGCAGAGCATATCGAAAACCCCATCCCCGAGATCCCGCTGAACATCATCCATCAATTTCTCACCCGGCCCTATGTGGTGGAGCCGGGCGAGCTGGAGGACGCACCCTATGTGGTCAACGCCGGCAAGAGTCACATCATCGGCGGCCCCGGGCAGAAGATCTACATCCGTGACAACGGCCGCCGCCTGCGTGATCAGCGCTACTTTGTGCTGCGCCCCGGCAAGCTCTACCGGGACTCCGTGAGCAATGCCGTGATTGGCCAGGAGGCCATCTATGTGGGCGAGGTAGAGACGGTGCGGCGGGGCGATCCGGCCACCGCCGTGGTGCTGCAATCGGAGATCGAACTCAAGGTAGGCGACCGCCTCAAGCCCGCCTCGGAGGAGCAGGTAATCACCCGCTTCTTCCCCAGCGCCCCGGAAGACCCCATCGACTGTGCCGTGATCAACAACCTCAGCGGCCTGTCCAAGATGGGCCGCTACGATGTGGTGGCCATCGACTGCGGCGAGGATCAGGGGGTGGTGCCCGGCGATGTGCTTACCATTGACCAGCGCGGCGATACCATCTATGACCCGGTCTGGTTCGACCGCGATGCCCCCGAACGACGCATCCAGACCCGTCACCGCTGGCTGGACGAATACGAACAGCCGCAGTCCTACAGCCGCGTCGAACGCTGGGTGTTCCCGGATGAAAACTCCCGCTTGGAGCTGCCCGACGAGCCCGTCGGCACCCTCATGGTGTTCCGCACCTTTGATCAGGTCAGCTTTGCCCTGATCATGCAATCCACCGACGCCATCAGCCTGCTGGACCGGGCGCGCAGCCCGGATCGTTGAGCCCGGCCCATCGGCCTGGAGATGGATGAACTCAGCGCCTGGCTGATCCTGCATCGCACCCCTGGGCTCGGCGCACGGGGGCTGCAACGGCTGTTGGAGCGCTTCGGCGGCCCCTTGCCGATCCTTGGCGCGGGCCGTTCCGGCTGGAGCGAGGAGGGGCTCAAGGACGCCGCCCTGGACTGGCTGGCGCGGCCCGACCTGAGCCGCATCCAGGCCGATCTGGCCTGGCTTGAGCAGCCCGGCAACCGGCTCCTGCTGGCCACCTCGGACGACTACCCCGAACTGCTGCGCCAATTGCCCGACCCGCCGCCGCTGCTGTTTGTCTGCGGCGATGCCGAGCTTTTGCACCTGCCGCAGCTGGCCCTGGTGGGCAGCCGCAACCCCAGCCCGAGCGGGGAGCGCACGGCGCGTCAATTTGCCCGTTATCTGGCCGAACGCGGCCTGTGCATCACCAGCGGCCTGGCCCTGGGCATAGACGGTGCCAGCCATCAGGGCGCGCTGGACGCCGGGGGCCATACCCTGGCCGTGATGGGTACCGGGGTGGACCGCATCTATCCGCCGCGCCACCGTGACCTGGCCCATGCCATCGTCCAGGGCGGCGGGGCCCTGGTCAGCGAATTCCCTTTGGGCTGCGCCCCGCAGGCGAGCAACTTCCCGCGCCGCAACCGTATCATCACCGGCCTGTCCCTGGGGGTGTTGGTGGTGGAGGCGGCGCTCAAGAGCGGCTCGCTGATCAGCGCCCGCCTGGCCAACGAACAGGGCCGCGAGGTATTTGCCATCCCCGGTTCGATCCACAACTCCCAGGCCCGTGGCTGTCATTTCCTGATCAAGAACGGGGCCAAGCTGGTGGAGACGGCGCAGGACATTGTCGAGGAACTGGCCCCCCTGCTGGGCAGCCTGCTGGTGTCGGGGCAGGCCGCGCAAACGGCCCCGGACGCACCGACCGAGATGCCCGCAGATCACCGCCAACTGCTTGATCAAATGGGCTTTGACCCGATCTCGGTGGATCAGCTGGTGGCGCTGTGCGGGCTGCGCGTGGAGGAGGTTGCCTCCATGCTGCTGTTGCTCGAACTGGAGGGTCATGTATCATCGGTCCCCGGCGGGCTATACTGCCGTTTGCACTAACGGACATGGAGCGGACAGCGACACCCTTGAACATGAAACCTATCTTGGCCGCTTCGGGACTCGGGGCTCGGGACTCGTGCGTTGCCACGGATGTTTCACAGTAACACTCTAGCGGAGCGACTATGACAGATACCATGGTGGATGTACTCATCTATCTGTACGAGAACTATATGGATGCCGAAGCGCCGCCGCCGGTCGATCACGAAGACCTGCTGGACGAGCTGAACATGGCCGGCTTTCCCAACCGGCAGGTGGAAAAGGCCATTCAATGGCTCGACGAGCTGGCCCTGATCCAGCAAGAGCCCACAGGGCGCGCCCCGCAACTCAACGCCATGCGCATCTATACCGACGAGGAGCAGCAGCGGCTGGACCTGGACTGCCGTGGCTACCTGCTGTTTCTGGAGCAGAACGAGCTGATCGGCCCGCTCACCCGGGAACTGGTGATCGAGCGGGTACTGGCCCTGGATGCCCCCCTGATCAGCGAAGAAGAACTCAAATGGACGGTGCTGCTGGTGCTGATGAACCAGCCCGGCGAGGAGCTGGCCTTCGCCCGCATGGAAGACCTGGTGTATAACGACGAGCCGGTCTATTTGCACTGAAGCAATCAGCCGTCAGCGGTCAGCCAGCTGCCTAGGCTGCGCAAGGCGCTACCCGGCGACCGCCTGAACCCATCCAACGCTTTCGCCCTGGGGCTATTGACATCCCATCCCCCTGCCCCGTATTACTAAAAAAGCACCCACCATCCGCAACCGCAGGAATTGTCTATCCATGAACCTGGTCATCGTCGAATCCCCGGCCAAGGCCAAGACCATCAAGAAATACCTGGGCAAGGACTTTGAGGTCATGGCCTCCTACGGCCATGTGCGCGATCTGGTACCCAAGGAGGGCGCGGTCGATCCCGATGACCGCTTCCGCATGAAGTATCAGGTCATAGAGCGCAACGACAAGCACGTCCAGGCCATCAGCAAGGCGCTGAAGAATGCCGATGCCCTCTACCTGGCCACTGACCCGGACCGCGAGGGCGAGGCCATCTCCTGGCACCTGTACGAGCTTTTGAACACGCGCAAGCTGCTCAAGGACAAGGCGGTGCATCGGGTGGTGTTCAACGAGATCACCAAGAACGCCGTGCGCGATGCGGTGGCCAACCCCAGGGGCCTGTCCATGGACCTGGTCAACGCCCAGCAGACCCGCCGCGCGCTGGACTATCTGGTGGGCTTCAACCTCTCCCCCCTGCTGTGGAAGAAGATCCGCCGCGGCCTGTCGGCCGGCCGGGTGCAGAGCCCGGCGCTGCGCATGATCGTCGAGCGGGAGCTGGAGATCGAGGCCTTCGAGGCCCGCGAATACTGGAGCATAGAGGCCGATGCCGCCCATCAGGGCCAGGCCTTCGAGGCCAAGCTGACCTACTTCGGCGGCGACAAGCTGGAGCAGTTCAGCATCACCGACGAACACCGCGCCCGCTCGGTGGAGCAGACCCTGCAGGCCGAGGCCCAGGGTCGGCTCAGGGTGGAAAAGGTCGAGAAGAAACAGCGCAAGCGCAACCCGGCACCGCCCTTCACCACCTCCACCCTGCAACAGGAGGCGGCGCGCAAGCTCGGCTTCACCGCCCAGCGCACCATGCGCACCGCCCAGCAGCTGTACGAGGGGATAGACATCGGCAAAGGCGCGGTGGGCCTGATCACCTACATGCGTACCGACTCGGTCAACCTGGCGGATGAGGCCATTGCCGAGCTGCGTCAGTACATCGCCGAAAAATACGGCCAGGCCAACCTGCCCAGCACGCCGCGCCAATACAAGACCAAATCCAAGAACGCCCAGGAGGCCCATGAGGCGATCCGCCCCACCTCGGCCTACCACAGCCCGGAGCAGATCAAATCCCATCTGAACAACGACCAGTTCAAGCTCTATCAGCTGATCTGGAAGCGCACCCTGGCCTGTCAGATGATCCACG
Organism: gamma proteobacterium SS-5; assembly: GCA_009497875.2. Lineage (NCBI taxonomy): Bacteria > Pseudomonadati > Pseudomonadota > Gammaproteobacteria > Chromatiales > Sedimenticolaceae > Magnetovirga > Magnetovirga frankeli. The sequence continues at coordinate 593,879 of CP032508.2, read as the reverse complement.
CCACCCTGTCGGTGGTCACCATCGACCTGAGCGCCGGGGTGGGCAATATCTTCCGCGCCAGCGGCTCCACCCTGGTCACCCCCGGCTTCATCCAGCTCTATCAGGAGGGCCAGGACGATGCCAAGAAAACCGATGGCGAGGACCGCCTGCTGCCGCCCATGCAGGAGGGCGATGAGGTCGATCTGCGCGCCATCCGCCCGGAACAGCACTTCACCGAGCCGCCGCCGCGCTTCACCGAGGCCAGCCTGGTGAAGACCCTGGAGGAATACGGCATCGGCCGCCCCTCCACCTACGCCTCCATCATCTCCACCCTGCAGGACCGGGAATACGTTACCCTGGATAAGAAACGCTTTCAGCCCACGGATGTGGGCCGGGTGGTGAACAAGTTCCTCACCGCCTATTTCACCCAGTACGTGGACTACGACTTCACTGCCAAGCTGGAGGACGAGCTGGACGCCGTCTCCCGTGGCGAAGAGGACTGGGTCGGCCTGCTGGAGCAGTTCTGGCAGCCGTTCAAGGACCGCGTCGATCACACCCAGGAAAACGTCAAGCGCAGCGACGTGACCCAGGAGCAGATGGACGAGGCCTGTCCCGAATGCGGCAAGCCCCTGGCCATACGGCTGGGCAAGCATGGCCGCTTTATCGGCTGCACCGACTACCCGACCTGCTCCTACACGCGCAACCTGGACAGCGACGGCAGCGAGCCCCAGGCCCAGCCCGAGACCATAGAGGGCCGTGAGTGCCCGGAATGCGGCTCGGCCCTGGTGATCAAGCAGGGTCGCTACGGCAAGTTCATCGGCTGCACCGGCTACCCCAAGTGCCGCTTCATCGAACCCCTGGACAAACCCGAGGACACTGGCGTGGACTGCCCGCAGTGCCAGCAGGGTAGCCTGCTCAAGCGCAAATCCAAGCGCGGCAAGATATTTTATTCCTGCTCTACCTACCCGAAATGTGACTATGCCACCTGGAATGAGCCGCTGAACGAACCCTGTCCCAAGTGCGGCTGGCCGATTCTGACCCTGAAGACCACCAAGCGCAGCGGCAGCCAGAAGGTCTGTCCACAAAAGGAATGTGATTTTGTTGAAACCCTGGAGGATTAAGGGAGAAGGGAGAACGCATGGACGCTCAGGCAGGGGCGGGGGTACTATGGCCGCTTTGCTTGGCAAAGGGGAAACATGAGCAATGTCGCGTCCGAGGGGGCGGATTATCCGCTGCTGAGTCTGTTGGACAGTCCGGCCGACCTGCGCCGCCTGCCGCCGCAGCGGTTACAGCCGCTGGCCGATGAGCTGCGTCGCTTTCTGATCCAGTCCGTATCCCGCACCGGCGGCCACCTGGCGGCGGGGCTTGGGGTGGTGGAGCTGACCCTGGCCCTGCACTATGTCTTTGATACCCCGGAGGACCGCCTGGTGTGGGATGTGGGTCATCAGGCCTATCCGCACAAGATCATCACCGGCCGCCGCGAGCAGATGGCCGGGCTGCGCCAGAGCGGAGGCATCTCCGGCTTTCCCAAGCGCAGCGAATCACCCTACGACACCTTTGGTGTGGGCCACTCCAGCACCTCCATCAGCGCCGCCCTGGGCATGGCTATCGCCGCCCGGCGGCAAGGCCTCAAGCGCCACAGTATCGCCGTCATCGGTGACGGTGCCCTGACCGGCGGCATGGCCCTGGAGGCCCTGAATCACGCCGGCTCCATGCGCGACCTGGACCTGCTGGTGGTGCTCAACGACAACGATATGTCCATCTCCAAGCCGGTAGGGGCGATGAGCAACTACCTGGCCAAGGTGCTCTCCAGCCGCTTCTACAACAGCGTGCGCGACGGCGGCAAGGCCACCATCGGCAAGATCCCCGGTATGCGCGATTTCATGGGCCGCTGGGAGGAACACATGAAGGGCATGGTCATGCCCGGCACCTTTTTCGAAGAGCTGGGGTTCAACTACATCGGTCCACTGGACGGCCACGACCTGCCCAGCCTGCTCACCACCCTGGGTAACATGAGCGAGATGCAGGGCCCACGCCTGCTGCATGTGGTGACCCAGAAGGGGCGCGGCTTCCACCCGGCGGAGAACGACCCCTGCGTCTATCACGGCGTCACCCCCTTTGATCCGGACACCGGCGAGATGAACGGCGGTTCCGGCCGTCCGACCTACACCCAGATCTTCGGCCAGTGGCTGTGCGACAAGGCGGAGCAAGACCCTCGTTTGGTGGCCATCACCCCGGCCATGGGCGAGGGTTCGGGCATGGTTGCCTTCCGTGAGCGCTTTGCCGACCGTTACTTCGATGTCGGCATCGCCGAGCAACATGCCCTCACCCTGGCCGCCGGCATGGCTTGTGACGGTCTAAAGCCGGTGGTGGCCATCTATTCCACCTTCTTGCAGCGCGGCTATGACCAGCTGATCCACGATGTCGCCCTGCAGAACCTGGATGTCACCCTGGCCGTGGATCGTGGCGGTCTGGTGGGGGCCGATGGTGCCACCCACGGCGGTACCTTTGATCTGAGCTTCTGCCGCTGCATCCCCAATCTGCTGGTCATGGCCCCGGCCGACGAGGTCGAATGCCAGCGTATGCTGGAGACGGCCTACCGCTATCCCGGCCCGGCGCTGGTGCGCTATCCCCGTGGCACGGGCCCCGGTGCCCAGCCGGGTACGCCGCCGCAGCCGCTGGAGATCGGCAAGGGGCGGATTGTACGCCAGGGTGAGGGGCTGGCCATCCTCTCCTTTGGCGGCTTGCTCGGGAGTGCTCTTGACGTGGCCGAGCGGTGCAACGCCACGGTAGCGGACATGCGCTTTGTCAAACCCCTGGATGAGGCCCTGCTGGGCGAGCTGGCGGATGGTCACGCTACCCTGATCAGCCTGGAGGAGAACGCCGTGCAGGGCGGCGCTGGCTCGGCGGTGAACGAGTGGCTGGCGGCCCAGGGCCGACCGGTCAGGCTGTGCAATCTGGGCCTGCCGGACCGCTTCATCGAGCACGGCAGTCAGGATCAGCAGCGAGCCGACGCCGGCCTGGATGCCGAACAGTTATGGGCCAGAATCAAACGATGGCTATGACAGCCCTCGGGGGCGGGGCCATTGCCGGAGTGGTTTTAATAAAAAAGGCCGGGCGATAGCGCCCGGCCTTGCCTGGTTTACTCAACCTAAAAAGAGCATTTGAACCGCAGATTTCACCGATTTACACAGATTTTTCAGTGTGTTTGCCAAGTACACCCACTCACCCAGCGGGTGACTGGCCAAGTCACTCTAACCCAATGAAAATAAATTATTTAATCTGCAATAATCGGCTTAATCTGCGGTTTATAGGCTCAAGGGATACTGGGTCGGCTTAAGCGGCCAGGTTGCTGGCGACGAAGTCCCAGTTGACCAGCTGCCAGAAGGCCTCCAGGTACTTCGGCCGGGCGTTGCGGTAGTCGATGTAATAGGCATGTTCCCAGACATCCACGGTAAGCAGGGCCTGTTTGCCGCTGGTCATGGGGGTGCCGGCGTTGGAGGTATTGAAGATCTCCAGGCTGCCGTCGCTGTTTTTCACCAGCCAGGTCCAGCCCGAGCCAAAGTTGCCGGCGGCAGAGGCGGCAAACTTCTGTTTGAACTCATCGAACGAGCCAAAGGCCTGGTCGATGGCCGCAGCCAGTTCACCGCTGGGGGCGTTGCTGTCGCTCGGGCCGCGCAGGCAGTTCCAATAGAAGCTGTGGTTCCACACCTGGGCGGCGTTGTTGAAGATGCCGCCTTCGGACTTCAGGATGATGTCTTCCAGGCTGGCGTTCTCGAACTCGGTGCCGGGCACCAGGTTGTTCAGGTTGGTGACATAGGTGTTGTGGTGCTTGCCGTGGTGAAACTCCAGGGTTTCCTTGGAAATCACCGGCTCCAGGGCATCGATGGCATAGGGCAGGACAGGCAGTTCATGGGCCATGGTGGCGCTCCTTTGGTTGATGAATTTGAACCAGCGACATGGGGTGCAGGGGACGAAAATGCAAGCGGATGGCAAACTTTCCATGCAAACCCTGGGCTTTTGCGCCGCTGTCCGCCGACGGCGCAAAAGCCCGGGCCGATTGAGGGCAACCCGAGGATGTGCGGAATCTGCGGTGAGTTGAGATATGACCGGCGGCCGGCCGACGGCCAGCGTATCGAGCGCATGCTGGCCAGGCTGGAACGGCGCGGGCCGGATAGCGGCGGGCGCTTTGTCGATGGCGAGATGGCCCTGGGGCATCGCCGATTGGCGATCATCGACCTGTCGGCGCGCTCCAATCAGCCCCTGCTGGACGATGAGTTGGGTCTGGTGCTGGTGTTCAACGGCACCATCTACAACTACAAGGCCCTGCGCGCCGAGCTGGGCGGGCTGGGTTATCGCTTCTTCTCCGAGGGCGATTCCGAGGTCATCCTCAAGGCCTATCACCGCTGGGGCGCGGCCTGCGTTGCGCGTCTGCACGGCATGTTCGCCTTCGCCATCTGGGAGCGGGGCCCACGGCGGCTGTTTCTCGCCCGCGATCGCTTCGGCATCAAGCCGCTGTATTTCAGCCAGAATGCCAGCGGCTTTCGCTTTGCCTCCAACAGCCAGGCCCTGCTCGCCAGCGGCGAGATAGATACGGCCATAGACCCGGTGGGCCTGCATTTCCTGTTCAGCCTGCACGGGGTGATCCCGGCACCACGCACCATTTTGCAGGGCATCCGCAAGCTGCCGCCGGCGCATCATCTGACCCTGTCGGCGGGAGAATCAGCGCAAACCGCCGCGCCGGTGCGCTATTGGCAGCTGCAGGCGACCCGGCCAGAGCGGCCCATGTCCGACCCAGAGTGGATCGAGGCGATTCACCAGGGCCTGCGCCAGGCAGTCAAGAAACGCAGCGAGGTGGCCGATGTGCCGGTGGGTGTGCTGCTCTCCGGCGGTCTGGACTCCAGTCTGCTGGTGGCCCTGCTGGCGGAGGCGGGGGTGGCGGACCTGCGCACCTTCTCCGTCGGCTTTGAGGATCACCCGGAGGAAAAAGGCAGCGAGTTCGAGTACTCCGACCCGGTGGCCGAGCGCTATGCCACCCGGCATCACAAGTTCCTGGTGCCCAACGATCAGGTGCTCAAGCGGCTGCCGGAGGCGGTGGCGGCCATGGCTGAGCCCATGTTCGGCCAGGACGCCATCGGCTTCTACCTGCTCGCCGAGCGCGTATCCCAGGAGGTCAAGGTGGTGCAGTCCGGGCAGGGGGCGGATGAGGTGTTCGGCGGCTATTTCTGGTACCCAAGGATGCAGGCGGAGACCCAGGGCAGCCGGTCGGATCGCTTCGCCAGGCACTATCTGGATCGCGACCACGCCGAATTCCTGAGCCTGGTGCAGGCGCCGTTTGCCGGTGCCGATTACACCGGCGACTGGCTGGCCGAGCAGCTGGAAGCGCCCGGCGCTGATGAGTTCATGGACGCGGTGCTGCGCCTGGACGCCAGCACCCTGATCGTCGATGACCCGGTCAAACGGGTGGATAACATGACCATGGCCTGGGGCCTGGAGGCGCGGGTGCCCTTTCTCGATCACCAGCTGGTGGAGCTGGCGGCGCGCTGCCCGCCCAGCCTCAAGCTGGCCAGCGGCGGCAAATTTCCCCTCAAGGCCATAGCCCGTGGCCTGCTGCCGGACGCGGTGATCGACCGCCCCAAGGGCTATTTCCCCATGCCGGCGCTGAAGTTCGTGCGTGGCGAGTTCCTCGACTTCATGCGCGACATTCTCAACGCCCAGGCCTGCCGCGAGCGCGGTCTCTACCGGCGCGGCTACGTCGAGCTGCTGCTGTCGGCCCCGGAGATGCACCACACCCGCATCCTCGGCAGCAAGCTCTGGCAGCTGGCGCTGCTGGAGTACTGGCTACAGCAGCAGGTCGATGGGGCGGCGGGGTAGGGCAATACCTGCAAGGCTTCGATGGTTGACATTCCGGCCATGAACCCCAAACTGGCCAGCTGGCATCCGTTTCAAGACGAGGTTAATGACGTGGACGTATTGGATAGAATCAAAGAGCAGGTCGAGAGCAACCCGGTGGTGATCTACATGAAGGGCACGCCGCAGTTCCCCATGTGCGGTTTTTCCTCGCGCACCGCAGCGGCGTTGCAGGATTGCGGCGAGAAGTTCGCCTATGTCAATGTGCTGCAGGATCAGGAGATCTTCGAGAACCTGCCGCGCTTTGCCGATTGGCCGACCTTCCCCCAGGTCTATATCAACGGCGAGCTGATTGGCGGCTGCGACATCACCCTGGAGATGCACGAAAGCGGTGAGTTGCAGCAGATGGTCAAGGATGCGGTGGCTAAAGAAAGTTTGAAGGGTGAAGTTTGAAAAGCCTGATGAGCACTCTAATCAGCCCCCAGCCAAGGCCGCTTGGGGCTGAATTCCTGCCATTGGTTGTGGATTCGGCAGAATAGCTCGGCGGTGCGCTGGGCATCGTAGATGGCCGAATGGGCGGATTTGCTGTTCCAATTCAGCCCGGCGGCCAGGGCGGCCTTGGCCAGTACCGTCTGACCATAGGCCAGACCGGCCAGGGAGACGGTATCGAAGGTGCTGAAGGGGTGAAAGGGATTGCGCTTGATCTTGCAGCGCTCCACCGCCGCATTGATGAAGCCCAGATCAAAAAAGGCATTGTGCCCCACCAGAATGGCGCGTTTGCAGCCGTTTTCCTTCACCGCGTGACGGATTGGCGCAAACAGCTGGCGCAGGCCGTCGGCCTCGGGCAGGGCGTCGCGGAACGGGTGTTGCGGGTCTATGCCGTTGAACTCCAGGGCCTTGGGGTCCAGCTTGGCACCGGCGAAGGGCTCCAGGTGACAGGCCAGGCACTCGTCCGGGTGGATCATGCCGGTGGAGTCCATGCGCAGGGTCACCGCCGCCACCTCCAGCAGGGCATGGGTTCTGGCATCAAAGCCGCCAGTTTCTACATCCACCACCACGGGCAGATAGCCGCGAAAGCGGTTGTGCATGCCAATGTCTTGATCTGTCTGTGCCATGAGTCCCCTTGCCGATAGCGCGGCCTGAAATTGAGATGCAGCCTGAGCTAGTATTTGCAACCGATTGATTGTTAAAATCTAGATCAGGGCAAAATTCTTGGCCCAGTATAGCGAAAAATGCGAAATAATGTTGCCTGAAGACGGTTGATTCTCTATCCTTGGCGGCAAACTCACCGCAGAATCGACTTCTCCATGCGGGAATTTGGCCAAGGAGCCCTGAGATGTCCGGCAAGCGCCCACTACAGACCCTCCTCATCATCGCCCTGCTGAGCGGCCTTGGCGGCTGCGCCAGCACCGACCCGCGTGACCCCCTGGAGGGCGTCAACCGGGTGGTCTATGCCTTCAATGACGGCGTTGACCGGGTACTGGTCAAGCCCGTCGCCAAGGGGTACAGGGCAATCACCCCGGAGCCCGTGGATCAGGGCGTCACCAACTTCTTCTCCAATCTCGATGATGTGGGTTCGGCAGTCAACAACCTGTTGCAGCTGAAGCTGACCCGGGCCGCCTCCGATGTGGGCCGGGTGGCAATCAACAGCACCCTGGGCCTGCTCGGTCTCATCGATGTCGCCAGCCAGCTCAAGCTGGAGAAATACGGCGAGGACTTCGGCCAGACCCTGGGCTACTGGGGCATAGGCCCCGGCCCCTATCTGGTGCTGCCCTTCTTCGGCCCGCGCAACATCCGCGACACCCTGGGCATGGTGGCTGACTCCTATCTGGACCCGGTCAATTACGCCGCCCACGACGACTGGCCCGATCACTGGAAATACGATATCGACAAGGACTGGCAATACGGCCTGAAGGTGCTGGAGTTCGTCGATATGCGCGCCGACAACCTGGCCGCCAGCGATGTACTGGAGGTAGCGGCCTTAGACCCCTACAGCTTCGTGCGTGACGCCTATCTGCAACGGCGCGAAAGCCTGGTCAGAGACGGCCAGATCAGCTTCGAGGGCGACCTGGGCACGGAAGACGCCCCAGCAGACTGGTAAGGACGGCCAGAGCCAAAAAGGACGCAGGGACAGGGGGCGCAAAGAAGCGCCTCTGTCCTCTGTCCCCCCCCTATCTCATAAAAAAATCTATCTCTCCATAAAAAAATAGTATTTAGCAATTTAAGCATTTACTTATAGACTTCTCCTCACGGTCGCACAGCGCGGCTGTTGACGAATACATTTCTACTTTTTTTGGAGATTGCTCAATGAAAAATCTGATCAAAGCCGCTTCTATCGCCACCCTGCTGGCCGCCTCTGCCTCTGCCCAGGCCTGGTGGGGCCCCTGGAACAATGGCTACAACGACAACAGCTGGTTCGGTGACGGCTGGGGTGACTTCAACATGAACATGAGCGCCCGTGGCAACGGCTGGGGCCGTGGTTACAACAACTACTACAACCCCTACTACTATGGCCCCTACGGCTATGGCTACCCCGCCTATGGCGCGCCCTACGGCTACGCCCCCTATGCCGCACCGGCCGCTCCCGCCGCCCCGGCTGCCAAGCAGGCCGACTGATCCTGCCCAGGATCTAAACACCGGCGCGGCAGGCCCAAGGCCCGCGTAATCGCACCGGTACCTGGCACAGGGATGTGTCGCCCTCCCCACACTATTTTCCCAAGGTGCACTATGAAAAAGATTTCTCTGTTGGCGGCCACTGCCGCTTTGGCCTTCTCTGCCTCCGCGCAAGCCTGGTGGGGTGGTCCCGGCCATGGCATGAATGACTGGTTCGGTGATGGTGTTGGTGACTTCAACATGAGCATGAACGCCCGTGGCAACGGTTGGGGCCGTGGTTACGGTTATGATGCACCCTACTACTACGCTTATCCGCCGCACGCCTACGGCCCGGCAGTGGCCCCCGGCCACCAGGCCCCCGAGCAGAGCGCGGAACAGATGCAACAGTTTCAGCAACAGCAAATGGCCGCCTTCGAGAAGGCCGCCGAGGCCCAGCGCAAGTTTCTGGAGCAACGCATGGGCACCACCCCGGCCATGCCTGCCGATCTGCAACAGCGCCGCGAACAGATGCAGGCCCAGCGCAAGGCCATGCAGGAACGGATGCAGCAGCAGCGCGCTGGCATGCCCGGCTATGGCAACGAGGTGATGGAACAGCGTATGCAGCAGGCCCAGCAGCGTCGAGACGAGATGCGTCAGCAGGCCGAGGAGCGCCGTCAGGCCCGGCCCGGCATGGCCATGAACAGCTCCAGAGATGAGATGCGCAAGGCCGCCGAACAGCGTCGCGCTGAGATGATGCAGCAGATGGAAGAGCGCCGCAGCCAGATGATGGGTGCTGCTCCTGCGCCTTTCTATCCGGAACAGCCCAGCCTTACCCGCTAATCGGCCAGACCGGTCAATCCTCTCCGAGGGCGCAGTTCCGAGTGATCTGCGCCCTTTTTTTGTCCCCGAACCGGCTAGTGGATGCAGTTCAACTGTTTGAATAAAAAAAGAATTGCCCCATGGCTCAGAATTTCTGCACTTGCACTTCGCCCGTCTAGGCCGTTTAATGCACCCTTCGGCCAAAACGGACCACACCCTATTTACCCAAAATTCGGCAGTTAAGCCACAGCACCCACAGAGCAGAATCCATGGCTTGCAGGGTTGACGCTCAACACCTTCAAGGTCAGCGGGACTGAGATGTAACGCATTGAGCATTCGCTCTGATCTCTGTGGCTCCCTGGTCAAATGCTGTTTCCAGGTTTACCTGTCCGGCGAGGAAATCCCTGCTTATGACTGCAAAACCCGATACCGATCCCCAGGAGACCCAGGAATGGCTGGATGCTCTGGACTCCGTGCTGGAAAACGAAGGGACCGAGCGCGCCCATTATCTGATTACCCGTCTAATCAACAAGGCTCGCCGCTCCGGCGCCTATCTGCCCTATACGCCGAACACGGCCTATGTAAACTCCATCCCGGTGACCAAGCAGCTGCCCTATCCGGGGGATCAGGCGATGGAGCGGCGCATCCGCTCTTTCATCCGCTGGAACGCCATGGCCATGGTGGTGCAGGCCAACCGCATCTCCACCGAGCTGGGCGGGCACATCGCCAGCTTTGCCTCCAGTGCCACCCTGTTCGATGTGGGCTTCAACCACTTCTTTCATGCCCGCGACAAGGACCACGACGGCGACATGGTGTTCTTCCAGGGCCACTCGGCCCCCGGCATCTACGCCCGCGCCTTTCTCGAAGGCCGCATTACGGAAGAACAGCTGTACCACTTCCGCCAGGAGGTGGATGGCCAGGGCCTGTCGTCCTATCCCCATCCCTGGCTGATGCCCGGCTTCTGGCAGTTCCCCACCGTCTCCATGGGCCTGGGGCCGCTGATGGCCATCTATCAGGCGCGCTTCATGCGCTACATGCACGATCGCGGTCTGATCAACGCCGGCAACCGCAAGGTCTGGGCCTTCTGCGGCGATGGCGAGATGGACGAGCCCGAATCCCTCGGTGCCATCTCCCTGGCCTCGCGCGAGCGTTTGGATAATCTGGTGTTCGTGGTCAACTGCAACCTGCAGCGGCTGGATGGCCCGGTGCGCGGCAACGGCAAGATCGTCCAGGAGCTGGAGGCGGTATTCCGCGGTGCCGGCTGGAACGTGATCAAGGTGGTCTGGGGCAGCTATTGGGACCCCCTGTTTGCCCGCGACAAGCAGGGTCTGCTGGTCAAGCGCATGGAAGAGGCGGTGGACGGCGAATACCAGGCCTACAAGGCCCACGGTGGTGCCTACACGCGCAAGTATTTCTTCGGCAAGTACCCGGAGCTGGCGGACCTGGTGGCGAACATGTCCGACGAGGACATCTGGCGCCTGAATCGCGGTGGCCATGACCCGATCAAGGTATTCAACGCCTATGCCGCGGCGATGAACCACCAGGGCCAGCCGACGGTGATCCTGGCCAAGACGGTCAAGGGCTACGGCATGGGCGTGGCCGGCGAGGGGCAGAACATCACCCACTCGCAGAAGAAGATGGCCGAGGCCCATCTGCGCTCTTTCCGCGACCGCTTCAATATCCCCATCCCCGAGGACATGATCGCCTCAGCGCCCTTCTTCAAGCCCGCCGACGACAGCGAAGAGATCAAATATCTGCATGAGCGTCGGCAGCAGCTGGGCGGCTATCTGCCGGCCCGGCGCACCGATGCCGAGGCGCTGAAGGCCCCGCCCCTGAGCGCCTTTGGCAGCCTGACCGAGGGCAGCGGCGAGCGCGAGATGTCCACCACCATGGCCTTCGTGCGCCTGCTCACCCTGCTCAGCCGCGACAAGGCCCTGGGCAAGTTCATCGTCCCCATAGTGCCGGACGAGGCGCGCACCTTCGGCATGGAGGGCATGTTCCGCCAGCTCGGCATCTACTCCTCCGTCGGCCAGCTGTACGAGCCGGTGGACCATGACCAGGTGATGTCCTACCGCGAGGACAAGCAGGGTCAGATCCTAGAAGAGGGTATCAACGAGGCCGGTGCCATGTCCTCCTGGATCGCCGCTGCCACCGCCTATGCCAACCACGGCATCGGCATGATCCCCTTCTACATCTACTACTCCATGTTCGGCTTCCAGCGCATCGGCGATCTGGCCTGGGCGGCCGGTGACATGCAGGCGCGCGGCTTCCTCATCGGTGCCACCGCCGGGCGCACCACATTGGCCGGCGAGGGCCTGCAGCACCAGGACGGCCACGGCCTGCTGGTGGCCAGCACCATCCCCAACTGCGTCGCCTATGATCCCTGCTACGCCTACGAATTTGCCGTAATCATCCACAACGGCCTGCAACGCATGATGGAGCGGCAGGAGAATGTCTTCTTCTACGTCACCACCATGAACGAGAACTACCCCCAGCCGCCCCTGCCCGAGGGCGCGGAAGAGGGCATCATCCGTGGCATCTACCGCTGCCGCGAGTCGGCCAAGCCCAAGGCCAAGGCGCGGGTGCAACTGCTCGGCAGCGGCACCATACTGCGCGAGGCCCTGGCCGCGGCCGAGCTGCTGGAGCAGGACTTCAACATCGCCGCTGATGTCTGGAGCGTGACCAGCTTCAGCGAACTGCAGCGGGATGCCGCCGCGGTGGAGCGTTGGAACATGCTGCACCCGAGCGAGAAGCCGCGCACCAGCTACCTGGCGCAACAGATAGGCCCCAGCCAGGGCCCGCTGATTGCGGTGACCGATTACATCCGCGCCCATGTGGCGCAGATTGGTCCCTATCTGGACGGGCGGCGTTACTTCACCCTGGGCGTGGACGGCTTTGGCCGTTCCGACCTGCGCACCCAGCTGCGCAAGTACTTTGAGGTGAATCGCTACTACACGACGGTGGCGGCTCTCAAGGCCCTGGCCGATGAGGGCAGGATCAAGACCGAGGTGGTGGATCAGGCGATCAAGAAATACAAGATCGATCCCGCCAAGCCCAACCCGATCTCGGCCTAAGGCAGGGGGAGCGAAGATGTCAAAGCAAAGCCAAGTACTGCTGCCGGATATTGGTGATTTCAGCGATGTGGAGGTTACCGAGATCCTGGTTGCCCCAGGTGACCGTGTAGAGGCCGAGACCTCCCTGTTGACCCTGGAGAGCGACAAGGCCTCGATGGAGATCCCAAGCCCCCAGGCCGGGGTGGTGGAGTCCATCGCGGTGAAGATCGGCGACAAACTCAACCAGGGGGATCTGATCCTCCAGCTACAGGTCGAGCAAGCCCCGCAACAGGAGCCGCAGCCGCCACAACAGGCCGCAGCCGAGCAGGCAGAGTCCGAGACCGAGTCCAAGCCCGATCCCAGCACTGGCGCGGCATCCCAGGTCGAGGTGACCCTGCCGGACATAGGCGACTTCAAGGACGTGGAGGTGATCGAAATCCTCGCCCAGCCGGGCGATCAGGTCGAAAAGGACGCCTCCCTGGTTACCCTGGAGAGTGACAAGGCCTCCATGGAGGTACCCGCCCCCTTCAGCGGCAAGTTGCTGGAATACCGCATCAAGCTGGGCGACAGGCTCAATCAGGGCGACATCATCGCCCTGTTCGAGGTCAGCGAACTGGACGACCTGCCTGCCGCCGAGCTGCAACCCGAGGCCGAGCCCGCTGGCCAATCCGAAAGCGAGCCCGATACAGAACAGACCGCCCGCCCGGCCGGAGAGCAGCAAAGGCGGCGACCGCCGGTAATGCCCACCCCCAACGACATGCAGGCCATAGCCCGCGGCCGCAAGGCCCATGCCGGACCTGCGGTGCGCCGTTTTGCCCGCGAGCTGGGGGTGGAACTGGCCCAGGTCAGCGGCAGCGGACCCAAGGGCCGGGTGCTCAAGGAGGACGTGCAGAACTTCGTCAAAAAGGCCCTCGGCGGCGAGGCACGTGCGCCAGCGGCGAGCGGCGGCGCCTTCGCTTTGCCGCCGCTGCCCCAGGTGGATTTCAGCAAGTTCGGCGGCATTGAGATCAAGCCCCTGAGTCGGATCAAAAAGCTCAGCGGCGGCCATCTGCACAACTGCTGGCTGAACATTCCCCACGTCACCCAGTTCGACGAGGCGGACATCAGCGAGTTGGAGGCCTTCCGCCAGGGGCTCAAGGCCGAGGCGGAACAGCGTGGCCTCAAGCTGACCCTGTTCCCCTTCCTGCTCAAGGCCTGCGCCGCCGCCCTCAGGGCCCTGCCTGAGTTCAATAGCTCCCTTAGTCCCGAGGGCGATAGCCTGGTGCTGAAAAAATACGTCCACATCGGTGTGGCGGTGGACACCCCCAACGGCCTGCTGGTGCCGGTGCTGCGGGATGTGGAGCAGAAATCCCTGTTCGACCTGGCCGCCGAGCTGATGCAGCTCAGTGCCAAGGCGCGGGAGGGCAAGCTATTGCCCGGCGACCTGCAGGGCGGCTGCTTCTCCATCTCCAGCCTGGGAGGCATCGGCGGCACCGCCTTCACCCCCATAGTCAACGCGCCGGAGGTGGCGATACTGGGTGTGTCCCGCGCGGCGATGAAACCGGTGTGGAACGGCAGCGAATTCGCTCCGAGGCTGATGCTGCCGCTGTCGCTGTCCTACGACCACCGCGTCATCGACGGTGCCCAGGGTGCACGCTTCACCAGCCTGCTGACCAGCCTGCTGGGTGACATCCGCCGGTTGTTGTTGTAGTTAAACCTAACGATCATGGGGCAGACAGCACCACCCCAGAACATGAAACATCTCCAAATCGATGGGACGCAGAGGACGCAAAGAAGCGCAAAGGACGCAGAGAAGAATGAGGAAGAAGTAGCCCGGATGCAGCGCAGCGGAATCCGGGGTTGCTGCTGGGCAGGGCCACGCCTAACCTTTGCCCCTCCGAGCATCAGATCGGAATTTCCGGGGCTCGGAGCTCCCAGATTGACAGGCGGCCATGTTGTTTCACAGTTAAATAGGGAAACGCAAAGGGCGCAAAGTCTGACCTGATGACCCATGTATCTCAGCCTTCGTCTGGCGTTGGCTTGCCGCGAGGCATAGGGCGGGCCGCGCCCGCCGCCAAGCCGCTTGCAATGAGATTGCTCCTTGCGAGGGCGCAGCGGCCATGGGCCGCCCTATGTGCTGTCAGGTGCAGGTAAAGGCCAGTCTCTCCGATAGGCTGAGGTTTGTGGGTAATCAGGTAGAGTTTAATGGGCCTTTTCCAGCGGGTTGGCGAGCCTGCAAGCCTCATTTCAGGCACTAACTACGCCCACCGCTTCCTCAAGGAATTCGGCAGTGCCCTAGCAAGCCGCAGAAATTGGTAGAGCTATGCGTCCAGCGGTAAACCCGCTCTGTGCTTGTATTGGATTCTTAGTAAAGGTGTTGAGCATGCATACGTACGAAGCCGATGTTGTTGCCTGGGCGAAGGAACAGGCGGGCCTTATTCGTGCTGGCCGCTTTGACCTCCTGGATATAGAACACATTGCGGAGGAGATTGAGGACGTAGGCAAAAGTGAGCAACGCGAATTGGCAAACCGGATGGCTTTGTTGTTGGCTCACTTGCTGAAGTGGGAATATCAACCTGGTCGCCAAACAGCAAGTTGGGCGCGAACCATTACTGAACAGAGAAAAGGCATCAAAAAGCGTCTGGCAAAGAGTCCTGGATTGCAGCCCGTTCTTGCCGATGCGGATTGGCAAGCAGAGATTTGGGCTGATGCCGTTGCACAGGCCGCTAGCGAAACCGGTTTGGCTGATTTTCCAGAGACCTGCCTTTGGTCAATGCTTGATGAAGTTCTGCAGGATGGCTGGTTACCCGCCAGTTGATAGAATCACCCGATTGGGACAACAGGGGTCTGACCCCTATTTCTCTCTTAAAATTCTATGCTAGATGATTACAGTCTAGCACAATACTGGAAGACGTTAGTCTATTTCACTGTTATGCGCTTCATCAAAAATAATACTATGCGTCAAGATAACTCCTACTTCCAAAGCATTGCGCTATCATCCATTAAAATATTGCTGGTGTTCAGCCTCCGCCTTCGTTTCATATTGTTGGCATCGTCTATGTTTAATCACAGTTGCATGCCATTGCTCCGGCTGAACACTGCTAATGAGTTTGCAGGCGGTGACTTCAAGTGACTCGTCATAGTTCAACTCCATCGCATAACAAGGACGCTCAAGTTGACCCAAAAACGCAGCTCGAGTTTTGTGGCAAATTTCAATTTCGGTAAGCCGTAATTTTGGGCAACTTACCGGCAACGTTATATGCAAACAAATATAAACACCAACGGAGTCATTATGGCTTTAATAGAATGTCCAGAGTGTCAAAAAGAAATATCAGATAGTGCTCCTTCATGTCCACATTGTGGATTACCTATATCGAAAGGTATGGAAAGCAATTTACGAATGTGTAAAAAATGTGGTAGAGAAACAATACATAAAGCTCCAAATACTGCTCATGTTATCCATTTTATACTTACAATTGTAACTGTTGGTTCTTGGGCAATTATATGGCTTATTATTGCTCTGAATAATAAAACAAAGGCAAAATGTTCTGTGTGTGGCAATATGCGTGGTATTACAGGCTAGCGCCTTTTTCTACCCCTTAGCTTAACCGTTATGTGTAAAAATCATGAAGCTTGAAAGAATCAATTATAGAGATCTAAATGCCAAAGCTCAGGAAATGTACAATTTCCACAAAGTGGCTGCAGTTCTAGCTGATTATGGTTACACGTCAATATGGCTATCTAATGATTGGAATGGCGCTGACTTCATTGCGGTTCATATTGATGGGGTTTCTGATATTAAGGTTCAATTAAAAGGAGGCCCGTCATTCGCTAAAAAATACCGTGCCAAAAAACTGTACATCTGTTTTATGAGTGAAGGCAATGTCTATCTATATCCACACGACGAAATCTTAAATCAAGTAGAGCAGGTCATATCGGATAAAAAATGGCAAGAAAAAGGCACTTATTTTCAAACAAAATTAACGTCACGCTTCAGTCAAATCCTAGAACCATACAAAATTGAAGGCAACACATAACAAGGCGCTCGTTCGGACGCAAACTACGCTCGCTCCGTTTGTGCCGCACAGCTCGAATAATAGGGGACAAATAATAGGGGACAGACCACGATTATTTGAACTAATTTGATTGAAAATCAGGGGTCAGACCTCTGTTTTCTTCTGGTTAATACTCCAAGGCATGAACTGGGAAATCGAATACACCGATGAATTTGAGGCGTGGTGGGAGTCCTTAACCTAGGAGTAGCAGATCGATTTGGACGCGTCCATCTGCCTTTTGGCTGAGCGTGGTCCCCTCTTGGCCCGACCTCATGCGGATCATGTGAAGGGTTCGAGGCACGCCAATATGAAGGAATTGCGCACGCAGATTCACGGATCACCTTACCGGACATTGTTTGCTTTTGACCCGAGACGGACGGCTATCCTACTCATTGGTAGAGATAAGACGGGTGATAATCTCTGGTATGACAGAATGATTCCCGTCGCTGATCGACTGTATAGGAAAATTAGGGGTCAGACCCCTATTTCCTTTTCGCGATGTGTGGGAATGCAGTACATCCACGCTGCGGAGACAACGGACAGCTTGATTTGACGCCCTTGGGCTTGATTCGGTCTATACCCAGCAGCGAATAATAGGGGACAGACCACGATTATTTTAACCAATTTGATTATTAATTTACTGAATGCATGGTTGGCAATAAAGGACAGCTCCCTGTACTTTGCGGGAGCATTACCTGATTGTCCCAACATCTGGTTTTGCCAAAAAGAAACTGATTATATCCCGTTTTGTATTGCTAATAACTGATTTTGATCTGCCGAAATGCGCTTTTTTGGGAGGCCGTTATCGATTGGAACAAACAGGTAATGCTCCCGTCACCCTCTAATAATCAGGTTGTGCAAGTTATGACACAGAAAACTATTGTTCAAATGTACAAGGAGGGGTTTAAGCCTTTCGTACATGCATCAATTCACAGCTAACAGAACCGTCAACTCGGACCGGCTTTTCCGCTGCGCTCCAAAGCCCGCCGGTTACGCTAGTCGTTATGCAGCGTGACGGATAAGCATAACATAGGATAGTGGTCAGCGTTATGCAGTCGAACGTTATGCTGAGGATTGAAACTTTGCGTTAATAAGCGCTGCTGGCGGGTTGGCGACAGCGCATCCGCCATTTTAGGTGCTTGAATAAAGGGGAACGAATGGGCAAAACTGTTTACATCGAAACTTCCATTGTTAGCTATTAATTGTTGCAAAAGTAATGGCAGTTTAAATTCCTTCCTGATGCCTGAATTAGAAGCGCCCAGTGAATAACATCAACTGCAAGAACTTATGCAACGATTAATATCTAACCTCGCGCCCAAGTAATGACATGATAAAGTCGGCCTACCAGAAGATTACCAAGTCATGGTGGGAGCATGTAAGGGTAATCATAATATCTTATATTTCGCCGTATGTTGTCGAAGAAGCTAGTTTGGGCGATCCGCAAGCCGCATCTGAGCGGTTAAACGCATTACGCGATATTTCAGTTCTCCCAATCACCCCTGAAATTCCAGAGCTAGCGGAATTTCTCTTACTGGGTGGTGGCTTACCCGCTAAAGCGCGAATTGATGCTTTACATATTGCCTGCGCAGCATATCATCAAATCGATATTCTTCTTACCTGGAATTGCACACACATTGCCAATCCGGCGCAATTACCCGTGATGCGTGGTTTATGTGCCGCCAAGGGGTATAAGCTACCCGAATTGGTAACACCTTTTGAGCTAATGGAGGTTTCACTATGAATACCACTGAAACATGGCGCGATTCTATTGTGGCTGAAATTCATGCTGCTCGTGAGCTGCTCGCCGATCAATACCATAACGATTTGCTAGCTTATTCAAAAGCGGCTGAATCACATTGCCATGCTTTGGGATTTCACTTTGTGGAAATCCCACGCCGCCAAACCGTTCAGACGCTGACTGCTAGGGAAAGCGAAGCGAAATAATAGCGAATAATAGGGGACAGACCACGATTATTTGAACTAATTTGATTGCAAATTAGGGGTCAGGCCTCTGTTTTCTTCTGGTTAATACTCTAAGGCATGAACTGGGAAATCGAATACACCGATGAATTTGAGGCGCGGTGGGAGTCCTTAACCGAGGGGAGCAGATCGATTTGGACGCGTCCATCTGCCTTTTGGCTGAGACGCTGCATATTAAGCAGCCGGCAATTGCCAAGATGGAGAAGCGGACGGATATGTATCTATCGACCATGCGCAAGTTCATCGAGGCTATGGGCGGTCGCCTGGATGTAATAGCTCATTTCCCCGACGGCGATGTGCGTATCGATAACTTCTCTGACTACTCCGATAAGGGCAACCCATCACGCGCAGAATAATAGGGGTCAGACCATTCGCCGTGATCGGCAGCGCGGATGTACTGCATTCCCACACAGCACGAGGGAACAACAAAGATCAAGATGGCATAGAGCTAGTAAGAATTATTAGTGCTCGAAAAGCGAGCAATAATGAAAGTAAAGAATATCAAAGAAGGCATCCATGATGAAAGATGAGTATGATTTTAGTGGTGCAGAGCAGGGCAAGTTCTATAGGCCAATCGAAGAGCTTGATATACCAATCTACCTTGATAAAGAGGTAAAGGCGTTTTTTATCGAGAGGCTTAAAATCAAAGGTCAAGAGTTCTCGTTAAATCAAGTTATCAATTCGTTGCTGAAAAAAGACATTGAAATTTCTAATCAATTGAGCAGTCAAGGCATAACAAAAGCATAAACTCGAACCAGAATTACGGTGACACATTACCATTTAAATTAATTGTGGTCTTAGGCTGGAGAAAAAATCGAAACTGGTCCCTTTGTTTATACAGGAAGAGAAATGAGTCCTACTGTATTTAGAGACAGCGGATATAGATTTTTCTTTTTCTCAAGAGAAGAGGAAAGAGTGCATGTTCATGTGATTTCGGGGGAAGGTGAAGCGAAATATTGGCTAGAACCAGAAATCGAACTCGAAAAAAACTACAAATATACAAGAAAACAACTGAAACAAATAGAAGGATTAATAGAGGATCACTATAATGAACTCGTTAGCTCATGGCAAACACACTTCAGAAGTTGAAATAGGGAACATTTCAATCCATGGGATTTGGCTAATAACTCACAACAAAGAGTTGTTCCTGCCATATGAAAGCTTCCCATGGTTTAAAGACCAAAGAATAAATTCAATAATCAATGTCGAGGAGCCAAGCCCAGGTCATTATTATTGGCCAGACCTGGATGTTGATTTGTCCGAAGAGATTATTGAGCATCCCGAGCGCTTCCCTCGTATTTCGTCGGAGCACATAACAAGTGCATAAATGAAAATTAGGGGTCAGCCCCCTATTTCTTTGCTTATTGGTGGAGATAAGACGGGTGATAATTTCTGGTATGACAGAATGATTCCCGTCGCTGATCGGCTGTATGACGAACACCTTGAACAATTGTATAGAGAGGGTGCCCTCTGATGGCAAAGAAATACGCAGAACTACGGGAGAAGATGTCACCCGAGGCGAGAGAAAGAGCGAGGGCAAAAACCGCTGCCATACTTGCGGAGATGCCTTTGCATGAACTTCGCCGGGCTCGCGGACTCTCTCAAGAGCTGATAGCTGAGACGCTGCATATTAAACAGCCGGCAATTGCTAAGATGAATAAAAGCATTGATGATCAGCCGGGACTCGACACCGCTGCGGGACTCGGGACTCGGCGGCCGCTAGCCCGGATGCAGCGAAGCGATGTACTGAGCGATGTCCTGAGCCCGCCGAAGGGTCTGTCGAAGGGCGGAATTTGGGGATGCGCTGCAAAGCATACGATTGTCTGCTCAGCAGACTATAACTTTACACCTCCGAGCCAGCGCTCGGAGCTCCCAGAATGACGGACGGCGGCAATGCCATACAACAAATGGATACCCAGCGCGCCGGGATATGCTGGCTGCAGTGGTAACATATTTGTTTCTCAGCGTTCTTTGCGCTTCTTTGCGTCCTCTGCGTCCCTTTTCTTAACCAGGAGTCCGACATGACCGATACACAGACTAACGAGGTGATCCAGGCCCAGGTGGCGGTGCTGGGGGCTGGCCCTGGCGGCTATACCGCGGCCTTTCGTGCTGCCGATCTGGGCCTGAAGACGGTGCTGATCGAGCGCTATCCCAGTCTCGGCGGGGTTTGCCTCAATGTCGGCTGCATCCCCTCCAAGGCCCTGCTGCATACCGCCGCCATCCTCAACGAGGCCAAGGAGATCAGTCACATGGGAGTGAGCTTCGGCGCGCCGCAGATCGATCTGGAACAGATGCGTGTCGGCAAGCAGGCGGTGGTGAACAAGCTCACCGGCGGTCTGGCGGCCCTGGCCAAGCAGCGCAAGGTACAGCTGGTGCGGGGGGTGGGGCAGTTTGTCAGCTCCAACCGCATCGCCGTGCAGGGCAAGAACGGTACCCAGCAGGTGAGCTTCGATCACTGCATCATCGCCTGCGGCTCCAGCGCGGTGAAGATTCCCGGCTTCCCCAACGAAGACCCACGTCTTATGGACTCCACCGATGCCCTGGAACTGGCCGATATTCCAGCCAGGATGCTGGTCATCGGCGGCGGCATCATCGGTCTGGAGATGGCCACGGTGTACAGCGCCCTGGGCAGCCAGATCGACATCGTCGAGCTGCAGCCGGGGCTGATCCCCGGCTGTGACCGCGACCTGGTCAAGCCCCTTGAGCGGCGCCTGAAAAAGCAGCTCAACCGCATCATGCTGGAGACCAAGGTCAGCCAGATCAGCCCACAAAAGGACGGACTCAAGGTCAGCTTCGAGGGCAAGCAGGCACCGGCGCAGGCCGAGCTGTACGACCGCGTGCTGGTGGCGGTGGGGCGCAGCCCCAACGGCCACAAGATCAACGCCGCTGCTGCCGGCATCCAGGTGGACGAGCGCGGCTTCATTCCGGTGGATCAGCACATGCGCACCAATGTGCCGAAGATCTACGCCATCGGCGACGTGGTGGGCAACCCCATGCTGGCGCACAAGGCGACCCACGAGGCCAAGGTGGCCGCCGAGGTCATCGCCGGCCTGCCGGCCCTGTTTGACCCCCTGACCATCCCCTCGGTGGCCTACACCGACCCCGAGGTGGCCTGGATGGGCCTGACCGAGACCGAGGCCCAGGCCAAGGGCATAGCCTACGACAAGGGTGTCTTCCCCTGGGCTGCCAGCGGCCGCGCCCTGGGCATTGGCCGGGAGGAGGGCATTACCAAGCTGCTGTTCGACCCCGAGACCAAGCGCATCCTCGGTGCCGGCATCGTCGGCGTCAACGCCGGCGAGCTGATCGGCGAGGCGGTACTGGCCCTGGAAATGGGCGCCGACGCCGAAGACATCGGCCTGAGCATCCACCCCCACCCAACCCTGTGCGAAACCCTGGGCCTGGCTGCAGAAATGGCCGAAGGCAGCATCACCGACCTGCTGCCACCGAAAAAGCGCTGAATGAACACGAATTTTAGGACGCAGAGCACGCTGAGAAGCGCAGAGCACGGAGAGTTTTAATCCCTATATTCCTCAGTTAAGCCACAGAGACACAGACGACTCCAGGGACGGAGGAGGTAGAGCGAAGCCTGGAGCCAAAGCCGAGATAACAGAGTTGTTTCAATGAGTTACCTATCAGACCGGGCTCACCTAGAAGGTATTGAGTGTTCGCTTTCCAACACATTGATTTTTCTCTGTGTACTCTGTGGCTCTGTGGCCAAATGCTCTTTTTAGGTTAATGATTTCCATGCGCCAGGGTGGTAACGACCCAATTTTGCGGCGCAGGTGATCAGCTGAGGTATTTTGTACCCTGGAGTGCAACGATCCTTTCTGCCACCCAGCCTCACGACATCCCTGTGCTTCGGGGTCCGGGATTGCCGTTGGGAAGGTGCTCGCTTGCTTTGCAGGGCCTGCCCGGATTCCGCTTTGCTGCACCCGGGCTACGTGGCTAGAGCTTTTTCAACTCTGCGATCTCCGCGCTTCTTTGCGCTCTCTGCGTCCTTTTTTTCTACCAGGAAACAGGGGTCAGGAAACAGGGGTCAGGTCTAGAATAGAAGCCTTTATTCTGGTGGACCAGAATACACAAGGATAGGATTAGACCTTGATGTAGCGCAAGTTCCGCGCTGCGGAACCTCTTTGCCCTGGCAATCTGTCCGCGGCCACCGCCAAGCCACTGCAGGGCCCCTTGCGCAGGCCCTGGCTTGTGCTGAATCGAGCCGCTGTACCATAGCAAGCCGTTCAACCGGAGCCTGCCGATGAGCCAGATCGACCGCTTTACCAAGGTTTCCCAAGCCCCGACCCGGCCCGGCAGCCCAGGTGCGCGGCAGGCGTTTGACGTGGCCGATCTCTACAGCGGCCCCCTAGCGCTAGAAAAGACAGACAGCGCGGCAGCGGACCAACCCTTGGATGAGAAGCTGCGCCAGGCCTATTTCTGGGTCGTCAACCACGCCATCATCTCGCCCTTCTACGACATCGAATACAACAGCACGCCGCCCATGCACTTTACCCTGGGCGACCGCAAGCTAAGCCTCAACCTGCCCACGGATCAAAGCTATTCCAGCTACGCCCTGGTGCCGCTGCTGAATCTGGCGGTGCGGCGGCGCTGCCTGCTGGTGGGCGGTCCGGGGCGGGGCAAGACCGCCATCGCCATCCTCATGGGGGTGCTGGCGGGCTACGACCTGCACGAGATCCGTCGCGCCATCCAGCACGGCCAGCCGCAGATGACCATTGCCGATCTGCTCGGCAATCCGCTGCCCTCCAGCCTGGTCAGCGCCCAGTCCATGGACGAGGTGAAGATCGCCTGGCGCCGCTGGCTGTCCATGCGGGTCAAGATCATCGATGAATACAACCGCATCCCCACTCGCACCCAGTCGGCCCTGCTCACCACCCTGGCGGACAACTACGCCGAGATCTACGACCAGATCTACGAGTGCCCACCGGCGGCCTGGTATCTGACCGCCAACGACGATGCCGGCGGCGGCACCTATCAGGTGATAGAGGCCCTGCGTGATCGCATCGACGTGGTGGTCAAGGCCCTGCACTTCAACACCCGCTTTCTCGGCGAGCTGCTGCTGCGCATCGAGGAGGGCCTGCAGCCGGAGCGCCTGGTGCCCGACCAGATCATCTTCAGCCCCGCCGAGCTGGAGCGGTTGGAGGGCGAGATCCTGGCGGTGGAGTTCCCGCCCGACCTGCGTCGGCGGCTGGAGTTTTTCGCCAGCCATTTTGAGTTTTTTGAACCGGCCGCCAATCAGTTTGAATACCTGACCAAGGACACGGTCAAGCTCTCCGGCCTGGAATTTGCCAGCCTGAACGTCGAGTCCAGCGGCAAGAGCGCGCAGATGGACCTGGGCAGCCAGTCGCTGAACGGCTTTTCCGTGCGCGCCCTGATGACCTGCATCGTCTTCATCAAGGCCATGGCCTATTTTCGCGGCGCCCGCGCCGTGGGCTTTGAGGACATGCGCCAGATGATCCCCTTCGTCATGCACGACAAGCTCAGCCAGAACCCGGACGCCCCGGCCTTCGAGCAGGAAGGGCAGCTTACCCTGCGGGTGGATCGCATCAGCTGGCTGCGCGGCCTGTTTGACCGTTCCTGTCAGGAGTTCGACCGCCTGGGCCTGGAGCGGGACGACCCCCTGAGCGAGCTGGAGGCGGAGTTTGAGCGCGGTCTGGAGGGCCTGAGCGCGAGCGAGGTGCGCAAGCGCCTGGCGCGTATCGAAGGCGTGCTGCGCGACTGGTCCAACGGGCGCAAGCTCTATGGCCACATGTTCGACGACATCCTTAAGCTCAAGTACCTGCATCAGCGCTACAGTAATTATCTGGGCTGGCTCAAGTGGCAAACCTAGTCCTGGCCCAGGCCCTGCTGCGCCAGCGCGCCGATTACAATCAGCGCTTTGCCCAGGCCCGGCATCTGCACCGGCACCTGCAGGCGGATGCCTTTTTTGCGGTACTGCGCCAGTATGCCGCGCCCCTACTGGAGCCCCTGGCCGAGGCCGATGACAGCGCCCTGGACCGGCTGGTCTCGCCACTCTACGACCTCTGCCTGCAACTGACGGCGCAAGAGTTGCTGGGGCCAGGGACTCCAGCAGGGGCAAGGCTGCCGGCGCTGGCCTTGCTGTTCGAGCGCCTGCTACCCGCCCTGACCCCGCTGCTGCTGGCCCAGCCGCGGCCGCTCCTCGCCGCCCTGGGCAATGCCGTCTATAACCTGGCACAGGAGCCAGGGGCTGACCCGACCTGCTGGATCGAGCGCCTGACCGCCCTGGCACCCCGGCTGCGGGATCTGGATAGCCTGCTGCGTGTCGGCCAGCTGGCCGCCTGGCGCTGCGGTCTGGCCCATTACCGCGAGGGTGCCCTGCAGGCCGCGTCCGCCCTGCCCCCTGGGCTAGTGGGCGCGCTCATGGAGCGGCCAGAGCTGGCGGATGCCGCCCTGCTAGCTAAGCTGGCCGACCCCTGGTACCGGCCAGACCAACCGGAAGGCGACGCAAAGACCCTGCGCCTGTTGGGCCGAATCGGCGGCTTTATCGGTTTTGACGGCCCCTTTGCCGACCCGCCCGAGCTGATGCGCTTCGATCAAGCCATCTATGCCCTGGACAGCCGCCAGGCCTGGCGTCTCTACGCCGACGCCTATGGCCAGACCCTCAAGCCGGTGGGCAACGACCTGCCCGAGGGCGAGCCGGACAGCTGGACCCACTTTGGCCTGGAGCGCGATGGCCGCGTCAGCCGTGGCCCGCACCGCGCCCAGTTTAGCCAGCTGGCCGGCTGGAGTTCAGCGGCATCCACTGAGCACTGCCTGGTGGTATCCCTGCCCCATAGCCACTATCTGTTCCTGGTGGCCCTGTGTTAGAGCGGCTCTCCCGCCTGGTTAGCGGCCCATCCCGCGCCGAGGCCCTGCTGCCCGCTTGGCGTCAGGCCTGGCCCGAGGCGCTGGCCAGCTGGAGCCCCTTTACCCGCCTGCCGCCGCCGCGCTTTCTGCTGGATGAGGCGGCGGAACAGGCCGAGGGCCTGGCGCAGAGCTTCGCCATGATCCGCCTCAACGACCACGCCGTGCTGGTCAGTCTGCGGCAGGTGGTCGAGCTGGGGCTTGAGGGCTTCGCCCGCGAGGTGCTGGCCCATGAGGTGGGCCATCATGTACTGGCCCCGGCCGATCTGGCGGACAACGCCCGCCTGCTGGCCCGCCTGCGCGCCGCCCTGCCCGGCCTGCAACAGCAGGCCGCCTGGGTCGGCAATCTCTATACCGATCTGCTGATCAATGACCGCCTGGCGCGCAGCGCCGGTCTCGACCTGGCCGGTCTGTATCGCGCCCTGCGCCCCAAGGAAGACCCCGGTCCGCTGTGGAATCTCTACATGCGCATCTATGAACAGCTCTGGTCCCTGCCCAGCGGTAGCCTGAGCCAGGGCCGCATCAGCGCGGAGCTAGCCGCCGATGCCGCCCTGGGCGCCCGCCTGATCCGGGTCTATAGCCAGGATTGGCTGGAGGGCGCCGGACGCTTCGCCGGCCTGCTCTATCCCTATCTGAGCCGAGAGCGGAACCGGCCGCAGCAGGCCTTTGGCCGCCTGCTGGACGCCAGCGCGGCCGGTAGCGGCGAGCAGATCCCCGATGGCCTGGCGGAATTGGACCCGACCGAGACCGAGGCCAACCTGGACCCACGGGATGACCCGCGCCTGTCCGGCATCGACCGGCCCGCCGAGCCGCCGGAGGCTGCCGACAAGGCCGAGACGCCCAATACCACCAGCGGACGCGAGCAACAGGGCGGCCGCAAGCGCCGCTACCGAGGGCCGCAGGACTATCTGGGGCTGATGCAATCCGCCGGGGTGCGGGTGCCGCGCAAGGAGCTGGTCATGCGCTATTACAAGGAACTGGCGCGGCCCCATCTGATCCCCTACCCCAGCCGCCGGGCGCAGCAGGCCAGTGACCCCCTGCCGGAGGGGCTGGACCCCTGGGACACGGGCGAGCCCCTGGCGGCGGTGGACTGGTTGGAGTCCCTCAGCCGCAGCCCGCTGCTCATCCCCGGCCTGACCACCCTGCAACGCCGCTATGGCGAAAGCCCGGGCGGCGAACCGGCGCGTCTGCCCCTGGACCTCTATCTGGGCATAGACTGTTCCGGCTCCATGGCCAACCCGGAGCGGCAGCTGTCCTACCCGGTGCTGGCCGGGGCCGTCATCGCCCTCTCCGCCCTACGCGCCAACGCCCGGGTGATGGCCTGCCTGTCCGGCGAACCCGGTGAGTTCGCTCAGACCCAGGGCTTTACCCGCAGCGCCGAGGAGGTGCTGCGCCTGCTCACCGGCTATCTGGGCACGGGCTACGCCTTTGGCATCGGCCGCCTGCAGGACGCCATCATGGACCCGCCGCCACCGAAGCGACCGCTGCACCTGCTGATCATCAGCGATGCCGACCTGTTCAGCATGCTGGATGACTACAAAAACAGCGACGGCAACGGTTGGCAGCTGGCCGAACAGGCGGCGCGACGCGCCGGCGGCGGGGCCAGCGCCGTGCTCAATCTGCCTTACACCTATGGCAGCGCGGAGGGCAGCGCCATCGCCCGCCTGCAGGCCAGCGGCTGGCGCGTGCATCGGGTCTCCAGCCAGGAGCAGATGCTGGATTTTGCCCGCGCCTTCGCCCGCGCCACCTACCACCGGGAGGACCTGGCATGAACCCAGCCCCCCTGCTGCACGCGCTGACCCGGCATCTGGCGGAGACCCCGGCGCCCTTTCTGGCCGAGCCGCGTCTGGGCCGCCACGGCCAGCTGTACCTGCCCGCCCTGGTCAGTGACCTACTGCTACTCCTCGGCGGCGCCCCGCTGTCAGTGGAGCAGGCCGCCGCCTTCAGCCCCAAGGACAAGACCCAGCGCAACCAGGCCCGCCTGCTGGCCATCTGCTGCTGGCTGCTGTATGCCGAGGAGCTGCGCGCCGCGCTGGCCCAACAACCCGAGCGCCTGACCCTGCTGACCGAGCGGCTGCGATTGGGGCCGGGCGAGCTGGCCGAGCTGGCCGGGCTGATCGATGCCGAGCGCTTCATCAGCGAGGCAGAGCGGC
Organism: gamma proteobacterium SS-5; assembly: GCA_009497875.2. Classification (NCBI taxonomy): domain Bacteria; kingdom Pseudomonadati; phylum Pseudomonadota; class Gammaproteobacteria; order Chromatiales; family Sedimenticolaceae; genus Magnetovirga; species Magnetovirga frankeli. The sequence continues at coordinate 566,546 of CP032508.2, read as the reverse complement.
GCGAGGAACTGGCGCGCCGCGTGCTGGCCTGGCTGCAGCTGCGCCCGGCTGGCGAGTCGGAACACCAGGCCGCCGATCGTCTGAGCGCCCTGGACAGCATCGAGCGTGAGCGGGTGCTGAGCCAGGCCCGCGCCCGCAAGGAGGCGGCCAAGGCGCGCCAGCTGAAGAAGCAAATGGCGGAACAACAGGCGCGTGAGGCCGCCGCCAAGGCCAACCGCGAATGGTAGCCTGGGACGCCGAATTTGCCGCCCGCCAGGAGCGCAATCCCCTACTGGATGAGGCCGGCTGGCGCATGTTCTGCCGTCTGCACCAACATCCCCTGGCACCGCGCTGGAACTACCGCGTCGGCGACCGCCTGCAGGCCGCTGACCTGCCCGCGCTGCACGCCTATAGACGCCAGATCGCCGAGGAGCGCCCTCGCTGGCAGCCCGGCCCGCCGGACTGGCTGTTGGCCTGGATCGAACGCCTCAGACCCCAGGTGCCCCTGTGGCGCCAGCGGCTGCCGGCCGGGTTTGCCCTGCGCCGCGACTGGACCCAGATCCCCACCAGCTGCCGCGAGGACATCGCCAGCCGTATCGAACAGCTGCTGCCGCAAGAGGCCGAGCTGGAACGGCTGATCGTCTATGAGACCAGCGGCACCAGCAGCGGCCATGCCTTGGACGTGCCCAACCACCCGGCGGCGGTGGCCCTCAATCATCCCCTGCTGGAATTCGCCCTGGCCCAGCACGGGGTCCGGCCTAAGCTCGACGCCCAGCATGTCGCCTGCATCAACCTGGGCAGCGAGGCACGCACCGTCACCTTCGCCAATGTCTTCGCCGCCTGGGGCAATGCCGGTTTCGCCAAGGTCAACCTGCACCCGGCCAGCTGGGGACGGGAGCAGGCCCAGGGCTTCTTCGCCGATCTGCGCCCCGAGTTTCTCACCGGCGACCCCCTATCCCTGGCCACCTACGCCGACTGGGGCCTGGACTACCGCCCCAAGGCCATGATCTCCACCGCCAGCTGCCTGTCCAGCGGGCTGAAACAACGACTGCAAAGCCGCTACGGCTGCCCGGTGATCGACTTCTACTCCAGCACCGAGACCGGCCCCATCGCCTACGCCGGGCCGGACGATGCCGGCTTCAGCCAGCTGCCGCCGGACATCTATCTGGAACTGCTGGATGCCGAGGGTTATCCGGTGGCGGCAGGCGAGCTGGGGGAGATCTGCATCAGCGGCGGCCGTAACCCCTACCTGCCCCTGCTGCGCTACCGCACCGGCGATTACGCCCGCCTTGACCACGTCGGCAGCCGCGCCGACCCAGCCCCTCGGCTGTATGACCTGCAGGCACGCCAACCGGTGCTGTTTCGCGCCCACAACGGCACCAGCATCCACCCGCTGGACATAGGCTATGTGCTGCGCGGCCAGGTCTGGGTGCAGCACCAACTGCATCAGGCCGCCGACGGCTCCCTGCGCCTGTGCGTCCGCCCGGCGCTGGGCGTGCGCATCGACCAGCAGGCCCTGCGCCAAGGCTTCGACGCCCTGTTCGGCCCACTACCCCTGGAGATCATCGAGACCCCCCATCTGGGCAATGACCAACCCGGCGGCAAGCTGCTGTCCTACAGCTCGGAACTATCGCCGGTTTAACAACCGCCACTGGCCTGGATGGAAAGCAACGGCCCCAGTCAAACCGCCACCGCACCGGACGCCAACAGCCACATCCCCATCGACACGGACAACATCGCCCGAGGCTCCAAGCTGCTTAGTGAGCTGCCCATTCAAAACCTGGAACCGCCGTCGATCCTCGTTCCGAACTGTGTGACAAGACTAAGGCCGCTGGCGGAATCTGGAGACCAAGGTCGAGACCGTGGGCACTTCGCTATTCAGGAGTGGTAGCTTCACTGTGAAAGTCGCGAAGCGCGCGTTTGCTCCCCCTCCCCCCGGGACGGGGTTGGGGGGGGGAATAATCAGGGGCAAAACGACGCTCATTGTTTGGGGTGCCCCACACCTAGCGCAGATAGGTGTGGGGTCGCCCCATGATCGTTGGGTTTAGAATCCAATGGAGTCATTTTCTGGCTGCTTGAGCCGTTCGCTGAGCGGAGTCGAAGCCAGCAGCGGCTGGCTTCGGCTTCGCTCAGCCAGCGCTTCCGCGCTTAGTTGACGATATTGAAATAGAAGCAACCCGAATGGAATAATAGGGTATCTACATCTGTATATCTAGATACAGAAATAAGTATCTACATATAGATATATTCGAGAATGACGGCTGCGCCGTCTATTATATATTAGAAATATCCATGGAACTGTGCTATATTAGCGTTATCAGCAGATGATAACTTGTCAATCAGCGAGCGCAAATGACTGATAAATTTAGCTTTGATCACGGGCTATCCACCTTGCTAGACATGAATGGAGAGGTGTTCCCTATGGATAACGAGTATTGGACCAAGATCGAAGCCAAAGTCGTAGATCCGAATGATATGATACCGCACGGGATAAAATACTCATTAACTCTACACGATAAATATAATACCAGAATTATAGGGTATGATAATGCGCACGGCATTAAGCCCAAACGAAATAATTACTATGGCAAAAGGTTAGAATGGGACCATAAGCATGAAAGACACATAGTAACACTATACGAGTTTGAAACTGCAGCGCAGTTGCTCGAAGATTTTTGGAATGATGTAAATGGTATTATAAATGGTTCTTAATAGGTGAAATTGATATGGCTACAAAAGTAATGAAAGTTGGAATCATATCTAGGCAAGATTATATGAAAAGAACTATAGCTATAGCTAAAGGTGAATATAAGCCTAGGAGAGACGAGCCAAAAGTTTGGTTTGAATCTTTGAGTTCAATGGCACAGATTTTAAGTAGCGACAATCAGGAATTGCTTAAAATAATTATCGAGCATAAACCTCGTTCTCTCGCTGAGCTTGAAACCCTTAGCCATAGAAAGAAATCGAATTTATCTCGAACCCTAAAAACGCTTGAGAGATATGGCATTGTTGAATTGCCTAAGCAAGGTAGCAAACTAGTACCAAAAGTAAAAGCTACGGACTTTAGAGTTGAGTTTGGCTTGCATTATAGCAGCCCAGTTCAAAGTCATGCTTAGTCGGCATCTATGGCGCATTCCTAACACGGAAAATTCAGCCGACGCGCCAAAGGCGTGCGCGGCTGATTTGCGGCGTTAGCATTATAAATTTTGCAGGGTTGAATTATGGAATTGCCAAACATAGATGATAAATGCGGACTGCATTTCTCATACCGTGACTTTATAGAATGTAGTGATACATGGAAAAAAACCCGTATACGCAACGTCCCGCAACAAATAGATACGTACCGCGCCATCGAACGAATCACTCAGGAAATACTTGATCCTGTCCAAGAATACTTTGGCAAAGTAAATCTTACTTATGGTTTCAGCTCCCCAACATTGGTGAAGGAAATAAAAAAGAACCATTATCCAAACATTACGCCATCGGGTGATCAGCATTCTGGGTCAGAGCTAAACAAAAACAATAAGCTGATTTGTGATCGGCGAGGGATAGCAGTTGATTTTTATGTTGGCGGAGTTAGTTCTCTTGTCGTGGCGTGCTGGGTAGCAGAAAATACAAACTATGATCGTCTATATTTTTACTCGCCGCATAGTCCATTTCATGTAAGTGTTGGCCCAGAGAACAACAAAGCTATCGTTTATATGAAAGGATTTTTAGGCGGCAGACACCAGCCATATATTTATAGTTTAGAAAAACTAAAAGTCCACAACGAATGCTAACATTAGCCTCCAGCGGACCCCGCGCCAAAGGCGCGCGGGTCCGCTGAGGCTTGGCGTTAGCTGAAATAATAAAACATGAATATCAGCATAGAAACAACATATTACAACTGCTTGCTCTCACTTGATGACATTAAGAGTGATGGAAAAGATGATTTTGAATGTCTTCTAAACTTCAACGCTGGCTGGCTTTCTTGGAAAAAATTGGGGTCTGTCCCCTAATATGCGTTAGCTGCTTGTTTCTTCATTTCCAAGTGACATTTCCACATGATTTTTTCTTAAACAAAGATCGCCATAGGTGCTCTTTCCCAGGTGGAGCACCAATTTTTACAATCTCAACAAATCCTTTAGAAACAGAATTGCCCGCGTTTTCAGTAATAGGCCCTGCATAAAAAGTAGAATCGCGCAATTCAATGATTGGAACTGTAGGCTTCGCATCGACTTCGCCATAACCGAATGCAAGAATATTCACCTCATCAGGATGTTGTGAGATATACTTTGACAAATCCAGCGCTGTAGTAGATGAAATGTATTGGGCAAGAAGATCCTGAAGAAGCCAGATGGTTTTGCCATTCCAAGCAAGCCCGACTTGAGATTTTACGATCAACTGACTAACCATTCTCGCCCATACTTGGCGATAGTTAATTCCTGGACCGTTATGATTTTCTGGAGAAACAACGGCATCCTCACAAGCCATTGCAATCTGGGTTCGCTTCTTTTTATCTCCCCCTGATGTGCTTGACGTCATGATTTCAACAATAACAATTGGATCAGAAGGAAAGTCATCAATCCAAAGCTCGCCGTTTCGGGATGCTAATGTATATTGATTGTCTTCAGCCATTTTTTGGGTTGCGCCAAGACCCTTTCCAACAAGGACGGCTACTTCAGATAGTTTTTTTCGGCTCGAGCCAGCTATGACATAATCAAAAGTGTAATCGAAGGATTTTGCCTCCTCGTCATCATTGGTGGTTTCCACTTTCATTTTAACTTCAGACCATGCCCGGTAGAGTTTTCCCTGTTCAAGATTTGAATATTTGACCAATTGCTCACGAACATGAGTTTGATAGTTGGACTTCTGCCCTTTCAAGGACAACAAACGACGTGGGCAAACAATCCATGGCTGTTCAGAATCTCGCAAACGCAAAGAGCAAACACCGGACTGGACTATTTTCTTTCCTGGGAAAAACTTCCCCAGCTTTGGATTCTTACTGATGTCTAGTGCGGAAAGGTAACGGTTTCCACCACCGTCACATTCGGCATCCATAAAAGGGCACCATGCTTTTTTTCTGTTGTCAGAGGCTTCTACATTCCAGCAGTCAAGACGATAACCGTACAGTTCAAATATTTTGCTCATCTAGAAATCCTTTGATTTGGAGTGCCATTGCTGTAGCCAAGGGGGGCGGGACAGAATTGGCAATTTGCCTGTGCTGATCTAAGTTTGGAACCGACCCCGTTCTTGATCGAATAGGCCCCTTCAATATGTAGCTGTCAGGATAACCATGTATTCGCATGTATTCTCTAGGAGTCAAATATCGACTTTTAGTAGGGTGATAAAAGATTTCCCCGCACCGCAATGTATTTGAGGGGCGTTTTCGGTGAAGGCGTAAATATTTTGTTGTATCCTTTGGTGACAAACCACAACGGAGTTCTTCCCCAAGGTGGGTTTGGGCCGCTAAATAAGAGCCTTCAGGGACTTGAGCAATTCGCTCACGATCTCGTGGTGGAGTTACATCGACATGGCTGTCCTCCCTGTCGTACACAGTTTTGCCTTTAATTTTTGGGTCTGGCTCTGACAGTCCATTTAGAACTTCACCTATTCCGATGTATGGCTTGTACGAAAATAACCCATTGCATTCCTCTATAGGCGCGTGTGTTCGTTCAGGGTAATAAAATCCGTTGCGTCCTCTGGTTGCTATGACAAAAAGCCGTTCCCTTAATTGTGGAACACCGTAATCGGCTGCCATAATGACGCGCCACTTCGGTGTGTAGTCTATGGCTTCCAGTTCTCCAAGGAACTTTTCAAATACTTCGCCCCGCCTATTGTTTTGCCCCTTTGAGGAAAGCAACCCTTTGACTTGCTCAAGAAAAATAACTTTAGGCTGCATCTCTTTAGCAAACCTAATTATTTCAAAAAGGAGTAGTCCTCGTTCATCTTCCAAGCCACGCTGCTTTCCTGCCAAAGAGAAGGATTGGCAAGGTGGCCCACCGAAAAGTAAATCAAGTTCACCCTTCTTTACGGATAATTCGGTCATTAATTGCTTTGGGTTAAGATTTCGTATGTCTGCATGAATGACTTTAGAACCATACCCTTGGGCTTCGGCGTTGGCCTCAAGTGTTGCGCAGCAGTGCTGGTCTAACTCTATCTCTGCAAGAATATTGAAACCTGCATCCCGTACGCCTATGTCCATGCCACCAGCACCCGAAAACAGGCTTATGGCTTGTAACTCTTGCTTCTTCAAATTTCGACTCCGTAAAATTTTGGGTTCATGCAGCTAACATGTAATGGACGGACAAGCCGTCCCGTGAATAATCTCTAAATGTAGAGATGAATATCTAGATTTAGTTATCTTGTCTCTATATTTAGGCATGCACATATAGATATCTACATTTAGATCTCTATATGTGCATACCCGATTTAATTACGGTGACAGTTTGCCTATTACCTTGTTCTTCCGTTCCGTGGATTTTTCTGAATCTGAACATCCTAACCCATAAACCCCAAATCCTACTCCCCACCCCGCATCAATTCCATCAGGTCATCGGTTGAGGGCAGGGCGGTGCTTTCTTCGCCGGAGAGCACGCCTTCGGCGAGGGCGCGTTTGGCGTGGTGGAGTTGGATGATGCGCTCTTCGATGGTGCCCTGGCTGACCAGGCGATAGACGGTGACCGGGCGTTGTTGGCCCATGCGGTGGGCGCGGCCCATGGCTTGGTCTTCGGCGGCGGGGTTCCACCAGGGGTCGGTGATGACGACGTAGTCGGCGGCGGTGAGGTTGAGGCCGAAGCCGCCGGCCTTGAGGCTGATGAGGAAGAGGTCGGCCTCGCCGGCCTGGAAGGCGTTGACGCGGCGGGTGCGTTCGGTGGCAGGGGTGCTGCCGTCGAGGTATTGGTAGCTGATGGCGGCTTCGTCCAACGGCTGACGCAGGATTTGCAGGAAATCGACGAACTGGCTGAACACCAGGGCCTTGTGGCCGTTGGCGACCAGTTCGGCGGCGAGTTCGGCGAAGGCCTGCAACTTGGCACCCTGGCTGGCGAAGCGCTCGTTGACCAGGCGCGGGTCGCAGGCGGCGCGGCGCAGGCGGGTGAGCTGGGCGAGGATGTGGAAGCGGGCACTGCCGGGGCCGCCTTCCTTCATGCTCTGTTCGATGTCCACCAGGGCCTGGCGGCGCAGGGCCTCGTAGTGGGCGGCCTCGGCCTGGGGGAGTTCGATGTCCATCACCAGTTCGGTGCGGGCGGGGAGCTCCTGCAGTACCTGGGTCTTGGTGCGGCGCAGGACGAAGGGGGCGATGAGGCGGCGCAGGATGTGCTGGGCGTTGCGGTCCTGGTCCCGTTCGATGGGGTTGGCGAAGCGCTGGTTGAAGCGGGGCAGGCTGCCGAGCAGGCCGGGGTTGGCGAAGCGCATGATCGACCAGAGCTCGGCCAGGCGGTTTTCCACCGGGGTGCCGGACAGGGCGAGGCGGAAGTCGGCCTCCAGCTCGAAGATGGCCTGGGCGCGCTTGGCGGCGGCGTTCTTGAAGGCCTGGGCCTCGTCGCAGATGAGACTGTGCCAGCGCCGGCTGGCGAAGCGATCGCCGGCCTGTTGCAACAGGCCGTAGGAGACGATGATCAGGTCCATCGGCCCGGCTTCGGCGATCAGGCTTTCGCGGTCGGCCTCGCTGTAGAGGCTGGCGTTGAGGTTGGGGGCGAAGCGGGCGCATTCCGCCAGCCAGTTGCCGCACACCGAGGTGGGCGCGACCACCAAGGCCGGGCCATCGGCGGCGCGGGCGAGCAGCACGGCCAGGGCCTGCAGGGTCTTGCCCAGGCCCATGTCGTCGGCGAGACAGCCGCCAAAGCCAGCGGCAGCGAGGCGCATGGCCCATTGGTAGCCGTCTTCTTGATAGGGGCGCAGCTCGGCCTGCAGGGCCTTGGGCAGCTTGGGCTGCAGGTCCTGGGCCTGTTGCAGTTGCTCCAGGGATTGACGAAAGCCCTTGTCGAACTGGGCGTTAAGGCCGTCGAGCTGCTCCTGCAGCCAGGGCAGGGCCAGGCGCGGCACTTGCAGCTGGTTCTTTTGGCTTTCCACCACCCCAGCCAGTTCGCTCAGGCGCTCTTTCAGGCGGCGGCTGAGGGCGGCGTAGCGGCCTTCGCCGAGGGGGATGAAGCGGCTGCCGCTGCGCCCGGCTTGCAGCAACAGCTCGAAGCTGACCACCAGGCCTTCGTCCAGCTCGGCCTCGCCCTGCAGGTTGAACCAGTCCTGCTGGGATTTGACCTGCAGCTTGACCGCCGAGCCTTCCAGTGGGATGACCTGCACCGGCTTGCCCTTGGGCCAGTCGAGCCCGGCCAGGCCGTCCAGTTGCGGTAGTAGTTCGAGGGTGCCCAGCGCTTGCTCGGGGTCATCCAATAGCCATTCGCAGCCGCCTTGCAGTTGCGGATCGACGAGAAAGGGCAGGGCGTCCAGCAGTTGATTGAGATGCTGCTGTTCGGCCTTGAGGTCGCGCTGGCAGCCGAGGGTTTCCTCGCCTATACGGCCGATCAGCTGCTTGCGACCCTGCCCCGGCGGTAGGCGTGGGCCATCGGGACCCAGGGGTGCGGCCACCAGGCGCAGCAGCAGATCTTCGCCGACCGGGCTGAGCTCGGCGCGCAGGCGGCTTTCCGCCGTTACCTCGCGGCTGGCCTGAACTGCCTCGCCCTGCACCTGGAACTGACCGGCGAAGCTGTGCATCAGCTCTTGCAGGGGTTCCTTGGCCTGCTCCGGCAGCTTCAGACTCTCGCCCAACACCTGGGCGATGCGCTGCTGCGCCGGGCTGAAGCGGATCAAGCGCAGGCGGCTGGGGCTGTCCTGCACCAGGGTGGTGAAGCAGAGATCCCGCAGGGAATCCTGCTCGGCGTTACTCAGATAGCTGTAATGGCTCAGATGCTCCAAGCCACGGGGCTTGGGATTGATGCGCAGGACGAAGCCGCCGCGCTGGGCCTTGAGTTCCAGTTCCGGCTGGCCTTCAACCAGCTCCAGCAGTTGCTCGGGCTGATCTTCCAGCGCTACCGCCGGGTGGCCGACCAGGGCGGCGATGGCGCTGGCCAGGTCAATGCTGAAATAGCGTTTGTCGTAACGATCCGGCCGAATCGAGGCGAGCAGTTTCAGATCCCAGGGAGCTAGGTCGGCGGCCTTCATCAGCTGGTTGAAGCTGATGGCTCTGGGTTTGTTCCAGCCGCGTTTGCCATGGGTTTGCTGCAGGGGCTTGATGCCTTTGAGGGCTCCATCGGCGTCGATCCTCAGGGTCCAGATCAGGCGTGTGCTGCGGCTTGGGGTTTGTTCCTGGGGTTCGGCCAGGCTGCGCAGCATCTCCAGGGTCTGGCGCCAGGGCTCTGGCTGCGCGGCGGTGAAGAACCAGTCGGGCACGGGCTTGTCCTGCAGCCGGTCCCAGGCGGCATTGAGCCAGTCCAGCAGGGCCTGACGGCCGCTATCGCGTAGCTGTCGGCGATACGCATCGATCTTCGGCTGGAGGGTCTTGATCCTGGCCGGGGTCAGACCCAGGGTCTGGGGGCCGAGCCAGGCGCAGGCCAGCAGAAAGGTCACATCGCCCAAATGCACCTCATCGGAAAGGGTCTCGCTGAGATCAAACTGGTTTTCCTTCAGCCCCAGGCGCACCTCCAGAACATGCACCCAGAGGCCCCAGTAGCTGGAGGGTTCCGGCTTGCGCTTGCGTGATTCCGCGAGGCAATACTTCAACGCCTTTTCCAGCTGCGCCTGATCATTGCTGGCCATGAGGGCAAGGGGATAGTGCCAGGCTGAGCTATGGGGCAGCAGATTGCGTTTCAGGCCGGTGAACTTACGCCCCTGCTTCAGGGCTTCTTCAAACAGGGGTATGGCTTTGTCGAACTGGCCTTGCAGGGTCAGGACCGAGCCTTCGAAGTACTGGCAGTAGTGGGCTGTTACGGGAGCCTTTTCCAGCCCCTCCAGCCATGGCTTTATGGCTTGCCATTGGCCCTGTTGCAGCAGGTTTTCGACCATCGTCAGACGGACATTTTCATCCAGGTTTTGCGGCACCGTCTGCAGCTGCTGGTGGATATAGTCCAGCAGGGGTCGATTGGGGTTGGTGTAGAGATTAACCTGCTGGGTCAGAGCCTGATGCAGGAAGTTGTTGCGAATGGCCGGTAGCATGCGCTCCACCAGCAGGGGGTCCCAGGGATCAAGGCCCAGCAGTGCAAGATACTCATAATAGAAGCCGTTATGTGAGGCGAACAGGTCAAGGCTGGCATGGAATGTATCGGCATTTTCCGCCGTGGCCAGCATCAGGCGCAGTACCCCCAGGCTTGAGGCCAGATCGTGCAGTCCCCAGCTATAGATGCTGCGGTGGATATAGCCGACGGCAGGATAAAGGGCTCCTGTCAGCTGGCCTGCGGTATAGCGATTGAGCAGATGCTCATACAGCGGGACGCGGATTTCATGCTTGAGGACCAGGAATTCAGCCGGGTATCGACCTTTAAGCAGGCGCGGCTTGGGTGTGTCCAGCAGCTTTTTCTGTTTCAGCTCCTGCACCATGGCGGTCAATTCTCCCGCCTGGTAGGCCTTGCCAGCGGCGTTCTTCAGGTCCAGGGGGGCAAGTATCTTATACAGTGTGGTCTTGGGCTGGGCCTCCCAGGCCAATGCCAGGGCCAGGGCCAGGTGGCCGGCCTCATGGCTGAGGCCCTGGAGGATGTCCTCTGCGCGGCTGAATTTCATGCTAACTCCGGATTTGATTTAACCTCTGGATAACCACCGAACCTACCCGATCAAGCCAAAACAGGTCAGGACGCAGAGAACGCAAAGAAGCGTGGAGATCGTAGAGGTACAGAGGTGTTCTTGCAGAAAGAATAACTCAACGCTCCACGCACGCGCTGCGCTTCTCGGCATCGTATCTGCCCTGTAGCCCGGATGTAGCGAAGCGATGTCCTGAGCGGTGTCCTGAGCCTGCCGAAGGGCCTGTCGAAGGGCGGAATCCGGGGAGTTCTTGACCTTGGCGGCCTTCATCGGAAACCGGCATGATCAGCTCATGCGGGAAAAGGGGTCAAGCGGGAAAAGGGGTCAGGTCTAGATTTTAGACTACAAAGTATGTCTTTTACTCTAAAAGAAGGAAATGACTATGATTCTAGACCTGACCCTATTCTGTTCGTAATTCTCGCTCGCTGAGATACTTGAGCACCTGGGCGGCGGCGAACAGGCCGAAGCTGGCAGTGACCGCCATGGAGGAGCCGAAGCCGGAGCAGTTGAGGCTGGCGTCGGACTGGGGGCAGCCCTGGCTGGGGCGGGACTGCTCCTGTGAATAGATGCAGGGCACGCCGAAGCGGCGCTTGGGGTTGCTGGAGAAGCCGTAGCCCTGACGCAGCTGCTTGCGCGTCTTGGCCAGCAGGGGATCGTGCTCGGTGCGGCTCAGATCGGCCAGGCGGATCAGGCCCGGATCGCGCTTGCCGCCAGCGCCGCCCAGGGTCAGCAGGGGCAGCTTGCGGCGCTTGCAGTGGTGGATCAGGGCGGCCTTGACGCGGAAGTTGTCGATGCAGTCGAGCAGATAATCACAGTCCCCTGGCAGCAGCGCGCTTAGGTTTTCCTCGCTCAGCATCTGTTCTAGCGAATGCACCCTGGCCTGGGGGTTGATCTGGCCGATGCGCTGGCCCAGGGCCTGGGTCTTGGCCATGCCCAGGGTGGTGTCCAGCGCCTGTAGTTGGCGGTTGATGTTGGATTCGACCAGGTGGTCGGCGTCGATCAGGCTGAGCTGGCCTATACCGCTGCGCGCCAGCGCCTCCACCGCCCAGGAACCTACCCCTCCTACCCCGACCACGCAGACATGGGCGCTGGCAAAGCCCTGCACAGCGGTCTGGCCATAGAGCCGGGCCACCCCGGCAAAACGCCGCTCCTGGCCGCTTTCCGCGCTGTTATCCTGGCGGCTCATTCCACGGTGACAGACTTGGCTAGGTTGCGCGGCTGATCCACGTCGGTGCCCTTGAGCACGGCGACGTGGTAGGCCAACAGCTGGAGCGGCAGGGTGTAGGCGATGGGGGCGACCAGCTGCGCCGAATGCGGCAGGGCCAGCACGGTATAGCCCTCGCCGGTCTCGCTGAGGCAGACGGCCTCATCGGCGAACACATAGAGCTGGCCGCCGCGGGCGCGGACCTCTTCCAGATTGGCCTTGAGCTTGTCCAGCAGGGCGTTGTTGGGGGCTACCGCTACTACCGGCATGTCCTCGTCGATCAGCGCCAGGGGGCCGTGCTTGAGCTCACCCGCTGGGTAGGCCTCGGCGTGGATGTAGGAGATTTCCTTGAGCTTGAGGGAGCCCTCCAGGGCGATGGGGTAGAGGCTGCCGCGACCGAGAAACAGGGCGTGCTGCTTATCGACAAAGGCCTCGGCCAGTGCGCGGATCGGCTCGTCCAGCTGCAGGATGCGCTCGCACAGCCCCGGCAGGCTGCGCAGCTGGGCCACTAGTTCGATCTCGTCGCAACCGATCAGGCCACGGCTACGTCCCAGGGCGCCGAGCAACAGCAGCAGCGCCGCCAGCTGGGTGGTAAAGGCCTTGGTAGAGGCAACGCCAATCTCCGGCCCGGCGTGGGTCAGCAGCACCAAGTCAGATTCGCGCACCAGGGCACTTTCCGCCACGTTGCAGATGGCCAGGCTGGCGACATAGCCCAGCTGCTTGGCCTGACGCAGGGCGGCGAGGGTATCGGCGGTCTCGCCGGACTGGGAGATGCTGACGAACAGGCAATCGGCCAGCACCACCGGCTGGCGGTAGCGGAATTCGCTGGCCACCTCGACACTGCAGGGCAGACCGCAATAGCGCTCTATCCAGTAACGTGCGGTCAAGCCGGCGTGATAGCTGGTGCCGCAGGCGACGATCTGCACCGCTCGCACCCGCCCCAGCAGCTCCTCGGCGGCGTAGCCAAAGGCGCTGATCAGCAGGCAGTCGGCAGACAGCCGCCCCTCCAGGGTGTCAGCCAGGGCGCGGGGTTGCTCGTGGATTTCCTTGAGCATGAAGTGGCGGTATTCGCCGCGCTCGACGGCATCGGCGGATAGGCGCGACTCATGCACCGGCCGCTCCACCGGCCGCAGCTCGGCGTCATAGACCTTAACGCCGTCGCGGCTCAGCTCGGCGATGTCGCCCTCTTCGAGGATGATGAAGCGCTGGGTCACCGGCAGCAGGGCGGCCATATCGGATGCGATGAAGTGCTCGCCAAAACCCAGGCCGATCACCAGCGGGCTGCCGTGGCGGGCGGCGACGAGCCGCTCGGGCTCGGCCTGACAGATCACCCCCAGGGCGTAGGCCCCCTTGAGCTGACCCAGGGTGCCCTGCAGCGCCTGCAGCAGGTCATGGCCCTGGTCCATCTGATCGGCGATGGCGTGGACTATGACCTCGGTATCCGTCTCCGAGCTGAAGCTATGGCCGGCGGCGCGCTGGGCGCTGCGCAACTCCTGATAGTTCTCGATGATGCCGTTGTGCACCAGGGCCACTTGGTCGCCGCTGAGATGCGGATGGGCGTTCTGCTCCGAGGGGGCACCGTGGGTGGCCCAGCGGGTGTGTGCCAGACCCAGCGAACCGCTCAGCCCCTCCGCCGCTACCGCCTCCGCCAGGGCCTGCACCTTGCCCAGGCGGCGGCAGCGCTGCAGGCGCTGGTCCGGCTGAATCAGCACCAGGCCAGCGGAGTCGTAGCCGCGGTATTCCAGCCGCCGCAGGCCTTCGATGAGGATTTCGCGCAGATCGCGCTGGGCGATGCCGCCGACAATGCCGCACATTATTTCTGCTCCTTCTGTGGCCGTTTCCAGCCCTTGAGGGTCATCTGCTTGGCCCGGGTCAGGGTCAGCTCCCCATCGGGGGCGTTCTTATTGATCACCGAACCGGCGCCAATGGTAGCACCCGCGCCGATTTCTACCGGCGCCACCAGGGCGCTGTTGGAGCCGATGAAGGCACCATCGCCGATCCGCGTGCGGTGCTTGTTGGCACCGTCGTAGTTGCAGGTGATGGTGCCGGCGCCGACATTCACCTTGCGGCCGATCTGGCTGTCGCCGATGTAGCTGAGGTGGTTGATCTTGCTGCCCTCGGCCACCTGGGCGTTCTTGGTCTCGACGAAGTTGCCGATGTGGTTGTGCCCGGCCAGCTCGGTGCCGGGGCGGATGCGAGCGAAGGGGCCGATGCGGCAATCCGGGCCGATCAGCGCCTGGTCGATGACGCAGTGGGGCAGCACCTGGGTGCCGGCAGCGATCTGGCAGTCCTTGAGCAGGCAATGGGCGCCGATCTGCACCCCATCTCCCAGCACCACTTCGCCCTCGATGATCACATTGATGTCGATCAGGCAATCCTGCCCCGCCTGCAGGCGACCGCGCAGATCAAACCGCGCCGGATCACGCAGGCTCACCCCAGCGCGCATCAGCCCCTCCGCCGCGCGGTGCTGGTAGCGGCGTTCCAGGTCAGCAAGCTGGACGCGGTCGTTGACGCCGAGGATCTCGTTGGGATCAGCGATCACCACCCCCTCCACCGGCACCCCATCGGCCACCGCCAGGCCGACCACGTCGGTGAGGTAATACTCGCCCTGGGCGTTATCGTTGCCGATGCGCTGCAGCCAGCCCTGCAGTTGCGCCCGATCCAGGCTCATGATGCCGCTGTTGACCTCGCGAATCGCCAGCTCCTCGGCATCGGCGTCCTTGTGCTCGACAATCCGCTGCACATGGCGCAGATCATTGCGCACAATGCGGCCATAGCCGCCAGGATCGGCCAGCTCGGCGGTCAACAGCCCCAGCCCGCCCTCGGCGCAGTCCAGCAGATGGCGCAGGGTCTCGGCGCGGATCAGGGGCACATCGCCATAGAGCACCAGCAGCCGATCCAGTCCGGCCACCGCCTCCATCGCCTGGGCCACCGCATGGGCCGTGCCCAGCCGCTCGGCCTGCTCCACCCAGACCACCGGCGCATCCGGCAGACTCTGGCACAGCAGCTCGCCGCCATGGCCATAGACCAGGGCGATCAGCTCCGGCTGCAGCTCCAGGGCGGTGTCGATGACATGCTGCAACAAGGGCCGACCGGCCAGGTCGTGCAACACCTTGGGCAGGGCCGAACGCATGCGCGTGCCCTGACCGGCGGCGAGAATGATGATGCCGAGCTTCATGGGGTTCCTTTGGGTTGCTGTGAACAACATTGGGGTTTGCCACTCATCGCCTGCTGCTGTGCCGAGCATAGCACAGGGCCCCGTACCGCCTCAGAAGCTGAAGCCCTGGGCCTGTGCTGGTGCCTCTTCCAACAGGGGGATCTGGGTCTCGAACAGGGCTTGGCATTGCCATTGGTCCTGAGCGCTGCGGCGGATCAGGCAGGCCTGCATGGCCGGGGCCTGGCCGATGACGGCAAACAGGCGGCCGCCGGGGACCAGGGCCTGTTCCAGCCCGGGATGACGCCGCTGCAGGGCACCGGCGTTGAGCAGGATGACATCGAAGGAGCCACCGGGCAGGTGCTGCACATCGCCCCGGCTGAGGGAGATGTTGTGGATGCCCAGCCGCGCCAGCCGCTTGCCGGCCTCGGCGCTGTAGTCGGGGTTGCTGTCGATGCTGGTGACATAGCCCCCCAGTCGGGCCAGACAGGCGCTGAGGTAGCCGTTGCCGGTGCCTATCTCAAGGATGTTGTCGTTGGCGCGGATGGCCAGGGCGTCGAGCATGCGCGCCTCGACTCGGGGTGGCGGCAGGCAGCGGCCCCCAGCCAGGGGGATCTCCAGATCGGCAAAGGCCAGGTTGCGGTAGGCGGCGGGTACAAAGTCTTCCCGCGGGATGCTTTGCAGGGTCTCCAGCACCCGGTCAGAGATGGGGCTCCAGGGACGGATCTGCTGCATGATCATGTTGTGGCGCGCCGTTTCGAGTAGGGCTTGATGCATGGGTAGGGGCCTGTCTTGTGGGGTTGAACTGGGCCGGATTATCCCGGAAAGGTCATTTGCCGCGCAAATGCCGCTGGCCGCTGATCTCCGATGCTCAAGTTGAGTTCTGACCGGGGCGGGCTGGGTAGGCCGCCCTGTCTGGGCGGAAATCCTCGTGATCAGGGCTGGCGCTGGAACTTCAGCCGCTGGCCGTTGGCCTGTTGCGCTACCTGTTCACCATCATAGACCTGCAGGCCGTTGACCCAGGTGGCGGCGATACGCGAGCGCAGGCGGCGGCCCTCCAGGGGCGACCAGCCGCATTTGTACAGCAGCCGTTCCCGCTCTACCCGATCCTCGGCGTTCAGGTCCACCAGGGCCAGGTCGGCCCAGTAGCCTTCGCGCAGGTAGCCGCGCTCGGCCAGGTCGAACAGCCGTGCCGGGCTGTGGGTGAGCTTGTCCAGCAGCAGTTCCAGCGCGATCAGGCCGTCGTGATACAGCTCCAGGGCCATGGGCAGGGCGTGTTGTACCAGCGGCAGGCCGGCCGGGCAGTTGAAGTAGCTGCCGGCCTTCTCCGCCAGGGTGTGGGGGGCGTGGTCGGTGCCGATCAGATCGATGCGGCCATCGATCAGGGCCTGGCGCAGGCCATCGCGATCGGCTCGGGTCTTGATGGCCGGGTTGCATTTGATCAGGCCGCCCAGCTCGGCGTAGTCGCCCTCATCGAAATACAGATGGTGCACACAGGCCTCGGCGGTGATCCGCTTGTCCCCCTGGCCTGGGCTGAAGTGGGCCAGTTCCCGCGCCGTGGTGATGTGCAATACATGCAGGCGGGTGTCGTGCCGCCGGGCCAGCTCCACCGCCAGGGCAGAGGACTTCCAACAGGCCTCGGCGCTGCGAATCCGGGGATGCAGGGCCATGGGGATGTCTGCGCCGTACTGCTCACGGTAGCGCGCCTCGTTGGCCTGGATGCTCGGCGTGTCCTCGCAATGGGTGGCGATGAGCATGGGGGCCTCACGGAAGATGGCCTCCAGTATGGCCGGGTCGTCCACCAGCATGTTGCCGGTGGAGGCCCCCATGAATACCTTGATGCCGCAGGTCTGATCCGGGCGCAGGCGCTTGATCTGCTCCAGATTGTCGTTGGTGCCGCCCAGGTAGAAGGCAAAGTTGGCGTGGCTGCGTCCGGCGGCCCGTTGGTATTTGGCCTCCAGGGCATCCAGGGTCACCGTCTGCGGGTTGGTGTTGGGCATCTCCATGAAGCTGGTGATGCCGCCGGCCACGGCGGCGCGGGATTCGCTGACCAAGTCTGCCTTGTGGGTCAGGCCGGGGTCGCGAAAATGCACCTGATCGTCGATCATTCCCGGCATCAGCAGTCGACCCGCGGCATCGTAAACCTCGGCCCCGGCCGCTGGGATGTCCGCGCCAATGCGTGCTATGCGTCCCTGCTCGATCAGCAGGTCGCCCTCGAAACGCTGGCCCTCGTTGACCAGCAGGGCGTTTTTGATCAGGGTCTGGGTCATGTCTTGGTTCCTGTCGTATCAGAATTTCCGGTTGCCCATGACAATGTCGCCGATGCCGCCGAGCAGGGAGCCCTCGCCCACATCACGGCCGCCGCCCTGGGGCGCGGCGGCAAGCATGCGCCCGGCGAAGCGGGAGAAGGGCAGGGATTGCAGCCAGATCCGCCCCGGCCCGCGCAGTTGGGCGAAAAACAGCCCCTCGCCGCCGAACAGGGCGGTCTTGATGCCGCCGGCCTGTTGCAGGTCGAACTGGACGCTGTCCTGCATGGCCACCAGGCAGCCGGTATCCACATGCAGCACCTCGCCCGCGCCGAGCTGGCGCTCCATCAGCGCGCCACCGGCCTGGACGAAGGCCATGCCGTCGCCCTCCAGCTTTTGCATGATGAAGCCCTCGCCGCCGAACAGGCCGGTGAGTATTTTTTTCTGGAAATAGATGCCGATGGAGACCCCCTTGGCGGCGCACAGAAAGCTGTCCTTCTGACAGATCAGCCGACCACCGGTTTCACCCAGATGGACCGGCATGATGTTGCCGGGAAAGGGGGCGGCAAAGGCGACATGGGCCTTGCCATGCCCCTGGTGGGTGAACACCGTGGTGAACAGGCTCTCGCCGGTGATCAGGCGCTTACCGGCACCGAGCAGCTTGTCCATGAAGCCCTCATCCTGACCGCCGGAGCCGTCGCCGAACAGGGTGGTCATCTCGATGCTGGCATCCTTGTACATCATCGCCCCGGCCTCGGCCACGGCGCTCTCGCCGGGGTCCAGTTCGATCACCACGTACTGGCTCTCGTTGCCGAAGATCTCGTAGTCGATCTCGTCCGAGCGGCGGGTCAGGGCGTGCTGGGCCTGGGTCACCGGCGGCGGTCCGCCGCTGCTGCCGTGCAGCTCGCCAATGTGGTTGATCGGCAGCCAGTCGGCCATGCCGCTGCGCCAGGCAAAGCCGTCGCTATCCGATTGGGCGCGCTGGCGTGCCTCGGCCAGGTCGAAGGGGCCAATCTGCTGGCCGTCGTAACTCAAATACCAGTCTGCCATGGGGGCTCCTGTGGGTTAGGCTGAGCCGCCAGCCATCAGCGGCCAGCGGTTTGGCTGAAGGCTGGCCGCTGACGGCTGGCCGCTTTAAACATCCAACTGCTCCGGCAGCAGGGATTGCCTGCCGTATTCCAGGTGCAGGCCGGCCTGGTAGAAGAAGTCCACCAGGTCGGCGTCCAGTTCCTGATCCTTGACCATGAAGCCAATGATGCGCATGGCCTCTTTCAGGGTATTGGGGCGCTTGTAGGGCCGATCCGAGGCGGTCAGGGCCTCGAAGATATCCGCCAAGGCCATGATACGCGCCTCCAGGCTCAGTTGCTCCGCGCTGAGTCCCTTGGGGTAGCCCTTGCCGTTGAGCTTTTCGTGGTGGCCACCGGCGATCTCCGGCACCCGCCGCAGGCTCTTGGGGAAGGGCAGGGCCTCCAGCATCTCGGTGGACATATAGGCGTGGTGGTTGATCTTGGCCCGCTCCTCCAGGGTCAGGGTACCCTTGCGGATGGATAGATTCTCTACCTCGTTCTCGCTCAGCAGGGGGATCATCTCGCCATCCCGATGGAGCCAGTGCCTGGCGATCTGCTGGACTCGTTCTATATCCTCATCGCGCATGAATTCGCCGCCGAAGTTGGCGTTCTCCAGAAAGGCCAGGTCGGCGCGGGCCTGGTCTATGGCCTCCTGGGTGCGCTCGTCGATGTCGTTCAGGTCGTCAAACCGGGCACCCTGGCGCAGCAGGTCGAGCTTTTGCCGGTCGGCATCGCGCTCGATCTCGCGGATATATAGCTCAAACCGGGTGCGTACCGTCTCGATGCGGTCGTAGATGGTCTCCAGCTTGGTGGACTTGTCCATGATGTACTCGGGGGTGGTAATCTTGCCCACGTCGTGCATCAGCCCGGCGATGTGGATCTGGTCCAGCTCCTCGTCACTGAAATGGACCTCCTGGTAGGGGCCACTGTCGGCCTGATTCACAGCCCTGGCCAGCATCATCGCCAGTTGCGCGACCTTTTGTACATGGCCGCCGGTGTAGGGGGATTTGTCGTCGATGGCCCGGGCGATGGCGTCGATGAAGGAGTCGAGCAGCTTGCGCAGGTCCTGGATCAGCTGCACGTTGGTCATGGCTATGGCCGCCTGAGAGGCGAGCGAGAGCAGGGATTTTTCGTCCTCCTCGCTGAACGGGGTGACCTCGCCGCTATCCGGGTCGATACGGTTGAGCAGCTGACAGACGCCTATCACCTGGTTCTCGTAGTTGCGCATGGGGATGACCAACATGGAACGCGATCGGTAGCCGGTCTTGGCGTCGAACTGGCGGGTGCCCTCGAAGTTGTAGCGCTCATCGGCCAGATAGACATCGGCGATGTTGATGGTACGGTCTTCCAGGGCGCACAGGGCCGCGACCATCTCACGGTTGGGCTCGCCGTCTGCCTTATACAGGGGCAGGTCGGGCCAGCTGATGGCCTCCCCGGCCCCGCCCATCTTGATCCCCAGGGAGCGGGTCTCAACCACCCGAAAGTGCAGGTAACGGGCATCCTCGCTGGTGACGTAGAGGGTGCCGCCATCGGCGTTGGAGAAGCCCATGGCCTCGGTCAGGATCATCTCCAGCAGGTGATCCAGCCGGGTCTCGGAAGACAGCGCCGCGCCGATGCGGTACAGGCTCTGGATGTGGTCATTCTGCCGCCCGACATAGGCCTGAATGGTCTCCAGCACGCCGCTCAACAGGGCATTGACATCGGTATCGCTGCTAATCGCCATGGCTCGCTTCACTCAGGGTGTGAGATGGATAGTCTGCTCGCTGAAATTTGCCTTTCCTTGACAAGATTAGTCTAATTTTTGCGTAACTACTCGCTCCCTCTCACCTTCAAGGAGAGCATCAAATTCCCCCTCTTGCAAAGGGGGGAGGCCAACCTCCGTCAGGCAAACGCGATCATGAATCCCGCCCTCGGCCTCGGCCACGGCGCGGAATACGGCGCGGCCCTTGTTCAGGGTCTCCTGCCATTCCAGCTCGGGCTGGGAGTCGGCCACCACCCCGGCACCGGCCTGGATGTGCAGCTGGCCGTCCTCGATCACCGCCGTGCGGATAGCAATGGCGGTGTCCATGTTGCCGTTCCAGCTCAGATAACCGACGGCGCCGGAATAGATGCCGCGCTTGACCGGCTCCAGCTCGTCGATGATCTCCATGGCGCGGATCTTGGGCGCGCCGGACACGGTGCCGGCCGGGAAGGTAGCACGCAGCACGTCCATGGCGCTCAGGCCGGCGCGCAGCCTGCCGGTGACATTGGAGACGATGTGCATGACGTGGGAATAGCGTTCCACCACCATCCTATCGGTCAGCTGCACGCTGCCGATCTCGGACACGCGCCCGGCATCGTTACGCCCTAGGTCGATCAGCATCAGGTGCTCGGCCAGCTCCTTGGGGTCGGCCAGCAGCTCCGCCTCCAGGGCCTGATCCTCGGCCTCGGTACGGCCACGGTGGCGGGTCCCGGCGATGGGGCGCACGGTGACCAGGCCATCCTCCAGCCGGGCGAGGATCTCCGGCGAGGAACCGACGATATGCAAGCCGCCCAGGTTGAGAAAATACATATAGGGCGAGGGATTGAGCCCGCGCAGGGCACGGTACAGGTCCAGGGGGGCGGCGGCAAAGGGGATGCTCAGGCGCTGGGACAGCACCACCTGCATACAGTCGCCGTCCAGGATGTAGTCTTTGATCCGCGCCACCGCCTGCTTGAAGCCCGCCTCGGTGAAGCCGGAGACAAAGTCCGTTTCGCCCACCTCGCGCTTCAGCTCCAACCGATGGCGCGGCGCGCCGCGCTGCATCTGCGCCACCAGCCGATCGATACGCTCGCGGGTGCTCTCCAGGCTATCGCCCCGGCTGGGGTCGGCATGCACGATCAGATACAAGCGCCCCTTGAGGTTATCGAACACCAGCACCTCGTCTGAGACCATCAGCAGGATATCCGGCGCGCCTATGGCATCGGGCTTGGTACAGAGGCCCAGGCGCGGTTCGATGTAGCGGATGCAATCGTAGCCAAAATAGCCCACCAGACCGCCATTGAAGCGGGGCAGGCCGGGGATCTCGGCGGCCTTGAAGCGGGCCTGGAACTGCTCGATGAAGGCCAGGGGGTCGGCCACCTCGTGTTGTTCGATCAGGCCATTATCGTCCTCCAACCGCACCTGCTGGCCATACACCAGCAGCCGGGTGCGGCAGGGCAGGCCGATGATGGAGTAGCGCCCCCACTTCTCACCGCCCTGCACCGACTCAAACAGATAGGAATAAGGCCCATCGGCCAATTTTAGGTAGGTGCTCAGCGGGGTGTCCAGGTCCGCCAGCACCTCGCAGGCCACAGGGATACGGTTGTAGCCCTGCTTGGCCAGGGCGGCGAATTGTTCAGCGTTCATGGGTTGGCCTATGGGTAAAGCGGATTATCCAAATTAAGGGCATTTAGCCACAGAACCACAGACGACTTTCATCTTCTGGGATGGCCGCCTTGCCCCATGATCGTTAGGTTGATGACCTTGGCTCAGGGCCTGCGCCGCTGCACTGTCTTTGTCTTCGGGGCCTTGGGCTGGCTCGGCGGACTGGCAGGCTGGCCGTCGGCCGCAGCGCGTTGGGCGGCGGCCTGCTGCTTGGCACGTTTGACCATGTGCAGCACCATGGGCAGCATCAGCAGGCTGCCAATGATGACCAGAAACCAGTTATAGCCCGGATAGAGCTGCTCGGGGTCAAGAAAAACGCCAGGGTCTGCGGTCTCGATAATGCCCAGGGCGGTCATTAGGGCACCGACCAGGTCCAGCAGCAGGAGGTTGATGGGTACGGGAAAGGTGGATTTGGCCATGGTGGTTTCCTCGCGGTTTGAGAGAGATTAACCTGACCCGGCGAAGCCGGGACAAAAGGACACAGAGGACCCAAAGAAGCGCAAAGATCACAGAGTTGGTTCAAGTGAGTTACCTATCAGACCGGGCTCACCTGGAAGGTGTTGAATGTTCGCTTTCCAACACATTGATTTTTCTCTGTGTACTCTGTGGCTCTGTGGCTCTGTGGCCAAATACTCTTTTTAGGCTGACCGGGTCAAGAATAAAGTCTGGCTGCCATTATCCCACCCAGTAAGTGGCGACGCCAATTTCCCGCAACCCCGAACCTCAGATACAGGGGCGGCAGAAACGCTGGTTGAGGTCCATGGAGTTGGGTAAGGGAAGCCGACACGCAATCCTGGCTATGGACCGGGACTGCCGCTGGGGACTGAGATTTTCAGGGAAGGTGTTTTGTGCAGTGCAGATGGATATAAACCAAACAGTAATTTCAGGTTCTGTTTGGTTATTCAATGCGTTGGGGAGAAATTGGAGCGGGAAACGAGACTCGAACTCGCGACCCCAACCTTGGCAAGGTTGTGCTCTACCAACTGAGCTATTCCCGCTGGGATAATGTGCGGCGTATTCTAGTCGGCCCGAGGGAATTGTCAAGCCTCTGCAACAAAACAATCAGGCTTGGGTCTCGTTGCGCATCAGTGCCGGCCAGGCGGCGCGCAGGTAGAGCAGCATGCTCCATAGGGTGAGCAGGGTGGCCAGGTAGAGCAGGACGTAGCCCACAGTGTAGCTGGGAACTACGCCCACCGGGTCGCGGTAGATGAGCAGCAGTATGGCGACCATCTGCACGGCGGTCTTGACCTTGCCGATGGTGCTCACCGCCACCTGGGCGCGCTCGCCCAGCTCGGCCATCCATTCGCGCAGGGCGGAGATGGTGATCTCGCGGCCAATGATGACCAGGGCCGGCACCGCCATCCAGGGTGCCGGGTCGCGCTGTACCAGCAGCACCAGGGCGGCGGCCACCATGAGTTTATCCGCCACCGGGTCGAGAAAGGCACCCAGGGCCGAGGTCTGCTTCAGCTTGCGCGCCAGCCAGCCGTCCAGCCAATCGGTGAGGGCGGCAATGGCGAACACCAGGGCGCAGGCCAGGTAGGCCCATTTTGTCGGCAGATAGAACAGCACCACGAACACCGGAATCAGGCCGATGCGCAGCAGGGTAAGCAGATTGGGTATGTTCATGGGCTGTCCCCTTCGCCGTGAAAGGCGTCATAGATCGACCGAGCCAGGGCGCTGTTGATGCCCTCGACCCGGCTCAGGTCCTCGATCCCGGCGCGGGCCACCCCTTGCAGGCCGCCAAAGGCCTTGAGCAGGCGCTGGCGGCGCTTGGCACCGACCCCGGCAATGGACTCCAGTACCGAGACCGTGGCCGCCCGGTTACGCCGCTGGCGATGGCCGCTGATGGCGAAGCGATGGGCCTCGTCGCGGATCTGCTGCACCAGGTGCAGGGCCGAGGAGTCGGCGGGCAGTATAGTGGCGGTCTCATCGCCCCACAAGAACAGCTGCTCCAGCCCCGGCTTGCGGTCGGCGCCCTTGGCCACGCCCAGCAGCAGCACATCGACCAGGCCCAGCTCGGCCAGCACCTCGGCCGCCCGGCCCAGCTGGCCCTTGCCGCCGTCGATGAGCAGCACATCCGGCAGGGCCGCCTCGCCCGCCTTGAGCCGGGTGTAGCGCCGCTGCAGGGCCTGGTCCATGGCGGCGTAGTCATCCCCCGGCGCTATGCCCTCGATATTGAAGCGGCGGTAGTCGGACTTGAGCGGGCCGTTCTGATCAAACACCACGCAGGAGGCCACCGTCTTGCTGCCGCCGGTGTGGCTGATGTCAAAGCACTCCAGCCGCTGCGGCGGCTCTTCCAGCCCGAGCACCTGGGCCAGGGCGGCAAGGCGCGCCTCGGTGCCCTCCTTGCGCGCCAGCCTGGCCTGTAGCGCCAGCTGGGCGTTCTGCCGCGCCATCTGCAGCCAGCGCGCACGATCGCCCCGGGGGTGGCAGCTGAGCTGCACCCTATGTCCGGCCTGTTCGCTGAGCACCTGCTGCAGCAGCGCCAGCTCCGTCGGCGCATGGCTGAGCAGCAGCTGCGCCGGTGCCTGGCTGCCCAGGTAATACTGGCTGATGAAGGCGCTGAGCACCTGCTGCTCGTCCTCCTCGCCGCCGACACGGGGATAGAAGGCCTTGTTACCCAGATTACGCCCGCCACGGATGAAAAACAGCTGCACGCAGGCCTGGCCACCCGCGCAGTGCGCCGCGAGCAGGTCCAGATCGCCCTTTTCGTTGCTGACGTACTGGCGCTCCTGGATGCGCTGCAACAGCGCCACCTGATCGCGCAGCTGGGCGGCTTGCTCGAACTCCAACGCGGCGGCGGCCTGCTCCATGCGCGCCACCAGTCGCTCCACCACCTCGTTGGCGCGGCCCTCCAGAAACAGGCTTACATCGGCCACATCGCGGCCATAGTCCTGCTCGCTGATCAGGCCGACACAGGGCCCGCTGCAGCGCTTGATCTGGTATTGCAGGCAGGGCCGTGAACGGTTGCGGTAGGTGTTCTCCTGACATTGGCGCACCGGGAACAGCTTCTGCAGCAGCTGCAGGGTCTGACGGATGGAGCCGCTGTTGGGATAGGGACCGAAGTAGCGCCCGCCCTCACGCCGGGCGCCGCGATGGGAGCGCAGGCGTGGAAAGGGGTGGTCGGTGAGGTGGATGTAGGGATAGCTCTTGTCATCGCGCAGCAGCACGTTGTACTTGGGCTTGAGGTCCTTGATCAGGTTGTTTTCCAGGATCAGGGCCTCGGCCTCGGTGTGGGTCACCAGCACCTCCATGCTGGCGATCTGCGCCACCATCAGCTGGATGCGCCGGCTCAGGGAGCGGGTAAAGTAGCTGGCCACACGCCGCTGCAGGTTCTTTGCCTTGCCCACATAGAGGCAGTTACCCTCGGCGTCCAGCATGCGATACACCCCCGGACGCGGGGTCAGGGTCTTGACGAAGGCCTGGGGATCGAAGGGGGTCTCGGCTGGGCTCATGGGGGATTATCCTAACCCGGCGAGGCCGGAACCCAAAAGCTGTCACGTCCCGCTAAATCTATGTCAGCCCGAGGAGCCTATCGGATTTAGGATACACCTACTCCACCGGCGGGAGAATGGCCTAAAATTCCCCGATTTTTGGTTGCTTAGGTACACTATGCGCCTCAAAATCATGGAAATTTGTGCTCGCTACGGGCACCCAAACCCAACAGGCTTCACGAAGGCCTTGCCCTCCCTGGCGACTGGATTCCGGCAATCCATGCCGGAATGACGTGTGAGCAGTCATGGGCTGAGAAGAATTGCAAGCTCTTCGTGCTTTGCGCTTCTTTGCGTCCTCTGCGTCCTTTTCGATCCGGTTTATCAAGCGTCGATACGGCGGTATTTGATCCGGTGTGGCTGGTCGGCTTCGGCCCCCAGGCGGCGTTTTTTGTCGGCCTCGTAGTCGGCGAAGTTGCCCTCGAACCAGACCACCTCGGAGTCGCCCTCAAACGCCAGGATGTGGGTGGCGACGCGGTCGAGAAACCAGCGGTCATGGCTGATGATCACGGCGCAGCCGGGGAAGGCGAGGATGGCCTCTTCCAGGGCGCGCAGGGTTTCCACGTCCAGGTCGTTGGTCGGTTCGTCCAGCAGCAGCAGGTTGCCTCCGGTCTGCAGCAGCTTGGCCAGGTGCAGGCGGTTGCGCTCGCCGCCGGACAGGTCGCCGACGCGCTTTTGCTGATCGGCACCCTTGAAGTTGAAGCGCGATAGCCAGGCGCGGGAGTTCAGCTCGTACTTGCCGATGGTGAGGATCTCATGGCCGTCGGAGATCTCTTCCCAGGCGGTTTTCTTGCCATCCAGGGCATCGCGGGACTGATCGACGTAGGCAATCTGCACCGTCTCGCCGATGCGCAGCTCGCCGCCATCGGGCTGCTCCTGGCCGGTGATCATGCGGAACAGGGTGGTCTTGCCGGCACCGTTGGGGCCAATGATGCCGACGATGCCGCCCTTGGGCAGGTTGAAGCTGAGGTCCTTGTACAGCAGCTTGTCGCCGAAGGACTTGCTGATGCCCTTAGCCTCCACCACCAGGTCACCGAGGCGCTCGCCCGGCGGTATGTAGATCTCGTTGGTCTCGTTGCGCTTCTGGAATTCCTGGCTCTGCAACTCGTCGAAGCGGGCCAGGCGCGCCTTGCTCTTGGCGTGGCGACCCTTGGGGTTGGAGCGCACCCATTCCAGCTCCTGCTTCATGGTCTTGATGCGGGCAGCCTCGGACTTCTGCTCCTGCTCCAGACGGGCCTCCTTCTGCTCCAGCCAGGAGGAATAGTTGCCCTCCCAGGGGATGCCGTGGCCGCGGTCCAGCTCCAGAATCCAGCCGGCGACGTTGTCGAGGAAGTAACGGTCATGGGTCACCGCCACCACGGTGCCGGGGTAGTCGTGCAGGAAGCGCTCCAGCCAGGCGACGGATTCGGCATCCAGGTGGTTGGTGGGCTCGTCCAGCAGCAGCATGTCCGGGTTGGACAGCAGCAGGCGGCACAGGGCCACGCGGCGGCGCTCGCCACCGGACAGTGTGGTGACATCGGCCTCCCAGGGCGGCAGGCGCAGGGCGTCGGCGGCGACTTCGAGTTTGCGCTCCAGATTGTGCCCATCGGCGGCCTGGATGATGTCCTCCAGCTTGGCCTGCTTGGCGGCCAGGGCATCGAAGTCGGCATCGGGCTCGGCATAGGCGGCATAGACCTGATCCAGCTCGATCATGGCCTCCTTCACATGCCCCAGGGCCTCCTCGACATTGCCGCGCACGTCCTTGTTGGGATCCAGCTGCGGCTCCTGCGGCAGATAGCCGATGTTGATGCCCGGCTGCGGCCGCGCCTCGCCTTCGATGTCGGTATCCACCCCGGCCATGATGCGCAGCAGGCTGGACTTGCCCGAGCCGTTGAGGCCGAGCACGCCGATCTTGGCGCCGGGGAAGAAGGACAGGGAGATGTCGCGCAAGATCACCCGCTTGGGCGGGACCACCTTGCCGACGCGGTTCATGGTAAAGATGTACTGGGCCATGGGTATCCTGGAGGTTGCATGTTGAATGGGATGCAGAGGGCGCAGAGAAGCGCGGAGGACGCAAAGTTTACCTGTTCAGTAGCGCAATCGACACTCTATTAACTCTGCGCTCTTTGCGCTGCTCTGCGCCCTCTGCGTCCTAACTTTGGATTTCAGCTGAGGGGTTCAAGGCATCATCGGATTCATGATGGACATGGGGTTGGCGATCTTGCGCATGTTGCTGCGCATCACCCCCATGCCGCCCTTCATCTGCAAGATGTTCAGGTCGATGTGGGTCATGGCACCGCCGAGCAGGCCCATGTCGGCCTGGATCAGCTGCATGTCATCGCGCAGCTGGTCCATGTTGCCACGGGTGTTGGGCAGGCGTTGGGCGATGTTCTCCATGTGGTCGTGGATCGGCTGCATGTGGCGGATGTGCTGGTCAAAGCGGCCGACGATCTTGGTGATCTTGCCCATATCCTCATCCACCGTCACCAGGTTCTCGTACATGGAGTCCATGTTGGTGACTATCTTGCCCAGATCGGTGTAGAGCACGCGGATGTAGTAGATGTTCAGGGTGGCCAGCACCACCAGCAGCAGGGAGACAACGATAATCACCAGGTCGGTTACCTGAAAGCTGCTGTCGCGCTCGTCCAGGTGAAACTGGGTCTCCTTGCCCAGCCGGGCCATGACCTCGACTATGGCGCGTCTTGGGTCTTCTTGCATGATCATTGGTCCTTGTTGCTGGAGTAACTGCTCAGGCCGTCAACCCCCGGCCCCGGATGGAGCGGGGGCAGGGGGCTGGGTTGTGGATTGCCCTATTGAAAGGGAAACATCTTGTTCAGGCTACGGGCCGGTGCGCCAAAGCGGTGCACCTCATGGGTGATGCCCTGCATCTCGCGGTTGATTTGATCCACATTCAGCGCCATCGAGCCTACCCGCTGCCGCACCAGGCCCAGGTTCTGGCGGATGCCGTTGACGGTGGCATTCATGTCGTTCATATCGGTATCTATGGCCGCCATTTCCTTGTCCATCAGGGCCATCTGCTGGCTTATCGACTCCATCAGCCGCACCTTCTGCTCCATGGTGTCCATGTGCAGGCTGATCTGCTGCATGTTGCTGGAGATGACGCGGAAGTGGCTGTTGATGTCCCCCACCACGCTGGCAATGCGGTTGACCTGGGAAGACAGGCTGAGCAGCAGGATGAGGATGGAGATGGCGATTACGCCGAGGATGATGACGCCAGTGCGGATGCTGTAGTTGAGCCGGTCGCCGAGGCGATTCTTCAGGTCGATCTGGCTCAGCACTATGCCCTCAAAGGAACTCAGGGCCCTGAGGTATTGTTGCTGGAGCACGTCTTCAGCGCTGCTCTTCTGGCCGTTGGGCTCGTCGGTCATCGCGGTGCGGTTCCCTTTCCAAATAAGTACGAGGGGCGAGTTTAGCCTCCCTGCAAACAGGTTGAAAGCCCGAATGCCAGTTTCATCCCAGACCGGGTCCAACCGGGCCGAACCGGCGCTCCCCCAAGACAGCGCCAGAATCCATCAGAGAATCAACAGATGGGGTATTTTCCGCCAATTTGTTGTAGGCTTACAACTTTCTGACGGGCCTTGCCTGGCCCGGCCAGCAGATCTTCGACATCTGCCATTCAAACAATAATCTGCATCGCTCCTGCAGCCCTGACTTGCCCAGGAATAAGGGCCCAGCGCTGAATGGGAAGGCGATGACACAAGGTTGGCCAAATGATCAAGATCCTTCTTGTCGATGACCATGACCTGGTCCGCGTCGGTATGCGCCATATCATTGCCACCCGCCCCGAATTTGAGGTGGTGGGGGAGGCCGATTGCGGCGAACAGGCCCTCGTCCTGCTGCAACGGCAGCCGGTGGATCTGGTGCTGATGGACCTCAATATGCCCGGCATGGGCGGCATAGAGGCCACCCGGCGCATCACTGCCGCCTATCCGGATACCCGGGTGATCGCCCTCACCGCCCTGTCTGAAGACCCCTTTCCCAACTCCCTGCACAAGGCCGGGGCGCTGGGCTACATCAGCAAGGGCTGCACGCCACAGGAGCTGTTCAAGGCCCTGGTCGCGGTCGGTCAGGGGCGGCCCTTTATCTCCACCGAGGTGGCGCAAAATCTGAGCATCAGCGGCATACGCGGCCGCGAGACCAACCCCCTCAGCCTGCTCAGCGGGCGGGAACTGGACGTGCTCATGTTGCTGCTGGCCAACCACAGCCAGCAGGAGATCGCCGAGCTGCTGGACCTCAAACCCCGCACCGTGCGCACCTATCTGCACCGCGTTCGCTGCAAGCTGGATGTGGATACGGACCTGGGTCTGTTCTTGCTCTGCCTGCGCCACGGCCTACTGAAGGATAGGAGCAATGAAACCGCCAGTGTTTGACCCCGATTGCCGTGCCTGCCCGCGCCTGAGCCAATTTCTTGACCAGGTACGCCGCGAGTACCCCGATTATCATGCCGCCCCGGTAGCCCCCTTCGGCGTGGAACGGCCGCGCCTGCTGCTGGTCGGGCTGGCCCCCGGTATGCACGGGGCCAATGCCAGCGGCCGCCCCTTCACCGGGGACCACGCCGGCATCCTGCTCTATCGCACCCTGCATCAGTACGGTTTTGCCTCGGCTGCCGAGTCCATCGGCCAGGACGATGGCCTGCAACTGATCGACTGCCGCATCACCAATGCCGTCAAGTGCCTGCCGCCACAAAATAAGCCCAGCGGCGAGGAGATTCGCCGCTGTAACGCCTTCCTCGCCGCCGAGCTGGCGGGCCTGGCCGATGGCAGCCTGGTGCTGGCGCTGGGGGCCATTGCCCATCAGGCCGTGCTGCGTGGCCTGGGGCTGAGGCCCGCCCAGTACAAATTCGGTCACGCCGCCGAGCACCAGCTGGGTCGGCTGAGGCTGATCGACTCCTACCACTGCAGCCGCTACAACACCCAAACCGGCCGCCTCAGCGCGCCGATGTTCGCCGCCGTATTCGCCCGCGCACAAGAGATCCTGGCGCAGTCGGCCGACCCCGGCCACTGAGGCCGTAAACTTATCCACAGCTGATCCACAGCTAAATCACCCTTTATTCAGCAAAACACAACATCTTGTGTCTCATCTGCTGGCAAAACACCATATCTTGTGCCGACCCTTGCCAAGGGCCGGGTCTGAGGCTATCCTAATTCGCCTTATGTCGGAGTTATCAGAGGCGTCTCGGCGAGCCCTTGGGCAGGTGTCTCTGCCCTGGACGGGGAGCGTCAAGTCCCCAGGGACGGGTTTACGGCGTCCTGACCAAGGGCTTGCCGGGACAGCCAAGCCCAATTTAACGAAATAAAACCAACCGACCTGCAAAAACACCCTATCCAGTAACCCCAGCGCCCAGGAGATGGCATGGCACAAGAAGCCCTGAACCCCGTGATTTCCGATCAGCCCCCCCTGCCCCAAGCCCCCCATTCAGCGCAGCACTCCGGGCCCATCACCCCGGAGCATAGCTACGACTTCCACGTCATCCGCCGCAACGGCAAGATGATGCCCTTTGATCCAAACAAGATCAGCGTGGCCATGACCAAGGCCTTCCTCGCCGTGGAGGGCGGCAATGCCGCTGCCTCCCGACGGATTCACGAGACGGTGGACAAGCTTGCCGGCCAAGTCATCCAGGCCCTGACCCGCACCGCCTCCAACGTGCATGTGGAAGACATCCAGGATCAGGTGGAGCTGGTGCTGATGCGCTCCGGCGAGCACAAGGCCGCCCGCGCCTATGTGCTCTACCGCGCCGAGCGTGCCAAGGAGCGCGAGCAGGAGGCGGCGCGTAGCGGTGAGGATGCCGGCCTGGCCAAGGAGCAGCGGATTCAGGTCAGCCTGGCCGACGGCGGCAAGCGGCCGCTGGATATCCAGCGCCTGCGCGCCCTGGTGGAGGAGGCCTGCAACGGCCTGGATGAGGTGGCGGCCGAGGCCGTGCTGCAACACTGCCTGCGCAATCTCTACGATGGCGTCAGTGAAATCGACGTGGCCCAGTCGCTGGTGATGAGCGCGCGCACCCTGATCGACCAGGAGCCAAATTACTCCCAGGTGGCCGCGCGCCTGCTGCTCGACCAGCTGCGCCGCGAGGCGCTGGGCTTTCTGCATCTGGAGGCGGTCAACAACCAGGCGGAGATGGGGCAGGCCTATGCCGATTATTTCAGGGCCTATCTGCAGCGGGCGATTGAGCTGGAGCTGCTCGACCCGCGCCTGGCCCAGTATGACCTGGACCGGCTGATCGCCGCGATCCAGCCCGAGCGTGACCTCAACTTCAGCTATCTCGGCCTGCAGACCCTCTACGACCGCTATTTCATCCACGACCGGGACAAGAGCTGCTTCGAGCTGCCGCAGGCCTTCTTCCTGCGCGTGGCCATGGGTCTGGCGATCAACGAGATCGACCGCGAGGAGCGCAGCATCGAGTTCTACAGCCTGCTCTCCTCCTTCGATTTCATGAGCAGCACGCCGACCCTGTTCAACTCCGGCACCCTCAGACCGCAGCTGTCCAGCTGCTACCTGACCTCGGTGCCGGATCATCTGGATGGCATCTACAGCGCGATCAAGGACAACGCCCTGCTATCCAAGTACGCCGGCGGCCTGGGCAACGACTGGAGCCGGGTGCGCGGCCTGGGCTCGCACATCAAGGGCACCAACGGCAAGAGCCAGGGCGTGGTGCCCTTCCTCAAGGTAGCCAACGACACTGCGGTGGCGGTGAACCAGGGCGGCAAGCGCAAGGGCGCGGTCTGCGCCTATCTGGAGACCTGGCACATCGACATCGAGGATTTCCTCGAACTGCGCAAGAACACCGGCGACGAGCGCCGCCGCACCCACGACATGAACACCGCCAACTGGATTCCCGACCTGTTCATGCAGCGGGTGGCGGAGAACGGCAGCTGGACCCTGTTCAGCCCCAACGAGGTGCCGGACCTGCACGATCTCACCGGCAAGGCCTTCGAGCAGGCCTATACCGCTTACGAGCAAAAGGCCGAGCAGGGGCAGATGCGTATCACCCGCAAGCTCCAGGCGGTGGACCTCTGGCGCAAGATGTTGGGTATGCTGTTCGAGACCGGTCATCCCTGGATTGCTTTCAAGGACCCCTGCAACATCCGCTATACCAACCAGCATCTGGGTTCGGTGCACAGCTCCAACCTGTGCACCGAGATCACCCTGCACACCAACGATCAGGAAATCGCCGTGTGCAACCTGGGCTCGGTGAATCTGGCCGCCCATGTGGACGCCAATGGCCTGGACCTGGCCCGCCTGGAGCGCACCGTCAGCACCGCCATGCGCATGCTGGATAACGTCATCGACTACAACTACTACAGCGTGCCCCAGGCGCGCCGCTCCAACCTGCGCCACCGCCCGGTGGGCTTGGGCATCATGGGTTTTCAGGATGCCCTGTACAAGCTCGGCTACGCCTATGCCTCGGAGCAGACCCTGGAGTTCTCTGACCGCTCCATGGAGGCGCTGAGCTACTTTGCCATCAAGGCCTCCACCGATCTGGCGCAAGAGCGCGGTCGTTATTCCAGCTTTGAAGGCTCGCTGTGGAGCCAGGGCGTGCTGCCGATCGATTCCATGCAGCGCCTGGCGGAACAGCGCGGCAACTACCTGCAAGTGGACATGAGCCAGACCCTGGACTGGGACAGCCTGCGCCAGCGCGTCATGAGCGTGGGCATGCGCAACTCCAACTGCATGGCCATAGCGCCGACGGCGACCATTTCCAATATCGTCGGCGTCAGTCAGTCCATCGAGCCGACTTATCAGAACCTGTTCGTCAAATCCAACCTCTCCGGCGAGTTCACCGTGGTCAACCCCTACATGGTGCGGGAGCTGAAGCAGCGCGGTCTGTGGGACGAGGTGATGGTCAACGACCTCAAGTACTACGACGGCTCGGTCCAGCCCATCGACCGCATCCCGGCGGACCTCAAGGCGCTCTACGCCACCGCCTTCGAGATCGACCCGCGCTGGCTGGTGGAGGCCGGGGCGCGGCGGCAGAAATGGCTGGATCAGGCGCAGAGCCTGAACCTGTACCTGTCCGAACCCTCGGGCAAAAAACTCGACAACCTGTACAAGCTGGCCTGGGTGCGGGGACTGAAAACCACCTACTACCTGCGTTCCATGGGCGCGACCCATATAGAAAAGAATGTCACTGACGGCTCGGCCAACAAGCTCGGCCCGAGCGAGTTCGCCGCCAACAGCGACGCTCCCAAGGCCTGCAGCATCCTCGACCCCGAGTGCGAGGCCTGTCAGTAAAAGACTTTGGTCCGCAAATGAACGCGAATGGACGCAAATAGAAGGCATTGAAAGCAGGCAGCAGCGCGGGGCTCAGCTCGCAGCAATCACGCCTTTAGCCATTATTGATCTGCGTTTATTTGCGTTTTTTGCGGACTGAAATTCCCGAACAGCCCTAAATACCGATTACAGGAGTCCACCGCCATGTTGAACTGGGATGACCCCCTTGCCGCACCGACCGTTGTGACCAAAGCCACAGCCATAGAGAAACAGCCACAGCAGGAGGCCAACCCCCTGCTGGAAAACCGTGCCGCTCAGCTCATGGCTACCCATGCGGCCAATCCCCTGCACACCCTGGCCGAGCGCAAGCCGGTGAACCCGGACGACAAGCGGGTGGTCAACGGCATGACAGACATCAACCAGCTGGCACCCTTCAAATACCCCTGGGCCTGGGAGTTCTTCCTCAACGCCAACAAGAACCACTGGACCCCGCTGGACATCAACATGGCCCCGGATGTGCACGACTACCACCACAGGCTGACGGTGGAAGAGCGTCACGTCTATGAGAACGTGCTCGCCTACCTGACCACCTCCGACGTCCTCGCCATGCGCAACATCGGCCTGGCGGTGATGGAAAAGATGTCCGCCCCCGAGCTGCAGATCTACCAGGCGCGCCAGGTCTATGAAGAGGCCCTGCACACCTGGACCTACCAACACTGCATCGAGACCCTGGGCCTGGATCAGGGCGAGATCTACAACCGCTACCGGGTGGTGCCGGAGATCAACGGCAAGATCCAGATCGCCAACCGGCGGCTCAACTCGGTGCTGCGCGCCGACATCGACCTGCACGACCGCGACGAGCTGGAGAATTTTCTCCTTGCCTACATCTTCTTCGCCGGCATCTTCGAGGGCTGCTGGTTCTACAACGGCTTCAGCCCCATCTTCTCCCTACAAAGGCGCGGCCTGATGAAGGGCACCGCCGAGCAGTTTCAGTACATCATGCGCGACGAGGTCCTGCACGCCTCTTTCGGCATCCGTGTCGCCAAGCAGATCATGCACGAGGAGAAGATCAAGCCCCAGCCCCAGGCCCTGCGCGACCTGTGGGACGAATGCGAAGCGGCGGAAAGCCAATACGCCCACTACATACTGCGCGATCCCATCCTCGGCTACTCGGCGGCGGACCACCTGGAGCAGTTCCGCTACATCGCCAACCGCCGCGCTCGCCAGCTCGGCTTCGAGCAAGAGCCCTTCCCCGGTGCCCAGAACGTCCTCTCCTGGCTCGACGAGCAGGCCAACCTGCGCAAGGAAAAGAACTTCTTTGAGACAAGGGTCACCGAATACCAGACCGGCGGGGCATTGAATTGGGACTGACATCTAACAGCTGATCGACGATGCGGACACGACATGACTCGGGTTCCCGACGATTCTCTACAGCTTGCCGAGGACTTACGCCAGCAAACGCTTGCCGACCTAGCCGAATAAAGGCTTCTATTCTAGACCTGACCCCAAGCTTCCAGCTTCCTCTTGATGTTGACCAGTTTGGAGACTATAGTCATCAGTGTGTCTATTATGTTTTGAGGGATCATTATGCAGACAATCCAAGCATCTGAATTTAAGTCGAGATGCCTTGCCTTGATGGATGATGTAGCGCGCTCGGGCGAGGTGTTGGTGGTCACCAAAAATGGGCGACCGGTTGCTGAATTGCGACCTTATTCCGGGGGTAAACAGGGATCGCCTTTTGGTTTGCATTCAGGGCTTGAAATTACCGGGGATATTTTATCGCCAGTAGAGGAAGACGACTGGAAGGTGCTTGAGTGATCGTTCTGGATACTCATGCGCTACTGTGGATGGATCGTAATGATGCATCCTTGGGATCCCAGTCGCGTCACCTGATTGAAGATGCGTGGCACAGGGATACGGTTGCCGTGAGTGCAATCAGTTTTTGGGAAGTAGCGATGCTTGCCCAGCGCGGGCGCATTGTATTGCCGGTGGCAGTGGAGACTTTGCGTGCGGATTTGTTGCAGGCAGGTGTTCAGGAAATCTCTGTCAACGGGCGCATTGCCATGTTGGCAGCATCCTTTCATGATTTACATCGAGACCCTGCCGATCGTTTTATTATCGCCACCGCTATGCAGCATGATGCGCTGCTGGTTACCGCAGACAGTAAAATTCTTGAGTGGCAGGCAGACTTGGTTAGGCAGGATGCGCACAAATGATTCACGAGAGAGAAATCACCAAACGGCCCCTCGACGTTTCACGCGGATTTGAGTATATAGCGAGTCCCTGGGTCGGCGATTCTTCATTCATTTCATCATCTCATATTTTGACCAGAAACTGCGTTTTCGGCCATGGGACTGAATGATCTGCTCTTTGAACACTGTATGGTGATTGTATTCCTTCCAGTCGATGACCCTTGCTGCCAGTTTATCTAATTTTTTTAGATATTTAATTCCGTGTGGATAGGCCTTGGTGTAGCCGCGGCGCAGAATTGAGACAAGCAGACCACGGTATATCAGGCTGGTAGCAAGGTGTCGGTTTTCTGCCTCCATTGCGTCTGCCAGAGAGAGCAGGCTGCCGAAATGGTCACCATCTAGTTGATCGGTACGCCTCAGGAGATATGCCTCGGTTTCATCTATTTTCCCGACTGCAATCAGGAATTCTGCATCTGATCCCCGGAACCTGTCGGTTTTCAGGATTTGCTGGACTTCATCGCGGATAACATCATCCCTCTGGTCATGACCGATGACATCCAGCAGTGCCTGCAGGCTGTCAAGGGAATGATAGGACCTGAACTTCTGGTACAGAAGCGCCGTCAGTTTTTCAGAGTCGCCTTGCTTGTGGTAGATGTCCTCAAGGAGCTTGTCCCGTTCGTATGCCTGATAGGTTTCACCTTCAGGAATTTTCTTAAGCCAGGAATGGGCGGTTTCAACATCACCGCTTTCCAGATAGACGCGGGCAATGTCGATAAGTGCTGCCGTGGGCAGCTCGCCCCATGCCACGATGCGAGTCTTTTCAAACAGTTTTGCATCCTTGATCTGGCGGGCCAGTGATTCAATTAGGATCAGGTGATGGCGCTTGTTATATTCATCTGTTTCATTGTCTGCCCGTTTCTGAAGCCTTGTGAGCATGGTGCGGATAACCTTTTCGGGCAAGCACTCTCCGGCACAATCAATTAAGGCGTCCCGGATTCCGTAGTTATTTTTTTTATTCACTTTCAGCATGATGTCCGCAATTTTGTCCTTGTCGGAACATCGTTTGGCATAGTCAACAAACAGCACTTTGGCATCATGGCGAAACACATCGCCAATATACCCGCTGGAGTCATCACACATCTCAAAAACGGTCTCGTCTGCCTCATAAAATGCGGCAACCAGTTCTAGGCCGGTTAGTGGGTCATCCACGCCGGATTCCAAATCCTTCAGCAGGGTTACCAGATCCTGGGCAAAACCACCAGCATCCCGCCAGTCAAAAAACCGCCTTGAACGTTTCAGGGCGGCAAGCTTCTTCTTGAAGCGCTGAGTATTTTCCTTTGTTGTGGCAATCAGCTGTTCTATTAGATCATCTGCCTCAGCGGAATAGACGGCAAGACTCAACAAGGCATCTGCAAGGGCCGCTGGCCCCAGATCCATCAATTTTTGTTTTCGGGGATCAGTCATTTGCTTGTCCTCCAAGCGCGACTCCCGCCCTTGCAACAGGGGCTGGACACTGAGCTGTGGCCAGCGGATACTGGCCCTTGTTTCTGAGAACCTCATTGCTGTCATCTTGAAACGCCTGCTCCATCAATCTCTCAGGGCCATATTCATCAACAAGGCTGAAGTTGCCTCCGAAAGGGGGAGGCAGGTTCGGACCGGCCTATTCGGAAATAGGCTCTCTGGCGGGATTGGCTCAGGCCGCGTCCCCGGTCACGGCCTTGTGGATCAGGGGGGTTAGGGATTCGGGCAACCTCAGCTTGCCGCTGAGGGCAAAATCCCGCGCCTGCTGGGACATCTTGCGCCAGGTCTTGCGGATGATCTCCAGCCATTTTTCCTCGCTGTATTCTGGGTGCCTTTCGGCAAAACCGAGCAGATAGTGCTCGATGAACACCAGATCGGCGCAGTCTTCCAGCAGCTGACTGTTGGCGTTGACCTTGAGGCCGCGTTTGCCTACCGCCTTTTTTACCTCTTCGATAAACTCCGCCGCATAGCCGGCCTCGGCCAGTAGCTTGGCGGCGGTTTCGGCATGGAATTTGTAGAGTGCAGTACGCCACTGCAGGTAGCCGTTGCGGTCCATGGGGTAGTCGCTGCGGGGTGATTTCCAGCGTTCTATGTGCTGGGCACGCACGGCCAGCTTGACGACCTCGTTGGCATCCGGGGCAAAACGATCGATCATATCCGCCATGCGCCTTGAGTAGAGCAGCTCCTTGGGCCAGGCCTTGCCGTCTGCCATTTCCTGATTGGGGTCTTCGCCATTAGCGGCATCGAACAGGGTCAGGGCTTTTTCGTAAGCGGTGGACATAGGGGTCTCCAGGATGAGGGAAGAAATTGGTCTCTTGATATACATCAAGAGCGGCAAAAAGGCCAGGGGCGGCAGGCTTCGACCCTTCTGCCAGACCCAGGACGGTGCCCTGTTTAGCCTGGGTTTCTGTCCCTTTGTTGCGGGCAAAAAAAACCGCCGGAGCTTTGCAGGTCCGGCGGAAAAGTGGAGGAGTGCAGTTAGAGCCACCTAACTGTGGGGGTTATAATCCTCTTCTAATCACTTATCGACAATGACAATTCACAATTGGATGAATCTTTTTCATGCAGCGACGCGTCCCCTTCTTCACGGGCCCCCTGAAACGGCCGGGTCAGCAGCAGATCCGCTTCTGGCTGTTCATCAGCGCGGCGGAATTTCTGCGCTATTACCAGGGTGAGGCCGCCATTGTCACGGTAACCGCCGAGGATGGCCGACGCATTCGGTTTCCCGCTCGGCACCTGCGCGACTTCATTACCCACGAAGGCATTTACGGTCGATTCGAGTTGCGTTTGGACAAGAACAACCGTTTTATCGATCTGAAAAAGCTCAAGGACCTGAGGACAAGATATTAGCAGGGGGCCTGTGGCTACAGCCGACTAATAGAACACCTTGCAGCCGAGCTTTTCCGGCTCGGCATCGCCCCAGCGGGCGGCGGCGTTTTGGTTGGGGTCGTAGGCGACCTGACCTGCCAACAGGCGTCGGGCGAATCGAGCGGCGCTGATCTGCTTGCCCGGCTGGTATTGGATACGGCCGCAGGCCTGGTCCAGATAGGGGCTGATGGTATCCAGGCTGCCGCTTTCCGAGCCTGTGGCGGTGAGCCTCAGGTGGGCCAGGGCCTTTTTGATCTTGCCATCGCGGGAGGGGGTGGAGTAGGCGTCGTATTCGGCGTAGTCCATGCAGCGCGAGCCGATCTTGCGCTTGAAGGCCAGTGCCTCATCCACGCTGCCCACCCGTTGCTGGATCTGATGGCAGATCTCACCGGACAGACGCGTCAGCTTGGCCTGCTTGGGCTCTGCCTCCAGGGCCAGTTTCTGTTGCAGGGCGTCGGCGTAGATACCTTCGCTGGCGCTGGGCAGGTCGTACTGATCGATACCGTAGCCGGGCAGACGGCGTTCGGCCTGGTTGAACTGGCCGGGCTGCTTCCACCAGCGGAAGGAGCCGCCCTTGCGCTCGGGGATGAAGCTGACCAGGGTGGTGTGCTCCAGGCGCTGCACCTTGGCCGGCACCGTGGATTTGAGGTAGTGGACGACGCCGTTGCGCTCCACCCGGGTGACGATCTGGTCATGCCCCGGCTGTTCGCTGCCGTCCTTCAGGCGTCTGGGCAGGGCGGCCACCACGCCAGGGCGGAAGTGCTTTCGCTCCAGCGCTATGGGATAGGTATCCTGCATGATGGTCACCGAGCTGACGCCGTTGCCGACCTGGTCGATGAAGCGGCGCAGACGCTGGCGTGCGGGCAGGTGATCGAACTCGCCGCTGCTGTTGCTCAGGCGGCCGTTGAGGGCGGCGAATGGCAGCCGGTTCTCATAGGCGAAGATCAGCCGGGCGTAATAGACCGCATCGGCGCAGTCGTGCCGGATCCCGGCATAGGGGCCTCGGGTGAAGAAGTCGGCACCGAATTCCTTCGCCACCCAGTCGCTGAAGCGCTGCTCCCAACGCTCATTCCATTGATTCTTGTTGGGCCAGACGGCGGCCTGGCCATTGAGGCCGATGCACAGCAGGCCGAGGATCAGATAGCGCATGGTGTGGCTCCTGGGGTTGAGGGTGGGGAGTCAGGCTCAGGCGGTTTGGATGATGCGATCGACGAAGTCCTTCAGGGCCTGCTGGCAGGCCTGGTCCATGCTGGTGAACTCGATGCCGCAGCCAAGCCGGTCACCGACCTGGCGCAGGGCCTGTATCCTGGCGTAGATGGGCCGGGTCTGGCTGCTCAGCAGGGAGGGGGCGAAGCTGAGCTTGATCTCCACCGGGGCCGGCTCGATGTGGGGGATGAGGGCGAACATGCCCTGATAGCTCATGTCCTTGACCCGGCCGGTATAGACCTGAGGCAGCACCTGCTTGTTTTTCTCCACCACCTGGAACTCGAAGGGGGCATCAAAGGCCACCCGTGGGCCGGCCCGCTCCTCGCGCCGGGGCACGTCCATGGGCAGGGGCCAGCGGGTGGAGAGCAGCTCGTACAGGGTGACTACCTTCTCGCTGCCCTTGACGCGGATGGCGTTGGGTGTGCCTACCTCGACCTGGTCGGCCACCTCGCGGTAGCTGTTTTCGCTCAGCAGGATCTGGCCGCGCAGGGTCTGCGCCTCGATCCGCGAGACCAGATTCACCTCGTTACCGATCACGGTGAATTCGTTGTGCAGATAAGAGCCGAGCAGGCTGGCGGTGACCGTGCCGGTGTTGATGCCTATGCCCATGTGCAGCGCGGGCAGGCCCAGCTCCTGGTTGGTGCGGTTGACGTCGTCCATCGCCAGCTGCATCTCCACGGCGCAGGCGACGGCGCGCAGGGCGTCGTCCTCGTGCTCATCCAACATGCCGAACACGGCCATGATGGAGTCGCCCATGTATTTGTCGATAGTGCCCTCGTACTGGGCAATGATCTCGTTCATCTGGGCGAAATAGCGGTTGAGCATGCCCACCACGTCCTCGGCGCTGGTGGTCTCGAAGATGCCGGTAAAGCCGCGCAGGTCGGATAATAGCAGGGTGACTTTCTTGTTTTCGGTTTCAGGCATGCCGGGCTATTCCAGGTGGTGGATGGGTTTTTCAGCCGTTGGGTCGGGCGTGGGCCGACAGCGTTTGAGTTTACACCAGGAGCCTGCCGGATTTACTGTGAAACATCCGTGGCAACTCACGAGTCCCTAGTCCCGGAGCCGCCAAGAGATGTTTCATGTTCCGGGGTGTCGCTGTCCGCTCCATGTCCGTTAGGATGCCCTTAACCTGGCGCAATCGGAACGCAAAGATCGCAAAGAAAACGCTAACAACGCAAAGCCTTATACAAATTGAAAGGCCGCAGCCCGGATGGCGCGCAGCGGAATCCCGCATGGGTAGGATGCAATTTCTTGACATTTTATTCGGCATTTCACGGGCAAGAAACTGGGAGAGGGTTTAGCAAATCCTTGGTCGTCTTGTCTTTGGCTATGTAAAATAGCGCCATGGCCTTCGATCTTTCCCCCATAGTTTCACCCCTTGTGCGTAATTTGGGCACCCTGCTGAACCGGGGGGTGGAAAAAATGACCGCCAACCGCCAGAGGACGACAGCGATTCAACCCACCCTGATCCCCCGCCCCGAGCACAACATCTCCCGCGCCAACATCAGCCAGGGTGCCCTGCGCGTGCTGCGCCAGCTGAAGGATGCCGGCTTTGCCGCCCATCTGGTAGGCGGCGGCGTGCGCGACCTGCTGCTGGGGCGTGAGCCGAAGGACTTCGACGTGGCCACCGACGCCCATCCGGATCAGGTCAAACAGGTGTTCGGCCGCCATTGCCGCCTGATTGGCCGCCGCTTCCGCCTGGCCCATGTGCGCATGGGGCGCGAGATCATCGAGGTGGCCACCTTCCGCGGCCGGGCCGATGCCAAGCCAGGGGCGGACCCCGGCAACGGCATGTTGCAGCAGGACAATGTGTACGGCAGCATCGAGGAAGACGCCCTGCGGCGCGACTTCACCATCAATGCCCTGTACTACAACATTGCCGATTTCTCGGTGCTGGATTTCGGCCAGGGCATGGTCGATCTGCGTGCCGGCACCCTGCGCCTGCTCGGCGATCCGCAGCAGCGCTTCCAGGAAGACCCGGTGCGCATGTTGCGGGCGGTGCGCTTTGCCGCCAAGCTGGGCTTCAACATAGATCGCCAGATGGAGCGCCTGATCCCGCGCCACGCCGACCTGCTCAAGGAGGTACCCTCGGCCCGGCTGTATGACGAATGTCTGAAGCTGTTCCACGGCGGCCAGGCCCTGGAGACCTTCGAGAAGCTGCGCCACTATCACCTGTTCGAGGTGCTCTTTCCCGACACCGAGCGCTGCCTGGCAGATGAAGAAGAGCACTTCCCCATCACCTTCGTCAGCCACGGCCTGCACAATACCGACCAGCGCATCAATCAGGACAAGCCGGTGACCCCCGCCTTCCTGTTCGCCGTCCTGCTGTGGGAGCCGGTGCGGCGTCAGGCCAGAATCCTGCGTGAGCAGGAGGGCGAGGCCGAGATCCCCGCCCTGCAGCAGGCCGGTGGCGAGATGATTGCGCGTCTGGTCAGGCGGGTAGCGGTACCGCGCCGCTTCAGCCTGATGATGCGCGAGATCTGGCAGCTACAGCCGCGCTTTGATCAGCGTCAGGGCAAGCGACCGCTGCGCCTGGCCAGCCACCCGCGCTTTCGCGCCGCCTACGACTTCCTGCTGCTGCGCGCCCAGGCCGGCGAGGTGGAACAGGAGCTGGCCGACTGGTGGACCCAGTTCCAGCAAAACGAGGGTGCCGGGGTGAC
This sequence comes from gamma proteobacterium SS-5, assembly GCA_009497875.2. NCBI lineage: Bacteria > Pseudomonadati > Pseudomonadota > Gammaproteobacteria > Chromatiales > Sedimenticolaceae > Magnetovirga > Magnetovirga frankeli. Next base: position 524,158 of record CP032508.2, on the reverse strand, counting down.
AATAGACCCCGAGTTGAGCGAGGATACGGCACCCAAAAAACGCCGTCGCCGACGACCACGGAAAAAACCGGAGCAAAGCCAATCATGAGCAAGACCTGCTACATCGGCCTGGGCAGCAACCTGGAGAACCCGGTCGAACAGCTGCAAACCGCCCTGCAGGCGCTGGCCGCCCTGCCCGGCGTGCGCCTGCGTCAGACATCTTCCTTCTACCGCAACCCGCCCATGGGGCCGCAGGATCAGCCGGACTACATCAATGCCGTGGTCGAGCTGGAGCTGGACATGCCCGCCGAGGCCCTGCTGGAGCAGCTGCAGCGGATCGAAAACGAACACGGCCGCGAGCGCAATGGTGAACGCTGGGGGCCGCGCACCCTGGACCTGGACATACTGCTTTATGGCGAGGAGTTCATCGATAGCACGCGCCTGACCGTGCCCCACCCTGGCCTTGCCAAGCGCGCCTTTGTCCTGCTGCCGCTGTATGAAATCGCCCCGGAGCTGGTGGTGCCCGGCCTGGGCTCGGTGGCCAAGCTGCTGGAGGCCTGTGACACCTATGAGCTTGAGGCGATCGACCTTGACCCTGGCAATGATCACTAGGTCAGGCCTAGCGGCATGAGCACCGAGAAGCTGCAACGGCTCGGCTTCGTGGTGGTGGAGGGGGCCATTGGCGTGGGCAAGACCAGCTTCGCCCAGCGTCTGGCCGACCACCTGGGCAGCGATACCCTGTTCGAGGCACCGGAGGAAAACCCCTTTCTGGAACGTTTCTATCAGGAAAAATGCAATCTGGCCCTGCCCACCCAGCTCTATTTCCTGTTCCAGCGCAGCCGCCAGATCCAGGCCCTGATGGAGGGCGACCTGTTCCGCTCGCGCCTGGTGGCGGACTTCATGCTGGACAAGGACCCCCTGTTCGCCCGGGTCAACCTGGACGGCGATGAGCTGGAGCTGTACCAACAGGTATTCACCAACATGCGGCTGGAATCCCCCCGGCCGGACCTGGTCATCTACCTGCAAGCCCCGGTGGAATGCCTGCTGGAGCGCATCAAACGGCGCAATCGCCCCAGTGAAGGCAACATGGATGCCGATTACCTGCAACGCCTGAGTGATGCCTACAGTGAGTTTTTCTACCACTATGACCGCTCACCCCTGCTCATAGTCAACACCGAGGGGCTGAACCTGGCCGAGGGCGAAGAGGATTTCAACCTGCTCATGCAGCGCATCATTGAATGCGAATACGGCCGCCATTACTTCAACCCCATGCCCCTGTTGACCGCCTGAACCCAATCCATGGACCCAGACCATGAGCCAGATCAATATCCAGACCCTGCTGGGGATGAAACAAGATGGCGAGAAGATCGCCATGCTCACCTGTTATGACGCCGGCTTCACCCCCCTGCTGGAGCAGGCCGGGGTGGATGTCTTGCTGGTGGGCGACTCCCTGGGCATGGTGATCCAGGGCCATGGCACCACCCTGCCAGTGACCGTGGAGCAGATCGTCTATCACTGCGCCTGCGTCAGCCGTGCCCGCCAGCGCAGCTTCGTCATCGCCGACCTGCCCTTTCTCAGCTATTACGACGAGGCCAGTGCCCTGCGCAGCGCCGCCCAGCTGATGCAGCAGGGCGGGGCGCAGATGGTCAAGCTGGAGGGCGGCGAGGGCCAGCTGGCGCGGGTGGCCAATCTGGCCGCCCATGGCGTACCGGTGTGCGGCCATCTCGGCCTGCAACCCCAGCTGGTACACCAACTGGGCGGTTACCGCACCCAGGGCAAGGACGTCGACAGCGCCGAGCGCATGCAGCGCGAGGCGCGCCTGCTGGAGAGCGCCGGGGCGCAGATGCTGGTGCTCGAATGCGTACCCGCCGCGCTGGCGGCACGCATCAGCCAGGCCCTGAGCATCCCGGTGATCGGCATAGGCGCAGGCCCGGACTGCGACGGCCAGGTGCTGGTGCTCTACGACGTGCTCGGCATCACCAGCGCCCCACCCCCCTTCGCCAAGGACTTCATGCAGGCTACGGGCACCATCCCGGCGGCCCTCAAGGCCTATGTCAAGGCCGTGCGTCAGGGGCAGTTTCCTGCCACGGCCAAGGCCCGGACATGATCCTGGCCGAGACGCGGGGGCAACTGGAGGCCAGCCTTGAGGACTGGAGCGCAGCTGGGGAGCGTATCGCCCTGGTGCCGACCATGGGCAACCTGCACGAGGGCCATCTGCGGCTGGTGGGCGAGGCCCAGGCCCTGGCATCGCGGGTGGTGGTGAGTATCTTCGTCAACCCCCTGCAGTTCGGTCCCCAGGAGGACTTTGCCAGCTACCCGCGCACCCTGCAGGCGGACCGGGAGCTGTTGCAGGCACAGGGGGCCGATCTGCTGTTTGCCCCGCCCGTCGAGCAGGTCTATCCCCAGGGCCAGCAGGGGCATACCCAGGTAGAGGTGCCGGATATCTCGGCGCAACTCTGTGGTGCCAGTCGGCCGGGGCACTTCAGCGGCGTGGCCACCGTGGTGTGCAAGCTGCTGAACCTGGTGCGGCCACAGCTGGCCCTGTTCGGCGAGAAGGACTATCAGCAGTTACTGGTGATCCGCCGCATGGTGGCCGATCTGGCCCTGCCGGTGCAGATCATCGGCGTACCCACGGTGCGCGAGGCCGATGGCCTGGCCCTGAGTTCACGCAACCGCTACCTGAGCACCGAGCAGCGCCAGCAGGCCCCACGGCTCTACCGCACCCTGTGCTGGCTGGCCGAGGGTCTGAAGGCGGGCGCAGGGGACTTTGCGCTGCTGGAGCAGGAAGCCTGCGCACGCCTGAGCCAGGCCGGTTTCCAGCCGGATTACGTCAGTATTCGGCGCAGCCAGGATTTGGCCCCAGCCGGCCCCCAAGACCACAGCCTGCGCCTGCTGGCCGCCGCCCAACTGGGCCAGGCGCGGCTGATCGACAACCTGGGCCTGGTGCTGACCGCTGAAAGCTGAAAACTGGCGGCTTTCGTAATAACCAGCACTTCCTTTATCCTGCATCTCCCCCTGTTACAGGTTTATATTGACCCATGGTCACCACCACCAGCACCACGGACCCCCGCTATCGCGCCAACAGCGGCGAGGGCTACGACGGCGTGGCACGGCTGAGCATCAACGGCCACAGCGGCAGTGGGGCCCTGCTCTACGATGGCCGCGCCCTGCTCACCGCCGCGCACCTGTTCGATGGCGTCAGCGGCCGTGTCCAGGTGCGCTTTGATACCCCCTCGGGCAGCAGCACCCAGGAGGCCGGGCGGGTGCTGATTCACCCCGACTACAACAGTGATCAGGGCAACAACGACCTGGCCCTGGTCTGGCTGGAGCAGGCACCGGCGGATGCCGATCGCTACAACCTCTATCGGGATGCCGATGAACTGGGGCAAGCCTTCAGCCTGGTGGGCTACGGTGCCACCGGCAGTGGCAGTAGCGGTGCCAGCAGCCAGACTGGCAGCATAGTGCGTTACCGGGCAGAGAATCGCTTTGAGGCCGAGGGCGATGAATTAAAGACGCAGATGGGCGCGGGCATGTCCTGGAGCCCCACCCCAGGCAGCCAGCTGCTGGCGGATTTCGACGACGGCAGCGCCGCCCATGATGCCCTGGGACGGCTTATGGGCCTGAACGACCTGGGACTGGGGCTGGCGGAGGGGCTGATCGCCCAGGGTGACAGCGGCGGCCCGGCGCTGCTTGGCGGCCAGATCCTCGGCATTGCCACCTACACCGCCAGCCTGAGCCGTGCGGGCGTGAATCCGGATATCGATCAATACAGCAACAGCAGCTTCGGCGAGTTGGCCGCCTGGCAGCGGGCCAGTCACTACCAGCAATGGATCGACCAGAGCCTGCGCAGCCAGTACAATGAGGCCCCAACCAGCCCGGCCGAGGTGATCAAGGCCCTGGCCGAGGGCGATGTCGGCACCCAGCTGGTCTTTTTTCTGCTCCAGTTCAGCGGGGTGCGCAGCCAGCCCGAGGCCATCGTCAGCGTGGATTATGCCAGCCGCGATGGCAGCGCCCAGGCCGGCAGCGACTACATCGCCGTCAGTGGCCGGTTGAATCTCTACCCCGGAGAGAACCAGGCGGTGATCCCGGTGGAGGTCATAGGTGATACCCTGGCCGAGCCGGATGAGACCTTCTATCTGGACGTATTCAACCCGGTCGGCGGCAGCTTCGGCCCCGGCGTGGTCAAACTCACCGCCATGCGCACCCTGCTCGATGACGACGGCTGGCTGGCCTGAACCCGGTTTACACCCACAAGCCCAAGAGGAAATCCCATGAGCGAAGAACCCACACTGACCCTGGATGGCAAGGAATACAAGATGGCCGACCTGTCCGATGCGGCCAAGGCGCAGGTGCAAAACATCCAGCTGACCGATGCCGAGATCCAGCGCCTCAACACCCAGCTGGCCATAGCCCAGACCGCGCGCAACACCTACCTGCAGATACTCCAAACAGAATTGCCAACCGCCTGATGGCGCTGATTGCCCAATCCATCACCCTGTATTACGACCAGGGGCGGGACCGGCTCAACCTGCTGTTCCTCGATGCCGAACAGCAACGCCTGACCGGCGTGCTCACCCGGCGTCTGCTCAAGGGCTGGCTGGATCTGCTGCCGGATTGGCTGAGCAAGCACTCACCCCACGCCAACTCGCAATACCGGCGGGAGATAGAGCAGCTACAGCACCAGCAGGCCCAGCAGCAGGTGCCGGTGATGCAGAATCAGGTCTCCCTGGCGGCCCCATCGGCCAGCTTTCTGATAGAAACCCTCAACATGAATCTGCTGGGCAACGGCTCGGTACGCCTGAGCTTCATCAACGGCGACCGTCAGCAGGAGGTGATCCTGGTGCTAACTATCTCGGAGCTGCACAAGCTGTTGGCCGAGATGCTGGCCAAGGTCGAGGACTGGGATCTGATCAACCCCTGGATGCCCGACGCCCTGGGGCCGGGCGGCAGCGGACTGCACGCGCTGCATTGACGCAGCGCCGCCAGTCTCGATGATGAAGGCAATGATCCTGGCCGCCGGGCGCGGCGAGCGTATGCGGCCCCTCACCGACCACTGTCCCAAGCCACTGCTGCCGGTGGCCGGCAAACCCCTGATCCAGTATCACATCGAGCGTCTGGCCGAGGCGGGCTTCGACCAGCTGGTGATCAACCACGCCCACCTGGGCGAGCAGATCGAACGCCACCTGGGCGATGGCGGCCGCTGGGGGCTGAGCATCCGCTATTCCCCCGAGGCCCCCGCCCTGGAGACCGGCGGCGGCATCTTCCGCGCCCTGCCCCTGCTCGGTAGCGGGCCCTTTCTGGTGATCAACGGCGATGTCTGGACCGACCTGGACCTGGCCCGACTGCATCGGCTCCAACCCCAGGGCCTGGCCCACCTGATCCTGGTACCCAACCCGCCCCATCATCCGACCGGGGACTTCTACCTGCAACAAGGCCAGGTGCGGGATACGGACACAGAAACGGCCGGGGCCGAACGGCTCACCTTCAGCGGCATAGGCCTGTATCGGGCACAGCTGTTCGCTGGCTGCGCGGATGGCCCCTTCCCCCTGGCCCCCCTGCTGCGCCGGGCCATGGCCAGGGGCCAGGTCAGCGGTGAGCGCCATGCAGGCTGCTGGATGGACATAGGCACCCCGCAGCGCCTGAACGAGCTGGAGGCCCAGCTCAAAAGCGGCGATGGGGCAAGGCCCAGGACAGCCCGAGTTGATTAAACCCAGAAGCAACCGACAACCGGGCGTAGCCCGGATGGAGCGCAGCGGAATCCGGGGTTAATGCTGATCCCGCTGAGGGACAGGGGAGCTAACGGCCTGAGTAGTCAGGTAGAACTAACCGCCGCAGCAGCTCTCGGCATTGGCGTTGCCCGCGCAGCGGCCGACCAGTCCGCCGCCAAGCCAGAGATTGACCGCATCCCGCGAGGGCAGCCCGCCGGCATGCACCACCCGCTCATCCACCACCACGCCGGGAGTGGTCATCACGCCATAGGCGGCAATGGCGGCAACATCCTCTACCTTTTCCAGCTGTACCTCGATGCCCTGGGCCTTGGCCTGCTCTTCAATCAGCTTCAACGTGGCTTCGCAATTGGCGCAGCCGGAACCCAGCACCTTGATCTGTTTCATTTAAGATAACTCCTGACATGATTGAAACGCGCATGTTAACCCAATCCCGCCTGGCCAGGGGCAATAACCCTTGTATCACCAGGGGAGCGGGCCTATCGGCGCAACCGGTTGAGCAGTTATATTGCACGATTCTCTTAACAATATGGGTAGAGACTTGGCCTCCCCCTTGGCAAAAGGGGGGGATTTGAGTTGCCCCTTGGTAAAGGAGGATTTGACTCGCTCTCCTTAGAGATCAACCTATATTCCTCAGTTAAGCCACAGAGACACAGACGCCTCCAGGGCCACCGATGATCCAGTCATCGGTTTGGCATGACCTACCTCCCTGTAGGCCCGACGAAGGAGGTAGAGCGAAGCCTGGAGCCAGAGCCGACGACTCCAGGGACGGAGGAGGTAGAGCGAAGCCTGGAGCCAGAGCCGACGACTCCAGGGACGGAGGAGGTAGAGCGAAGCCTGGAGCCAGAGCCGAGATCACAGAGTTGTTTCAAAGAGTTACACATAAAAGGCGATGAACGTTCGCTTTCCAACACATTGATTTTTCTCTGTATGCTCTGTGGCTCTGTGGCCAAATGCTCTTTTTAGGATCAAGAGTGGGCGAGTGGTTAGGAGCTGATGGGTAAATCTGATGAGTAAAGCAGAACTCAGGTCTTTCTTTTGCCGCCTGCCCAGGCCAGGGGCACGCTTGCGCCTGTTTTGTTTTCCCCATGCCGGGGGCGGGGTGACGGCCTTTCATGCCTGGCCGGAGCTATTGCCCGAGGGTATCGAGTTGCACGCGGCCCAGTTGCCGGGGCGGGAGCGGCGTCGGCATGAGCCCTTGCAGACCGACATAGCGACCATGGCAGATGAGTTTGCCGCCGATGTGCTGGCCATGACCGATAGACCCATCGCCCTGTTTGGCTTCAGCATGGGTGCCTTGCTCGCCTACGAGGTGGCGCACCGCCTGTCCGGGCAAGCCGGGATCGGCCTCAATCATCTCTTGGTGGCGGCTCGGCGCGCACCCCATCTGCCCTATGATCGACCGATTCATCATCTACCCGATGAGGCCTTCATCCAGGAGTTGCAGCAGAAATACGGCGGCCTGCCGGATGTGGTGCGCGAAAGCCGGGAACTGCTCGATTATTTCCTGCCCATCATCCGCGCCGATCTGACCCTGCTGGAGACCTACTGCCATAGCCCAGGCACACTCCTGGACTGCCGCATCAGCGTTTACGGCGGCACCCAGGATAGCTCCACGACGCCTGCCCAGCTGGATGCCTGGTCCCAGCACAGCCGCTGGGGCAGCGATACCCTGATGATCGAGGGGGGACATTTCTTCCCCCAAGCGAATCTTGAGGCCCTGTTGGCGGATATCAGCAGACGCCTGCTGCCGACAGGTGCAGTTTAACGATCATGGGGCAGCCCCACACCGATCTGAGCCAGGTGCGGGGCATCCCGGAACACGAAACATCCCCTGGCGGCTCCGGAACTCGGGGCCTAAGCCCGGCGGGTGAGACTGCAAGCCTGCTTGCAACGCCCTCAGGCAAACAGGTTGAAGCCCCAGCCTACCAGGGTGAAGGCTGTGGCCAGTACGCCGGCAAAGAGAGCCAGGGCGGGCCATTGGATTACCTTGCGCAGGATGATCATCTCCGGCAGGGACAGGGCGGCAATGCTCATCATGAAGGCCAGGGTGGTGCCTATGGCTACCCCCTTGCCGAGCATGGCCTCGGCCACCGGGATGACGCCGGCGGCGTTGGAATACAGGGGTACGCCGAGCAGCACGGCAGCGGGCACCGCCAGCCAGTTGCTGGCACCACCCAGGTGTTGACTGACCCAGTCTTGCGGCACATAGCCGTGAAACAGGGCACCGACGGCGATGCCGGCGACCACCCATTTCCATAGGCGGCGCAGGATCTCCCTGACCTCGCCCCAGGCATAACGGTGGCGGCCACGCAGGGAGGTGTCGGGTTCTGCTAGTTGCATCTGGCCCATCTGGATCTTCCACACATAGCCCTCTACCCAGCGTTCTGGCCTGAATTTTTCCATGACCACCCCGCCCACATAGGCAACCGTCAGCCCAGCGGCGACATACATCAGGGTCAGCTTCCAGCCGAGGATGCCGATCAACAGCACCACGGCCACTTCATTGATCATGGGCGAGGCGATGAGAAAGGAGAAGGTGACGCCCAGCGGGATACCGGCCTCGACAAAACCGATAAACAGTGGAACCGAGGAGCAGGAGCAGAAAGGCGTCACCGCGCCCAGGCCGACGGCGGCGCTGCGCGCCAGCCACTTGGGCTTGCCGCGCACGTAGTCGCGCACCTTCTCCGCTGACAGCAGGGCGCGCAGCAGGCCCATGAGGTAGATGATCAGCACCAGCATGACGAAGATCTTAACCAGGTCCATGACAAAGAAATGCAGCGCCGCGCCGACCTGGGAGGCAGGCTCCAGGCCCAGCAGATCGAACACCAGCAGCTGGGCAAGGGCGTCAAACATGGGTGACAATCCTTGAATGATTGGCGAAGGCCTTGGCAGTGATTTCGCGTTGAACGGACATGGGTTCTACCTTTCCGGATCGGGATGAAATCAGATACAGGGCGATTATATCTAATTATTTCAATATAAAAGCAATAACATGTTTTGACTGTGCAATCATATCCGGTATGGCCGCCGGTAAGCAAGGCATCAGGTCAATTATCTTATTATTTTAAAAAGTTAACGTCTGATTGTCATGGTCCTGGACGAGCGCTTTGAAATCTGCTCAACCTGTACTAATATACATAAATATTTATATATTGCGCCTTCTCAGGCTTCCCCTGGCCCTGTCTTTGCCCATCCGTAGGGATCGAGAATGATCAAGCATCTGACCCTGTTTTCCGCCCTGGCCCAGGAGACCCGCCTGACCTGCCTGATGCTGCTGCTCAAGCACGGCGAGCTGTGCGTCTGCGAGCTGACCCAGGCGCTGGCGCTGGCCCAGCCCCATGTCTCCCACCACCTGGCCAAGCTGCGCAAGGACGGCATCTTGCTCGACCGGCGCCAGGGGCTGTGGGTGCATTACCGAATCAACCCTCAGCTACCCGACTGGGCCATGGGTGTGCTGCGCGAAGCGGCCCGGTCCTTCGATCTACCACCCCTGCTGGACCGACCGCCAGATGCGGTGATGGCCGGACGCCAGCAGCCACCGCAGTGTACCTGACGGCCTTGGCCAGCCGCGGACAGACCTGCAAATGCCCTTGAATCTTATCTAGGAAAACACATGAATAAAGTCATTGCGCTGCTCCTGATATGCCTGACCGGCCCCCTCTGGGCGGCGGATTTCCTCGTCGATGCCGACTGGCTGAGTGAGCGTATCGACGATGACAAGCTGGTGATCCTGGAGGTGCGCTATCACCCGCACCGTTATTACACCGTCGGCCATATGCCCGGCGCCATCCAGGTGCAGCGGTTCAAGGACCTGGGCGACAACCAGGTCGCGACCCTGATGCGTTTTCCCTCGCGCCAGGCCTTTGAGCAGACCCTGCGCCGCTGGGGTGTGAACGACGACTCCACCCTGCTGCTCTATGACGACTCCAGCACCGCCCTGGCTGCGCGCCTCTATTACCTGCTGGAGCTCTACGGCTTCAACATGGCGCAGGTGAAGATTCTCAACGGCGGCACCCTCGACTGGGCGGCCTTTGAAGAACTGACTCAGGAGCCAACGCCGACGCCAACACCGGGCACAGTGACCCTCAAACAGGCCAACCCCGAGCTGTTCGTTGAATGGCCGCAGGTCTATGACGACGTGGTCTCCCGCCGCGACCCCGCTGTGGTCCTGCTGGATGCCCGACCCAAGGATATGTATACCGGCAAGGTCATTCGCCACTCCATCATGGCCGGCCACATCCCCGGCGCCATCAACGTGGTCAGCCTGGACGGTACCAGCAGCCAGAAATGGAAGTCGGACGCGGAGCTTGCGGCCATGTATCAGGCCATCCCCAAGGACAAGCGCATCTACGCCTACTGCCACGACGGCTTTCGCATGGGCCTGGCCTATGTGCAGCTGAAACATTTGGGTTACACAGATGTGCGACTCTATAACGGCGGCTGGTCGCACTGGGGCAACCAGCTGACCCTGCCGGTAGTGGAGGGCGAACAGCCCTACAGCGGCGATTTTGATTTGTAAGAGTTTCGGACGCAGAGGGCGCTGAGAAGCGCAGAAAGCGCAGAGAAGGAAGTCCTTTGTTCTACAGAGAATGAGTCCGCAAATGAACGCGAATTAACGCCAAGTTGTTTCTGCGGTCGCGGGCTGAATGGGCGCGCGGGCGGCTGTGACCCGCCCGTGCTCATTGGTCTGAAGCCAGATTACAGCTTGAAACCACTCTGCGGTCTTTGCGCTTCTTTGCGTCCTCTGCGTCCCTTGATTCAATTTTCAGGAGTATCACGATGACTATCAGATTAGGTATCAACGGCTTTGGCCGTATGGGACGGCTGGGTTTGCGGGCGGGTTGGGGCAAGCCGGAGCTGCGCTTTGTGCGAGTGAATGAGATCGCCACCGATGCGGCGGGCTCAGCGCACCTGCTCAAGTTTGACTCGGTGCATGGCACCTGGGCTCCCGAGTGCAGCGGCGCAGGGGAGCAGATGCAGATCGACGGCCAGCAGCTGGCCTACAGCAGCCATGCTGCCATTGCCGATGGCGACTGGTCCGACTGCGATATCGTCATCGAGGCCACCGGCAAGCACCACAAGAAGCCCGAAAGCCTGCAGGCCTATTTCGACCAGGGGGTGAAGAAGGTCATAGTCGCCGCCCCAACCCAGGGTGCGCTCAACATCGTTTACGGCATCAACGACCATCTCTACGACCCAGCGGTCAACCACCTGATCACTGCCGCCAGCTGCACCACCAACTGCCTGGCGCCGGTGGTCAAGGTGATGCACGAAAAGGTCGGCATCAAGCACGGTTGCATGACCACCATCCACGACATCACCAACACCCAGACCATAGTGGATAAAGGCCACAAGGACCTGCGCCGGGCGCGGGCCTGCGGCAATTCCCTGATCCCCACCACCACTGGCTCGGCCAAGGCCATCACCAAGATCTTCCCCGAGTTGGAAGGCAAGCTCAACGGCCACGCCGTGCGCGTGCCCCTGCTCAACGCCTCGCTGACGGACTTCGTCTTTGAAGCGGCGCGCCCGGTCAGCGCCGAGGAGATCAACGGCTATTTCAAAGCCGCCGCCGAGGGCGAGCTGAAAGGCATATTGGGCTACGAAGAACGCCCGCTGGTGTCGGTGGACTACGTCAACGACCCCCGCTCCAGCATCGTCGATGCCCTCTCCACCATGGTCATCAACGGCACCCAGGTGAAGATTTATGCTTGGTATGACAATGAGTGGGGATATGTCAATCGCATGATGGACCTGGCGTGCAAAGTGGCCCTCGGTCTGAAGTAGTCCCACGTGAGTAGTTGCTGTTCCAGTGGCACCCCAGGAGTAAGCTCAAATCTATGCCCCGATTGCGGGGATAAGGGTCGTCCTATCTCCTGGCACTGGGTCTTGCTCCATCTGAAAGCCCCTTGGCAGTGGGCGGACAGGGCTGGAGATTTCAACTTCTGCGCCAACCCCAGCTGTGACACGATTTATTTCGCTTCAACCGGGACTTGCGTCTACCAAGCTGACATTCGCACCCAGGTGGGTCTGAAGTCCGCATCGCCACAGGCAACGGTCTGTTATTGCTATGGCATTAGCAAAGAGCAATCGGTTGAGCCCTCACTGCGCCAGTTTGTCATTGCGCAAACCCAGAAGGGTCAGTGTGCCTGCGAGGCAAGAAATCCCTCGGGGCGTTGCTGTTTGGCTGATTTCCCCCGCCCTGAGGGTGCTGATGTCCAGTAATCTGCGTAATTACCTTGTGGTCACCGGCGGCTACTGGGCATTTACCCTGACCGACGGCGCCATCCGCATGCTTGTGGTGCTCTATTTTCACCTACTTGGCTACTCCCCGCTGGAAGTGGCCATGCTGTTTCTGTTTTATGAGTTCTTTGGCATTGTCACCAACCTCGTCGGCGGTTGGCTTGGGGCCCGCATCGGCTTGAATCTGACCATGCACATCGGCATGGGCCTGCAGGTGGTGGCGCTGGCCATGCTGACGGTGCCCGATGCCTGGCTGTCGGTGGGATACGTGATGGCGGCCCAGGCCCTGTCGGGGATTGCCAAGGATTTGAACAAGATGTCCGCCAAGGCGTCGGTCAAGGCGATTGCCAGCAGTGGTGAGGGCAAGTTGTTCAAATGGGTGGCGGTGCTCACCGGCTCGAAGAATGCGCTCAAGGGGGTGGGCTTCTTTCTCGGCGGGGCCTTGCTGGAATGGCTGGGTTTTCGCGGTGCCCTGGCGGTGCTGGCCGGGGCCTTGCTGCTGGTGCTGATCCTCACCGCCTGGCTGCTGCCAAGCGGTGTGGGCAAGATGAAGGCCAAGCCCAAGTTCAGCCAGGTATTCTCCAAGGTACGGGCGATCAATCAGCTGTCGGCGGCGCGGTTCTTTCTGTTCGGCTCGCGGGATGTCTGGTTCGTGGTCGGCCTACCTGTGTTCCTGTACGAGGTACTGGGCTGGCAGCTGAGCCTGATCGGCGGCTTCATGGCCGCCTGGGTGATCGGCTACGGCCTGGTCCAGGCCAGCGCCCCGCGCCTGCTCAAGCGCAGTCACGGCGGTCAGGGGCCCGGCGGCGGTACGGCACGGCTCTGGGCCTTTGTGCTGGCGCTGTTTCCGGCCCTGATGGCGCTGGGGCTGAGCCAGGGCTGGCCGGCGGACTGGGTGGTGGTGGTTGGGCTGGTGCTGTTCGGGCTGGTGTTCGCCATCAACTCGGCGGTGCATTCCTATTTGATTTTGGCCTATTCGGACCAGAACCGGGTGGCGATGAACGTCGGCTTTTACTACATGGCCAACGCCGGCGGTCGCCTGATCGGCACCCTGATCTCCGGCTGGGCCTACCAGACCCAAGGGCTGGAGGGCTGCCTGCTCTGGTCCACCGGCTTTGTCCTGCTGGCGGCGCTGCTGTCCATTGGCCTGCCTGATACAGAGGAATTTCGGTGACACCTTACCAATTACACTAATTTAAACTGCTGATCCTTTTTCCTTCTCATTCCCACGCGGCGCGTGGGAACGAGAAAATTCCAGAGGATACAGCTTTATTTCTTGTGGTGTTAACGTCAAGGGTAACCTGCCCACCAAAGCGGTAAGCCGATGGGCGCACCGCCTTGGTAGGTCAGGTTGACCCGCATGTTATGCGCTGCGACGAAATACGGGAAAGCGCTCAGGGTGTTCAATAATTTCATCAGTTAAATCTATATCCAGGTCTGGCCAATAATAATGGCCTGGGCTTTGCTCCTCGACATTAATTATTGAATTTATTATTTGGTCTTTAAACCATGGGAAAGTTTCATATGGCATGAATAGCTCTTTATTGTGAGTTATTAACCAAATCCCATGGATTGAAATGTTCCCAATTTCAACTTCCGAATTGTGTTTGCCATGAGCTAACGAGTTCATTATAGTGAGCCTCAATTAATACTTCTATTTGTTTCAGTTGTTTTCTTGTATGTTTGTGGTTTTTGCGAGCTCTATTTCTGGTTCTAGCCAATATTTCGTTTCACCATCACTCGAAATCACATGTACATGCATTCTTTCCTCTTCTCTTGAGAAAAAGAAAAATCTATAGCCTCTATCTCTAAATACGGTTGGACTCATTTCTTTTCCTGCGCATAACGCCCGGCTCACTGAGCAAATTTTGTTGACGGCTTTTTTCTCGTTCCCACGCGCTGCGTGGGGACGCAGCGCCTCCGCTCTGCGGAGACAACGAACAGCTTAATTTTACGCCATTGGACCTTGATGTAGTCTATAACCAGTGGTGGACTCATTCACTAGAAAGTAGGGGTTCCGCAGCGCGGAACCTAACCAGCGCAAACGCCTCACGACCGTCAACGAACACCGATCACCGCGATTTCCCACCACCCTCGCTCTGCACCATAGCGAAATCGCGGACGGATACCAATTCAACGCTCCGCAGCGCGGAGTATCGACGTTCCCACGCGGCGCGTGGGAACGAGAAAAACAAAGTGGATGTCCTTTCGGTATGGCTCATGGGGGGAGTGTGGCATGGGTTGGGGCGGTTGGCTAGCCTAGGCCGCCTTCTGCTCAAACACCGCCCTTGCCGCCCGCATACCATGCAAGAACTTGGTTTGGCGTTGAACACAGAGCTGGGTCAGGTGCGCGGGGACACCGATGGCGCTGCCGAAGGCGGTCATCAGGGGATTGGCGCAGGTCAGGAAGTGCTCGGGGTCGATGTTGAAGCGCTGGAGCAGGCGGGGTACCTGTTCCGGGATGGCACCGCGCTTGTCCGGTCTGAGACAACGCCCTGTGCTTTCCACCAGTTCCAGGTAGTCGTCGAAGCTGAAGGGGATGGCGGCCTTGAGCCGTGCCGTGGCACGTAGCGAATAAAAAGCACCGCTTTGGGTGGTCCGAGTTTAGCCGCATGTTATATTTCGTCTTCAAGTTTTTCGATATCTGCCAAGTCTTGCAACCTGCCTATTGCTTGTTTATTTATCTTAAGATTTTCCACATCAATGACGCTAATTGCTATTCCATCAATTTGTATTTCGACCCTATTAGGGTAGCACTTGTCAAAATCAATACCCGTTGCTTGGGTGATAATATCTATTCTATTTGGAGGATATCCCAGCTGTATGACATTTCCGGGGATAATAAAATCATCCTCTTTCAAACCCAGTTGTGAAAATCCAAAGTCTTTTAACGCTTGAACGCACTAGTGTCCCGTTAAAAAAGCCATAGATCCCTGCAAGATAATGTTTCTATTTGGTAATTTCTAAAATTTGTGGTGTTAGCAACTTGAAAATCGATCCGATACCCATTGATCATTCCTGCTGGACTCCAACGAGGATAGATCATGTACACCGGCAGGCTGATTTTCTCGCAGGTCATGGCGCACTTGCCACTGCACACTTTTCGGCGTTGTGTCGCTCGCTATCGAGGCGAACACTACGTCAAGCATTTCCGCTGTCTCGACCAATACTATGTCATGGCCTTTGCCCAGCTCACTTATCGGGAGAGCTTGCGCGACATCGAGGCTTGCCTTCGTGCCCACCAGAGCAAGCTTTATCACATGGGGCTTCGTGCTCCCTCCGTCGCGCGCAATACCCTGGCAAAAGCCAACGAGCGTCGGGACTGGCGTATCTACGCCGACTTCGCACAAGCCCTGATTCGTGTCGCCCGCCCTCTCTATGCCGACGAAGACCTAGGGCTGGAACTGGACAATACGGTCTATGCGCTGGATGCCTCCACCATCGACCTGTGTCTATCGATATTCCCTTGGGCGCTGTTTCGTACCACCAAGTCTGCCGTCAAGCTTCATACCCTGCTGGACCTGCGTGGCAACATCCCCACGTTTATCCATATCACGGACGGCAAGGTACACGACGTCAACGCCCTCGATATGTTGCTGCCGGAACCGGGCGCTTTCTACATCATGGACCGTGGCTATGTGGACTTCCGACGCTTATTCACCTTGAACGCCGCAGGCGCATTCTTTGTCATCCGCGCCAAATCCAATACCAAGTATCGGCGCCGCTATTCCCATCCCGTCGACACCGCCGGCGGGGTGCGCTGCGATCAGACCGTCGTACTCACGGGTGTGCGCTCAGCCGTCGATTACCCGCAGCCGTTACGCCGGATCAAGTATCACGATACCCAGACCGGCAAGACATTCGATTTTCTGACCAACAATTTCAGCGTCAAGGCACAGACGGTGGCCGACCTATACCGCTATCGCTGGCAAGTGGAGTTGTTCTTCAAATGGATCAAGCAGCATCTACGCATCAAGTCGTTTTTCGGCACCACAGAGAATGCGGTCAAAAGCCAAATCTGGATTGCCATCTCAGTCTACGTGCTCGTGGCCATCATCAAAAAGCGCCACGACATCAAGGCCGATCTCTACACAATCCTACAGGTTCTGAGCCTAACCTTGTTTGAGAAAACATCTATAGAACAAGTACTTAATTTAAGAGATCGCGCGCAGGAAGACCATGGCAACCCTAAGCAATTGGATTTATTCGATAATTTAACGGGACACTAGTGGCTTGAACGATATTTTTTGCATTTTGCGGGTCAGTTAATATCCAAATATCAATATCTTTGGTGTACCGAGGATATCCATGGACAGCCAGCGCATACCCACCAACGATCATGTACTTAACATGATTTGAGTTTAGTAACTCTATAAACTCTTTGAAATTCTTGTTTAACACCGTATTTCCAGTTTATATATTCTGATCTAATTTCTTCTAACGCTTCTAACCTGCTAGAGTATGATTGTGACTTCCAATACGCCATATCACTGCTTCTATCAATCATCCTGACAATTTTGATTGCTGATTTATCAACTACGTCACTCACGCGACCTCCGAAATATAACGCCGCAAATCACCGGCAAATTGTAGCAATGTGAGGCTTGTGCTATTCATAGCACAAATGAACGTTGCGGAAATTTTTCCGTGTGAATTTGCTTTGTTAGCTGCATTTAATACTCAAACATTTCTTGTAAGCACGAACACAGTTCTTTTTGTGTCTTTGCACTCACTGTCCCAACCTTTTTAATAAGCCTTGATTTATCAACGGCCCTAATCTGATCCAGAAGAACTAGACCGCTTTTTCCTTTGAATTTACAAGAAACACGACAAGGATACTCGAAACCCTTGGTCGTCATTGGAGCCATAAGCACTGTAGAGAGTGCTGACATTTCATTGGGAGAAATCACGACGCAAGGGCGTGTTTTATTGATTTCCCTTCCTTTCGTGGGATTGAGGTCAACTAGCCAAACTTCAAATCGCGTTATCATTACCACTCCAGCTCATCATCCGAGTCCAGAGTGAAATCCAACCATTCATCATCTAGCGACTCTTGACCGTGAGCCGAAATTGTTCGCTCTATAGCTTCTTTCCAGCCTTCTCTAACTCCATTCTCTGGGGTTATGAGGAGGCCACCGTTAACCAATTGTAATTTAATCTCTTTTCCTTCTAAATGAGCCTGTTCGATCAAAGGCTTAGGTATTCTTATGCCTTGGGAATTTCCTATCCGTACTAGCTGAGTCATTTGAATGTACTCCCGTTATTAACTGAATCAGATGTAACTATAATGTAATTACGTCTGATTGTCCATAAACTTGAGAGATTGGCGGTTTTTGAGCAGCTAGCGCTGCAAATCTGCCGAGCTGTAAGGAGCGGTAGCGACTGAAGGCGTCGGCTGGATTTGCCTTGTTAGTCGCTGTTGCCGTTGAAAGCCACCCGCAGCATCAAACCCAACCAGCCAAAACTCATTACTTTCCATGTGGTGGAATATCTTTTTTGCAATGTAAACCAAGAAAAAATATACGGAATAATGAGAATGCCAATAAAAAGCAGAGCGTCTATAAGCTGTTTTCTGAATTCTTCTTTACGCTGAGCGGCAATCTTTTCTCGCCTTTCTTTTTCCCTCATTTTGCTGGCTATTAATTCTTCTTTCTTTTTTTCCTCTGAATCTCGTCCTTAACAATTATTTCGTCCTTTATCGATTGAACACGATACTTGATATAAAGTGGTTTTGGGTAGATGCGGCGACCTTGCGGTGGACGGCGAGGTGGTTGAGGAAGGCGACGATCCCGGCCTCGCCCATGTCGTTGGGGTGGCGTTTACCGTGGAAGAGGATGTAGCGCCTGGCCCAGTCAAGGTAGGCTTGTTCAGTGCTGATGCTGTAGTGTTTGCGCCGCAGCAGGTCACGCAGGTCACCGAGCAGCATGGAGCCACGGACGATGTTGTCCGTGTCGATGGGGATGTGGCTGTTGGCGTCCGGTGCGGTAGCGGTTTGCATGGGGCGGCCCTGTTTTTTGTTCCCTTGACTTTGTGAGGTTAGGAAATCCCAGGATTGAAATCAAATTGTTTTCCTGACTGGGGCATCATCAAGATTCGGCGTGTGCTTTCTGAAATCGCGGGCAAGGCCGCTCCCACTGGGCCTATCCTATTTGGGGCGCGCGGTGGGCGCGGACAGATTGCTCGGGCAAAGAGGTTCCGCAGCGCGGAACTTCGGCGTTCCCACTTGGCGCCTGGGAACGCGAAACACTTGTATCAAAGACCAACAGCTGCTGATGGAGGTAGATATGATCGCTATTGAGGCCATCGCCGTGGTCTTCGGTCTGGTCTGTGTCTGGCTGTGCATACGCCAGAATATCTGGTGCTGGCCCACCGGACTGGTGCAGGTGGTGCTTTACCTGTTCATCTTTTATGAGGTCAAGCTCTATTCGGACATGCTGCTGCATGGCATCTATGTGCTGATGCAGCTCTATGGCTGGTACTGGTGGCTGCACGGCGGTCGGCAGGCCGGTACCCCTGTCTCTCGCCTGCCAATCCGTCGCTTGAGCGCCAGCGCCCGCATCGGCTGGCCGCTGCTGGTGATCAGCGCCAGCCTGGTATGGGGCTGGTTGATGGCCAGCCAGACCGATGCCGCCTTGCCCTATGCCGATGCGTTCACCACGGTGGCCAGCCTGGTGGCGCAGTGGCTGCTGGCGCGCAAGCTGCTGGAGACCTGGCTGTTCTGGATCCTGGTGGATCTGGCCGCCATTGGCATCTACTGGTTCAAGGCGCTGTATCTCACCAGCGGGCTATACGCCTGTTTTCTGATCCTGGCCCTTTTGGGCCTGCTGGCCTGGCGGCGCGACTACCGCGTCCGGTCCAGGCAATTGCTGCCCGAATCAGCGCCAGCATGAGCACCGGCCTGCTGCTGGGCAAGTTCGCCCCCCTGCATCGCGGTCATCAACTGCTGATCGAGACCGCGCTGGCGGAAAATGAGCGGGTGCTGCTGCTGATCTACCCGGCCAGCGAGGTCACCCAGGTGCCGCTGCCGGTGCGCTCGGGCTGGATTCGCGCCCTCTACCCCCAGGTGGAGGTGATCGAGGCCTGGGACGGCCCCTGCCAGGTGAGTGACGCGCCCGAGATCATGCGCCTGCACGAGGTCTATATCCTGTCCCGGCTGGCAGGGTGCCGGATCGACCGCTTTTACTCCAGCGAGTTCTACGGCGACCACGTCAGCCGCGCCCTGGGCGCTGAGGATAGGCGCATCGACCCGGCCCGCGTCCGCGTGCCCATTTCCGCCACCGCCATCCGCGCCGCGCCCTTCGCCAACCGGCATTTTCTGCAACCGCTGGTGTATCGCGACCTGATCCACCGCCTAGCGTTCATCGGTGCCCCCAGCACCGGCAAGAGCACCCTGGCCGAGGCCCTGTCACAACGCCATTCCAGTTGCTGGATGCCGGAGTACGGTCGGGAATATTGGCTGGCCCATCAGCGTCAGCGCCGCCTCAGCCCGGAGCAGTTGGTGGCGATTGCCGAGGGGCATTGTCGGCATGAGGACCGTTGGGCGGAGCAGGCCAATCGCTACCTGTTCGTGGATACCGATGCCAGCACCACCCGCCAGTTCGCCCTCTACTATCACGGCAGGGTGCCGCCCCGCCTGGAACAGCTGGCGGCCCAGTGCCCGCAGCGGTATGCGCTGTGCTTTCTGTGTGCCGATGATATTCCCTATGCCGATACCTGGGACCGCTCCGGCGCGGCCAATCGACAGCGGATGCAGCAGGCGATTCGGGCCGAACTGGAGCGTGGCCTGCGGCCCTACATCCTGTTGTCAGGCACGCTGGAGCAGCGCATGGCGCGGGTGGGGGAGGCGCTGGCCGCCTTGCCGGGGCAGTAAATAATGCCTCAGCCCTGTGCGTCGAAGTACTCCCGCGTCAGCTTGAATACCACCGGGCTGAGCAGCAGCAGGGCGATCAGATTGGGGATGGCCATCAGGGCGTTGAGGGTATCGGCAATGAGCCAGGCCAGGTCCAGCTTGACCAGGGCACCCAGCGGGATGGCCGCTACCCAGAGCAGGCGGAAGGGCAGTATCGCCTTGATGCCCAGCAGATACTCAACGCAACGCTCGCCATAGACGCTCCAGCCGAGGATGGTGGTAAAGGCGAAGATCACCAGACCGAAGGTGACAACGAACTGGCCCAGACCGGGGATACCGCTGGCAAAGGCGGCGGAGGACAACTCGGCACCCTTCAGGCCGCTGTCCCACTGGCCGGAGATCATGATCACCAGCGCGGTGATGGTGCAGATAATAATGGTATCAATGAAGGTGCCCAGCATGGCAATGGTGCCCTGACGCACTGGGTTATTGGTCTGCGCGGCGGCATGGGCGATGGGGGCCGAACCAAGCCCAGCCTCGTTGGAGAAGATGCCCCGTGCCACGCCCATCTGCACCGCCAGCATCACCCCGGCCCCGACAAAGCCGCCAGTGGCCGCAGTGGGGGTAAAGGCGGCCTGCACTATGCCCCAGAGCGCCGCTGGCACCTCGGCGATATTCACCACGATCACCGCCAGGCCGCCGAACACATAGATTGCGGCCATCAGCGGCACCAGCTTGCCGGCCACCTGGGCGATGCGCTTGATGCCGCCGATCAGCACCAGAAAGACAAAGAAGGCCATGACCACGGCGGTCAGCCACTCGGGCACACCCAGGTTGGCCTGCATGGCATGGGATACCGAGTTGGCCTGCACCATGTTGCCTATGCCGAACCCGGCCAGGGCACCGAAGACGGCAAACAGCAGGCCCAGCCAGGCCCAGTTCTTGCCCAGGCCGTTTTTGATGTAGTACATGGGCCCGCCGACGTGGTTGCCCGCCTCGTCCACCTCACGGTAGTTCACCGCCAGCACCGCCTCGGCGTACTTGGTGGCCATGCCCACCAGGGCGGTGCACCACATCCAGAAGATGGCCCCCGGCCCACCGATGGCGATGGCGGTACCCACCCCGGCGATATTGCCTGTGCCTATGGTGGCGGAAAGGGAGGTCATCAGGGCGTTGAACGGGGTGATATCACCCTGCTCTTCGGACTTGCGCCCTTGCCAGAGGGTACGAAAGGCCGCGCCCAGATGGCGGATGGGCATGAAGCGCAGACCCACGGTGAGAAACAGGCCGGTGCCCAGGATCAACACCAGCATGGGCGGACCCCAGACAATGCCATTGAGGCCACCAATCAGACTTTCGATAGTCTCCATCCGCTTTCCCCTTGTTTTTTGCTAACCCAGGCCCGTATTGAAGAAGGGCAAAAGTACGCCAATTGGGTCAGAAAAGGCAAGGTTTTCTGTGCCTCTGTCACCTCATTCCCCACTACCCCATCTTGACCCCGATGGCAATGGGGGTCAGAATCTTCGGTCCCATCACACAGGACCGGCCCCAAGTGAATAGCGAGGAACCCCTGGTAAAGATCCGTGGCCTGCGTTTTGCGCGCGGCGAGCGGGTGATTTTCGATGGGGTCGATATGGACATAGCCCGTGGCGCGGTCACCGCCGTGATGGGCCCCAGCGGCAGCGGCAAGACCACCCTGCTCAAGCTGATCGGCGGTCAGCTGCGCCCGGCGGCGGGGCGGATCGAATTCAATGGCCAGGATGTGCACCGGCTCGGCCATGTCGAGCTGTTCGAGCTGCGCAAGCAAATGGGCATGTTGTTTCAGAGCGGGGCCCTGCTCACCGATCTCAATGTGTTCGATAACGTTGCCTATCCCCTGCGTGAACACACCCGCCTGCCGGCCTCGATGATACGCAAGCTGGTGCTGCTCAAGCTGGAGGCGGTGGGCCTGCGCGGTGCCAGGGCGATGATGCCCGCCCAGCTGTCCGGCGGCATGGCGCGGCGCGTGGCCCTGGCCCGGGCCATTGCCCTGGACCCGATGATGGTACTGTACGACGAGCCCTTCACCGGCCAGGACCCCATCTCCCTGGCGGTGCTGGTGAAACTGATCCACGACCTTAACGAGGCCAGCCGCCTGACCTCGGTGATCGTCTCCCACGATGTGGCCGAGACCGCCTCCATTGCCGATTGCATCCACGTCATCTCCGATGGCCGGGTGGTGGCCTCGGGTACGCCCCAGGCGATTGCCGCATCGGACTCCGCCTGGGTCAAGCAGTTCATGCAGGGCCTGGCCGATGGTCCAGCGCACTTTCACTATCCGGCCCCGGACCTGGCCGCCGACCTGCTGGAGACCGAGCGTGTTTGACGCCCTGGCCCGGCTGGGGCGCTTTGGACTGGACTATCTGGCCGCCGTGGGCCGTGCCCATCTGCTGCTGCTGCGCATCTTGCAGGGGCTGGGGGATCTGCTGCCACGGCCGCGCCTGCTGGTGGCGCAGCTGTTCTCCGTGGGCGTACTGTCGGTGATGATCATCCTCGTCTCCGGTCTGTTCGTCGGCATGGTGCTGGGCCTGCAGGGCTATTATGTCCTGTCCAAATTTGGCGCCTCCGAGACCCTGGGCGTGATGGTGGCCGCCTCCCTGGTGCGCGAGCTGGGCCCGGTGGTGACGGCCCTGCTATTCGCCGGCCGGGCCGGTTCTGCCCTGACCGCCGAGATCGGCCTGATGAAGGCCACCGAACAGCTGTCCGGCCTGGAGATGATGGCGGTGGACCCGATCAGGCGGGTGCTGACGCCGCGCTTTCTGGCCGGCTTTATCGCCATGCCCCTGCTCGCTGCCCTGTTCAGCGCCGTGGGGGTCATCGGCGGCCATCTGGTTGGGGTCAACCTGCTGGGGGTGGATGGCGGAGCCTATTGGTCACAGATGCAGTCCACCATCGACCTGCGCGAGGACATCTACAACGGCGTCATCAAGAGCCTGGTGTTCGGCCTGGTGTGCAGCTGGATCGCCCTGTTCCAGGGTTATGACGCCCTGCCCACCTCGGCCGGGGTGAGCCGCGCCACCACCCGTACCGTGGTGCACTCGGCCCTGGCGGTGCTGGGGCTGGACTTCATCCTGACCGCACTCATGTTTGGGGAGTAATCGATCATGCACAAGCGCAGCCTCGAAATAGGCGTAGGGGCCTTCATGGCCGCCGGTATCCTGGCGCTGTTCTTCCTTGCCCTGCAGGTGAGCAACCTCAGCGGCCTGTCCAATGGCGAGGGCTATCGCATCAGCGCCCGCTTCGATAATATCGGCGGCCTCAAGGTCAAGGCCCCGGTGAGCATGGCCGGGGTGCGCGTGGGCCGGGTCAGCGCCATAGGGTTCGACAGCGACAGCTATCAGGCCCTGGTGACCCTGACCATAGATCACCAGTACGATAGGATACCCGATGACACCTTCGCCAAGATCTACACCGCCGGCCTGCTTGGCGAGCAGTACATCGGCCTGGAGGCCGGCGGCAGCCCCGAGTATCTGCGCGAAGGGGGCGAGATCGGCATGACCCAATCGGCCATGGTGCTGGAAGAGATCGTTGGCCAATTCCTGTTCAACAAGGCGGCAGAGGGTGCCAAGCCCGAAGGAGAAAAACTATGATGCCCATGATGCAAAAGATCCCCGCAAAATCCGGCCTCTGGCCCCTGATCCTCGTCCTTTTGCTGTTCGGCTGGAGTGGGCAGGCCCTGGCCGGCGGTGCCGACAGCTTCGTCAAGAACCACGCCGAGCGGGTGCTGAACAAGGTACTGGCCAACAAGGCCAGCCTCAAGGCCAATCCAGACAAGCTCTATGCCATCATCCGCTCCAGCGTGCTGCCCCATGTGGACTTCTACAGCATGTCCCGCTCGGTACTGGGCAAGTACTGGAACCAGGCCTCTGGTAGCCAGCGCAACGCCTTTGTGCGCGAGTTTCGCCAGCTGCTGGTGCGCACCTATGGCACCGCCCTGCTGAACTACTCCGGCGGCCAGATCGACTACAAGCCGGCCCAGGTCAGCGGCAAATACGCCGTGGTCCGCACCAAGGTGCCCCGCTCCGGCGGCGCGCCGGTCGCGGTGGATTACCGTCTGCGCGGTGGCGGCAGTAGCTGGAAGGTGGTGGATATCAAGGTCGGCGGCGTCAGTCTGGTCTCCAACTACCGCACCAGCTTCGGCGGCCGGGTAGGGCAGATCGGCGTATCCGGCCTGATTCAGGAGATGAAGACGAAAAACCGCTAGCCGGAGCCTGCGGCTGATCTTGCCGCAGCCCCTGGCCCTAACCTGGACAACGCCCGTGAGCCAACTCCAACCCTGTCAACTGCAAGGCGAGGCCAATCACTGGCAACTGCTGGGTGACCTGGGTTTTCACTCGGTCCCCGATCTGTTACGCCAAGCCCAGGGCCAGCTGGATTTCAGCCAGGCCCTGCACATCGACCTGGGGCAGATCCGGCACGCCGACAGCGCCGGCCTGGCCCTGATGCTGGAATGGCTGGAGCAATCACAAAGGGCCAAGGGGCAACTGAGCTTCCACGCCATCCCCGAGGCCCTGCAAAATATCGCCAGGCTGTGCAACGTTGCGGGTTTTTTTGGGTCCAATTGAGCTTAGCCGCCAACCCCCCGCTTATTCCCTTGGCCCTCACAGGCCTTAAGGGAGGGGCAAGAGGTTAGGTCACCACCTTGATTCCAAAGGGAGCCCTATGTTCGCCCTAGCCATTAGCCTGCACTTTCTCGCCGCCCTGATCTGGGTCGGCGGCATGTTCTTCGCCCATCTGATGCTGCGCCCGGCGGCCGCCGAACTGGAACCGGCGCAGCGCCTGCAACTGATGCTGGGGGTATTCCGGCGCTTCTTTCCCTGGGTCTGGGGCTGCATCGGTCTGTTGCTGAGCAGCGGTTTCTGGGTCTTCCTCGGCCCCTTCCAGGGCAAGGCCGGCCTGCATGTACACCTGATGTCAGCGGTCGGTCTGGTGATGGCGGCCATCTTCGCCTTCCTCTACTTTGTCCCCTACCGCAAGATGGGCCTGGCCGTGGGTGAACAGCGCTGGCCCGATGCCGCCAGCGCCCTGGGCCTGATCCGCAAGCTGATCCTGACCAATCTCATCCTCGGCCTGCTGATCAGCACCTACGCCGTGGCCGGGCGCCATGTGCAATTGATCTAGGAGCCTGTCGGGTTTGGGATGCCCGCTACGGGCACCTAAACCCGACTGGTGCCCAGACCGTTACTTTTCAGTTTGGTTTCAGCTTGGCTTGATAGGCTGTATTGCAGGGGATAGCCCCTGCCTTGCCAACCTGATCACACGGGAGTAACACGCATGAAAAACCTAGCCATGAAAGCCCTGGGGCTTAGCGCCCTGCTCGGTCTCGTTCTGGGCCTGTCCAGTCAACCCTGGGCCAGCGAGGATAAAGACGCCGACAAGGCCTACGCCCTGCGCCAATCCCACCAGGTGCTGCCGCTGCAAGTGCTGTTGCAGCGAGTACACATACCCGTCGATGCGCGGGTGCTGGAGGTGGAGTACGAACAAAAGCGCGACCGTCACCTGTATGAGATCGAATACCTGCTGCCCGATGGCCGGGTGGAGGAACTGAAGGTGGATGCCCTGAGCGCGGAAATCCTCCAGCGCGAGCAAAAGGACTGAGCGATGCGCCTGCTGCTGGTGGAGGATGACGCCGACCTGGTGGAGCAACTGCGGCCGGAGCTGAAGGCCGCAGGCTATGCCCTGGACCTGGCCGATAACGGCAGCGATGGCCTGTTTATGGGCCTGCACCAGGAGTACGACGCGGTGATCCTCGATCTGGGGCTGCCGGGCCTGCCCGGCAGGCAGTTACTGGATCGCTGGCGCGGCGCGGGGCGGCTCATGCCGGTATTGATCCTGACCGCGCGCAGCAGCTGGCGGGACAAGGTAGATGCCCTCAAGGCGGGGGCCGACGACTATCTGACCAAGCCCTTCTACCCGGAGGAATTGCTGGCCAGGCTGCAGGCCCTGATCCGGCGTGCCCAGGGCCGCGCCGAGGGCCAGCTGTGGGCCTCGGATCTGCGCCTGGACGAGGAGCGCCAGCAACTGTGCAGGACCGATGCGCTACCGCTGGCCCTGACCGGCACCGAGTTTCGCCTGTTGCGCTATTTCATGCTGCATCCGGGCAAGATCCTGTCCAAGACCCGCCTCACCGAGCATGTCTATGACCAGGACTTTGATCGCGACAGCAATCTGATAGAGGTCTATGTGCGCCGCTTGCGTGAGAAACTCGGCCCGCAACACATCGAAACCCGCCGTGGTCAGGGCTATGTCTTCCATCCTGAGCCCTGAGGGCTCGATCGAATCCCGCCTGCACTGGCTGCTGGGCGGGCTGCTGGTGCTGATGCTGGCCGTGCTGCTGGTGCTGGGGCTGCGCCTGACCTGGCTTGGCAGCCTGCAATTCGTCGCCACCCGCCTGGCCCACGATGGCGAGGCCATGCTCAGCGCCATCGACCCCCACCGCCAGCGGCTGCACAGCCCGCTGCCACCCATCTACCGCCAGCCCCTGTCCGGTCACTATCTGCTGGTGCGCTTTGCCGACGGCGGCGAGCTGCGCTCCCGCTCCCTGTGGGACGAGACGCTGGACCCGCCCAGCCCGGCCCTGGGCGAGGAGCAGACCCGGCACCTGGCCGGACCCAGCGGGCAGCGCCTGCTGCTCTGGTCGGCCGGTTACGAAAAGGATGGCCTGGCCTTCAGCCTGCATGTGGCGGAGGATATCAGCAGCCTGCACCTACACTTTCGCCAACTGCTCCTGTACGGCCTGCTGCTGGCCCTGGCCATGGTGGCCCTGTTGCTGCTGGCCCAGGGCTGGCTGTTGCGGCGCTTGTTCCAACGGCTGGATCGGTTGCGCGGCCAGCTGGCCGAGGTCAGCGGTGGCCAGCGCCAGCAGCTGGACGCGCCGGTTCCCAGCGAGATCCAGCCGCTGGTAGCGGAGTTCAATCAGCTGCTCGGTCGTCTGCAAGCGCATCTGGTGCGCAGCCGCCTGGCCGCGGGCAACCTGGCCCACGCCCTCAAGGGGCCGCTGCAGCGGATTGCCCATCAGGGCCGTAAGCTTGGACATGAGGGCCTGCAGCAACAGGCCGAACAGATGCACCACCTGATCGAGCGGGAGCTGCACCGTGCCCGCCTGGCCGGCAGCGCCATGGCCGGAAGACACTTTGTCGCCCAGCACGACCTGGCCGATCTGGTTGAAGGCATCCAGGCCCTGTACGCCGATCGACAGCTCCACCTGGACTGGCGCTGCCAGTGCGCGGAGCAACTACCGCTGGATCAGGACGACATGATGGAGCTACTCGGCAACCTGCTGGACAATGCCGCCAAGTGGGCCAGACAGCGGATACGCCTCCGGCTGGAACAGGACGCGCAGGGCCTGCTGATCTGTCTGGAGGACGACGGCCCAGGGTTGAACGCCAGCCAATGCCAGGCCCTGCTGCAACGCGGCAAGCGGCTGGACGAGCAGACCCCAGGCCAGGGCCTGGGCCTGGCCATAGTCAAGGACATAGTGGAGAGCTACAACGGCCAGTTACAGATGGACCGCTCCACCGAGCTTGGCGGCCTGCGCAGCCGTATCCGCCTCCGTTTGTAGCCTATTCGGGGGCGGGCACCACCACCTCATCCGTCTTGAAGGATCCCTGATCGGCCTTGCTGTGGCAGGCCTGGCACTGGCTCAGGCTACCGATCCTGGGGTTGGCCTTGACCTCGGTTAAGGAGATGTCCTGGTGCTTGATGCTGAAGTATTCGGACTCGGTAATCCGCAGATTGATTGGCTTATACCCGGCGGTGCGGGCCAGTTGTTGGGCATAGGGGGCGGCGGATTTCTCCGTGGCATGGCGCAACAGATAGGCCTGCAGGCGCAGCACGGAGGCATCATCCAGGGCGGCCTTCTGGCCGAAGTGATCGGCCAGCCCGCCCATGATGCGCTGCCAGGAGCTGCCGGGCAGCAGCCCCGGCGGATAGGCCAGATGACAGTCGCTGCAGGCCTGTTGGTAGAGGGCAAAATCGGCATCCTGGCGATAGGCGTCCGGCCCTTCCTTGCCACCGAACCAGCGCTCCAGCAGGCTGGGCTGGGCCGCATCGGCCTCGGCAGCCACGAGGGGGTCCGCCAGAGCCAGGGCGAGCAGGCCAAACAGAAGCGGCTTCAGGGGATTGAACATGGTGATCTCCGGGGTGGTTAGGCAAGGGATTGTGGCACAGAGCGCAAGAATCTTGCAGACCCTTAGGTTGCCAAATTGTAAGGAGTTAGCCCCTTCAAGGGGAGATAGCCGGAATGAGGGGAAGTGTAACGGCTTAAGCTGAAACCAGGCTGAACATCGATCCGCAACGAAATCTATCCCATCAGGTTCGAGCAACCAAGTCCCCATCCAATGGCATCGCATACCGGTCCGCGCCTTCGGCCCGTGGTCTTTTTATTGCGTCGATGATCGAGCCGGTATTTGTAAATCCCCCCTAACCCCCCCTTTTACAAAGGGGGGGGATTTTCCTCCCCTTTGCAAAAGGGAGGCCGGGGGGGGATTACCCCCTTTGGTAAAGGGGAAGAACAACCCTTGGCTACAACTCCCGATAGATCTCCGAGCCGCCCTGTTTGAACTGCTGTGCCATCTCGTTCATGCCCTTTTCGGCGTACTCGCGCACCTCTTGCGAGATCTTCATGGAACAGAACTTGGGTCCGCACATGGAGCAGAAGTGCGCCACCTTGTGGGCCTCGGCGGGCAGGGTTTCGTCGTGGGAGGCGATGGCCTTTTCCGGGTCCAGGCCGAGAGCGAACTGATCGTGCCAGCGGAACTCGAAGCGCGCCTTGCTCATGGCGTTGTCCTGCACCTGCACCCCAGGGAAGCCCTTGGCCAGGTCGGCGGCGTGGGCGGCTATGCGGTAGGTGATGATGCCCTCGCGCACGTCCTCCTTGTTGGGCAGGCCCAGGTGCTCCTTGGGGGTGACGTAGCAGAGCATGGCGGTGCCATACCAGCCGATCTGCGCCGCGCCTATGCCGGAGCTGAAGTGGTCGTAGCCGGGGGAGATGTCGGTGATCAGTGGCCCCAGGGTGTAGAAGGGTGCCTCATGGCAGTCACTCAACTCCTTGGTAACGTTTTCCTGGATCATCTGCATGGGCACATGGCCGGGGCCTTCGATCATCACCTGCACATCGTGCCGCCAGGCGATCTGGGTCAGCTCGCCCAGGGTTTCCAGCTCGGCGAATTGGGCGGCATCGTTGGCATCGGCCAGGGAGCCGGGGCGCAGGCCATCGCCCAGGCTGAAGGCGACATCGTAGGCCTTCATGATCTCGCAGATTTCCTCGAAGTGGCTGTAGAGAAAATTCTCCTGATGATGGGCCAGACACCACTTGGCCATGATGGAGCCGCCGCGGCTGACGATGCCGGTGATGCGCTCGGCGGTCAGTGGCACATAGCGCAGCAGCACCCCGGCGTGGATGGTGAAGTAGTCCACCCCCTGCTCCGCCTGCTCGATCAGGGTGTCGCGCATGATCTCCCAGGTCAGATCCTCGGCGACGCCGTTGACCTTCTCCAGGGCCTGATAGATGGGCACAGTGCCGATGGGCACCGGCGAGTTGCGCAGAATCCACTCGCGGGTCTCGTGGATGTTCTTGCCGGTGGACAGGTCCATCAGGGTGTCGCCACCCCAGCGGCAGGACCAGACCAGCTTTTCCACCTCTTCTTCAATCGACGAGGTGACCGCCGAGTTGCCGATGTTGGTGTTGATCTTCACGCGGAAGTTGCGGCCGATAATCATCGGCTCCAGCTCCGGGTGGTTGATGTTGGCGGGGATGATGGCCCGCCCGGCGGCGACCTCGCTGCGCACGAACTCCGGGGTGATTTCTTCGGGAATTCGGGCACCAAAACCCTGGCCGGCGTGTTGGCGCAGCAGCTTGGCGTAGCGCGGGTCGGCGCGCATCTCCTGCAGGCGGCAGTTCTCGCGGATGGCGACGAATTCCATCTCCGGGGTGATGATCCCCTGACGGGCATAGTGCATCTGGCTCAGGTTGCGCCCGGCTTTGGCCTTGCGCGGTGCGCGCAGATGCTCGAAGCGCAGGCTGGCGAGGCTGGAGTCGGCCTGGCGGGCCTGGCCGAATTGGGAGCTGGGGCCGGATAGCTGCTCGCTGTCGTCGCGCTCGGCAATCCAGCTGGCGCGTAGCTCCGGCAGGCCCTGCAGCAGATCGATCTGCATCTCGGGGTCGGTGTAGGGTCCGGAGGTGTCATAGACCCAGATGGGCGGGTTTTCCTCCATGCCGAAGCTGGCCGGGGTGGGGTCTTGTTCGATCTGGCGCAGGGGTACGCGCAGGTCGGCCCGGCTGCCAGTGACATAGACGCGGCGGGATTTGGGAAAGGGCCGGGTGACCTCGGCGGACAGGGCGGTGGTCTTGCGGACAAAGTCTTCAGGGATGGCGCTCATGGTATCTCTCAGTGGTGATGAGGGAAGGTGAGCGCAGGGCGGTCAGCTTCCCTAGCCAGCATTACCTGGACAGGTTCAAAGGGACTTTCTCAGCCTTGGCAGGCACCCCTAGCGTCGGGCTAAGTTAACCAAAGGCCGGGGCAATTACAAGGAGCTGGGGTCTGCGGGTTAATGGGCGCAAGCGCAGTAAACCAACTCCTTGCTCCCTCTCACCTTTAAGGAGAGATTCAGATTCCCCCCTTCAAAGGAGGTCAGGGGGAATTGCTTCAATCCCCTTTTTGCAAAGGGGGAGGCCAAGGGCAGCAGGCTAATTGCCTGCGCCTGGCCGTAACAGGCCCCAGATACGTTCCTGGATCAGCGGCTGGGCCTTGGCGTTGGGGTGCAGGCCATCGTCCTGCATCAGCTCGGCCCGCAGCGCCACCTCTTGCAGAAAGAAGGGGTCGAACAGCAACCCGTGCCGCTCGGCGATATCGGCATACATCCGCTCCAGCATGCGGTTGTAGGCCGGGCCGTAGTTGGGCGGCAGGCGGATGCCCAGAAGCGCCACCTCCGCGCCCTGGCGCTGGATCATCTGCACCATTCGCTCCAGATTGGCCTGGCTCGCCCTGAGATCCTGCCCACGCAGGCCGTCGTTGGCACCCAGCTCCAACAGAACCCGTGTTGGCCGATGCTGTCTGAGTAAATCCGGCAGGCGTTGCAGGCCGCCGGAGGTGGTCTCGCCGCTGAGGCTGGCGTTGATCAGCTCGATGGGCGGCTGCAAGGCCGCCAACCTTTGTCCCAGCAGGGCCACCCAACCGGCCTGCTGTGGGATACCATAGGCGGCACTGAGGCTATCGCCCAGCACCAGCCAGCGCTCTGCCGCCTGTAGCGTCGAACCGGTCAGGGGCCAAAGCAGCAGCAGGGCCAGCCCCAGACCACGCCACCCGCGCCCCCGGAGCCAAAGCCTAGCCTGATGGATGCCAAGATGGATGCCAAAACCGAATCTGAAACCAGCATACTGCAATTGGACGATGTGCATTACCGCGTGACCAGCCAAGGGGAAGAGGTGGTCATCCTAAAGGGCTGCACGCTCAGTGTCGAACCCGGCCAGAGCCTGGCCATTGTCGGCCGTTCTGGCTCCGGCAAATCCACCCTGCTGGCCCTGATGGCCGGGCTGGACAGCCCCAGCTCGGGCCAGGTAGCCCTATTTGGTGAGAACCTGGGCACCCTCAACGAGGACCAGCGGGCCCGGCTGCGGGCCCGTCAGGTGGGCTTTGTGTTCCAGAATTTCCAGCTGATGCCGGGCATGAACGCCCTGGAAAACGTGATGATGCCGCTGGAGCTGTTCGGCATGGGCCAGGCCCGCGAACAGGCCAGCGCCGCCTTGACGCAGGTGGGACTGAGCCATCGCCTGCGCCACGCCCCCAGCGCCCTGTCTGGCGGCGAGCAGCAGCGGGTGGCCATAGCCCGCGCCCTGGTCACCCGGCCGCGCATCCTGTTCGCCGACGAACCCACCGGCAACCTGGACGAGACCACCGGCGGTCAGGTGCAGGACCTGTTGCTCGCCCTGCAGGGCCAGACCAGCCTGGTCCTGGTCACCCACGACCGCGCCTTCGCCCGCCGCTGTCAAAGGCAGCTGGACCTGCATGAGGGCAGGCTTTGGGATGTTTGAGGGGGGTTGTCCCAAAAAATGGCCGATCCATAGTATGATGTCTCGCTTTCCCGAATACATCACACAGGTTGGCGATGGATAAACTGATTGTCAGCGGCTGCGAGCCGCTGGATGGCGAGGTACGCATCGCCGGGGCGAAGAACGCCGCACTGCCCATTCTGGCGGCAAGCCTGCTGGCCGAGGGGCCGGTGAGTATCAGCAACGTGCCCCATCTACAGGATGTGACCACCACCGTCGGCCTGCTCGGGCGCATGGGGGTGGACATAGAGATCGACGAGCGCATGCGCATCCAGATCGATACCCGCACCATCAACTCCTACATCGCCCCCTATGACCTGGTCAAGACCATGCGTGCCTCGATCCTGGTGCTCGGGCCGCTGCTCAGCCGCTTCGGCGAGGCCGAGGTATCCCTGCCCGGCGGCTGCGCCATAGGTACGCGGCCGGTGAATCTGCACATCGACGGGCTCAAGGCCATGGGCGCGGATATCCGCGTGGAGAACGGCTACGTCAAGGCCAGGGCCAAGCGTCTCAAGGGCACGCGGCTGATCATGGAAATGGTGACCGTGACCGGTACCGAGAACCTGTTGATGGCCGCCACCCTGGCCGAGGGGCGTACCCTGATCGAAAATGCCGCGCGCGAGCCGGAGGTGGTGGACCTGGCCAATTTCCTCATCGCCATGGGGGCCAGGATCAGCGGCGCGGGTACGGACACCATTGTCATCGACGGGGTGGAGCGGCTCAGGGGCGCAAGCCATCGGGTGTTGCCCGATCGCATCGAGACCGGCACCTTCCTGGTGGCCGGGGCCATCTCCCGTGGCCGGGTGCGTGTGCTGGATGCCGACCCCACCCTGCTGGACGCCGTGCTGCAAAAGCTGACCCAGGCCGGGGCCAGGATCGACACCGGGGCGGACTGGATCGAACTGGACATGCAGGGCCGTCGGCCCCAGGCGGTGGACATACACACCGCGCCCTATCCAGCCTTTCCCACCGACATGCAGGCCCAGTTCATGGCCATGAACGCTGTGGCCGAGGGGGTGGCAACGGTGACCGAGAACGTGTTCGAGAACCGCTTCATGCACGTCCAGGAGCTACAGCGCATGGGTGCCCAGATCAAGGTCGAGGGCAACACCGCCATCGTCAAGGGGGTGGAGCGGCTCACCGCCGCCGAGGTCATGGCCACCGACCTGCGCGCCTCCGCCAGCCTGGTACTGGCCGGCTGCGTGGCCGAGGGCGACACCCTGGTGGATCGCATCTACCATATCGACCGTGGCTACGAGAACATCGAAGAAAAGATGGCCAGCCTGGGGGCCAACATACGCCGCGTGCCGGGCTAAGCCCAAAGTCTGAAGACTGAGGTTTGAACAGTGAAATGTAAAGCTGGCAGCCAAGCCCAAAAACAGCTCAGTATTTAGCCACAGAGCCACGGAGCACACAGAGAAAATCAAGCTCTTGCAGCCTGAACCTAGCGCTCTCTCCGGGAGATGCCCCTTGAGAGGCTATCGATTTTAATACTCTGCGGTCTCTGCGCTTCTTTGCGTACTCTGCGTCCTTGTTTGATGCCGACTTCGCCGGGATAGACTGAACCCAACAGGATTGCCGATGAATTTTGACGCACCCCTCACCATCGCCCTGTCCAAGGGGCGCATCTTCCAGGACAGCCTGCCGCTGCTGGCCCAGGCCGGGATTGAACCGACCGAGGACCCGGAAACCAGCCGCAAGCTGATTCTGGACACCAACCAGCCGCAGGTAAAGCTGGTGCTGATCCGCGCCACCGACGTGCCTACCTATGTGCAGTGGGGCGCGGCGGACCTGGGCGTGGCGGGCAAGGATGTGCTCATGGAGCACGGCGGCGAGGGTCTCTACGAGCCTCTGGACCTGAACATCGCCCGCTGCCGCATGATGGTCTGCGGCCGACCCGGTGCCGATCTGAGCGCCCGCCGCCTGCGCATCGCCACCAAATACGTCAACAGCGCACGCCGCCACTTCGCCGCCAAGGGCCAGCAGATCGAGGTCATCAAGCTGTACGGCTCCATGGAACTGGCGCCCCTGGTCGGCCTGTCCGATCTCATCGTCGATCTGGTGGAAACCGGCAACACCCTCAAGGCCAATGGCCTGGAGCCCCTGGAGCACATGGCCGACATCAGCTCGCGGCTGATCCTCAACAAGGCCAGCTGGAAAATGAAACACAGCAGCCTCGCCGGCCTGGTGGAAGTGCTGCGCGAGGCGGTTTGTACCGATTAGCGATGCTGGAGGGACGCAGAGGGCGCAAACGACTGCACGGACGCAGGAGGTAGAACGAAGCAGGAAGCCCGAGTCGAGAAGCGCAGAGAACGCAGAGAAAAATGAGGCTGTAAAGCCCCCCTCACCCCCACCATCTCCCCTCAAGGGGAGAGTGAGACTGAAGTAACATTATTTTTCTCTGTGTGCTCTGCGTCTTCTCCGCGTCCTCTGCGTCCTAAACACTCCAGCGTCAAAACTTAGGTGATCAACATGACTGACATACGCAAACTCGATACCGCTGCTGCCGATTTTCTGCCCCAGCTGGATGCCCTGCTGACCTGGGAATCGGTGTCCGATCGCAGCGTCAACGACACCGTGCTGGAGATCATCGATCAGGTCCGCGCCCGTGGCGATGACGCCCTGGTGGAGTTCAGCAACCGCTTCGACCAGTGCGGCGCCTCCAGTATGGCCGATCTGATCATCCCGCCGCAGCGCCTGCAGCAGGCCTGGGACAGCATTCCCGCCGAACAGCAACAGGCCCTGGAGCACGCTGCCGAGCGGGTACGCCGCTACGCCGAGCGGCAGAAAATGGCCTCCTGGGACTATCTGGACGAGGAAGGCACCCTGCTCGGCCAACAGGTGACAGCGCTGGACCGGGTCGGTCTTTATGTCCCCGGCGGCAAGGCGGCCTACCCCTCCTCGGTGATCATGAACGCCGTACCGGCCAAGGTGGCCGGGGTAGCGGAGCTGATCATGGTGGTGCCCACCCCCGGTGGCGCCCTCAACGAACTGGTGCTGGCAGCGGCACGTGTCTCCGGGGTGGATCGTGTGTTTACCATCGGCGGCGCTCAGGCGGTGGCGGCCCTGGCCTACGGCACCCAGAGCGTGCCGGCGGTGGACAAGATCGTCGGCCCGGGCAACATCTACGTGGCCACCGCCAAACGCCATGTGTTCGGTCAGGTGGGCATAGACATGATCGCCGGGCCATCGGAGATTCTGATCATCTGCGACGGCCAGACCGAGCCGGACTGGATCGCCATGGACCTATTCTCTCAGGCCGAGCACGACGAGGACGCCCAGTCCATCCTGCTCTGCCCGGATGCGGCCTTTATCGACCGGGTGGAAGCCGCTATCGACCGCCTGCTGCCGGGCATGGAGCGGCGCGAGATCATCGCCAGCGCCCTGCGCCAGCGTGGCGCCCTGATCCACTGCCGCGACCTGGACCAGGCCGCCGAGCTGTGCAATCGCATTGCCCCCGAGCACCTAGAGCTGTCCCTGGCCGACCCCCAGGCCTATCTGCCGAAGATCCGCCACGCCGGCGCCATCTTCATGGGCCGCTATACCTCGGAGCCCCTGGGCGACTACTGCGCCGGGCCGAACCACGTCCTGCCCACCTCGCGCACCGCCCGCTTCAGCTCACCCCTGGGGGTCTATGACTTCCAGAAGCGTTCCAGCCTGATCATGGCCTCGGCCCAGGGCGCACAGAGCCTGGGCCGCACCGCCTCCATCCTCGCCCGTGGCGAAGGCCTCACCGCCCATGCCCGCTCGGCGGAGTATCGGTTGAAGTAAGGCAGACTCTAGGGTTTGCGCTGCCTTACCCAACGGACATGGAGCGGACAGCACCACTCCGGAACATGAAACATCTCTTAGCCGCTTCGGGACTCGGGGTTCGGGACTCGGCAGCCCCGTAGCCCGGATGCAGCGCAGCGGAATCCGGGGTTGCCGTTAGACAGGGCCACACCTGCCCCATTGCGCCTCCGAGCCAGCGCTCGGAGCTCCCAGGATGAGGGGCAAATCCCCGTGTTATTTCACAGTAACAGACCGAGGCTCTAAACGAATCAGGTAGCATTGTGGTCAGCGTCGGCCTATTCTTTGAAAAATGAAAAAGGCCAGTTTTGAATGGGATGACACGAAGAATCGAGAGAACCAAGAAAAGCACGGGGTTTCCTTTTATCAGGCCCAGTATGCCTTTCTCGATAAGCAACGCGTCATTGCCGAAGACCTCAGCCATAGCCAGGATGAACCCCGTTATTTCTGCTTCGGGCTGAATGAGGAGAAAACCGGCATTCTCACAGTGCGCTTCACCTATCGAAAGGGGCGCATTCGGCTGATTGGCGCTGGATATTGGCGCAAAGGCAAGAAAATCTATGAGCAAGTCAATTCACTATCAGGATGAGCCTATGGCAGACGGCAAAAAGGTGGCTGACTTTTTGCCAGGCCCTGACCAATTGATCCTCAGGCAGGAGCAAACTCAGGTTACCCTTCCCCTGAGTACTGAGGCGCTCAGCTATTTCAAAGGCGTGGCGGAGAAGCACCACCTGCCCTACCAACGGGTGATAGGCAAGTTGCTTGATGATTATGTAACACAGCAAAAACAGGGCCCTGCGCCCCTGAAATAGTCACCTCAGAGCAAGGATTAGCGGGCAGGCTAGGCCTTGGGCCCTGCGATCTGCGCGCTCCTTTGCGTACCCTGCGTCCTCACTCATCACCCAGGCCAAACACCATGCACCATCTCATTGATCACTGGATTCGCCCCGAACTGCGGGCCTTGAGCGCCTATCAGGTAGCCGATGCCCGGGGTCTGATCAAGCTGGATGCCATGGAGAACCCCTATGGCTGGCCGGAGGGGATGAAGCAGGAGTGGGCGGCGCTGCTCAGCCAGGTGGCCATCAACCGCTACCCGGACCCCCAGGCAACGCAACTGCAAGGGCCGCTGCGCGCCGCCATGGGCATAGCCGATGACATGGGCCTGCTGCTGGGCAACGGCTCGGACGAAATCATCCAGATGCTGTGCCTGGCCCTGGCCGGGCCGGGGCGCACGCTGCTCTCGGTGGAGCCCGGCTTTGTCATGTACCGCCTGATCGCCAGCTTCTGCGGCCTGCGCTATTGCGGCGTGCCGCTGAACCCCGAGGACTTCAGCCTCGACCTGCCGACCCTGCTGCAGACCCTGGAGCAGGAGCAGCCGGCGCTGGTGTTCCTTGCTTACCCCAACAACCCCACCGGCAATCTGTTCGATGAGCAGGCCCTGCTGGCCATCATCCAGGCCGCGCCGGGGCTGGTGGTGATCGACGAGGCCTATGCCCCCTTCACCGATGCCAGCTTCATGGCCCGGCTGGGTCAGTTCGATAACCTGCTGGTGATGCGCACCCTGTCCAAGATGGGTCTGGCCGGGCTGCGCCTGGGCCTGCTGGCCGGGCCCAGGTCCTGGCTTGAACAGCTGGACAAGGTGCGCATGCCCTACAATATCAACAGCCTGACCCAGGCCAGCGCCGCCTTCGCCCTGCGCCATATCCAGGTGCTGCAGCAACAAACCCAGCAGATTCGCCGGGATCGCGCCCTGCTGCAGGGCCAGCTGCAGACCCTGCCAGGGCTGACCCCTTATGCCTCAGAGGCCAATTTCATCCTGCTGCGCCTGCCCGAGGGGCGCGCCAGCGCGGTGTTCGCCGCCATGAAACAGCAGGGCGTGCTGGTGAAAAATCTGCATGGTGCCCACCCCAGTCTCAGGGACTGTCTGCGCCTGACGATAGGCACCCCGGAAGAGAATCAGGCCTGCCTGCGGGCGCTGCAGACCGCGCTGAGCATCCGCGTGCCCTAACGACTGGGGTCAATTCAACCGCTGCCGCTGCTTGGGCCGCTCCTGCATCTTTGCCTTGAAACGAAAGCGGTGTTTGCCACGCCAGCCCTGGATGCTGACCTGGGTGCCGGGCTGGGTATCGGCGATCAGCTGGGTCAGCAGCAGGGTATCGCGCACCTCCTTGGCGTTGAACTGGGTGATGATATCCCCCGGTGCCAGACCGGCCTGGTCCGCCGGACCATTGCGCATCACGGCGGTGACCAGCACGCCCTTGATGTTTTTCAGATCAAAGGTCTCGGCCAGCTCCGCCGTCATCTCCTGGCCGGACAGCCCCAGCCAGCCCCGGCGCACTCGGCCGTACTGGATGATCTGCTCCATCACGCCCATGGCCAGATCGGCCGGTATGGCGAAACCTATACCCTGGGAGCCGCCGGATTTAGAGAAGATCACCGTATTGATGCCGACCAGGCGGCCCTGGGCATCGATCAGGGCACCACCGGAGTTGCCCGGATTGATAGCGGCATCGGTCTGGATGAAGTTCTCATAGGTGTTGATGCCCAGCTTGTTGCGCCCGGTAGCGCTGATGATGCCCTGGGTCACGGTCTGGCCGACGCCAAAGGGATTGCCTATGGCCAGCACCACGTCACCGATGCGGATGCGGTTGATATCAGCAATGCCAATGGCAGGCAAGTCCTTGCGCTCGGCGCGCAGCAGCGCCAGATCGGTGTCCGGGTCGGTGCCTATGACCTCGGCGTCCAGGGTACGGCCGCTGGCGGTGGCGACCTGAATACGGTTGGCCCCTTCGATCACATGGTGATTGGTGAGAATATAGCCATCGCGCACCACCACCCCAGAGCCCAGGCTGGTCTCCAGCCGTTGGCGCGGTTCGATGCGCAACTGATCGCCGAAGAAGTGCTGGAACAGAGGGTCATTGAACAGGGACAGCCCAGGCTGCACCCGCACCTTGGCGATGTAGATGTTGACCACCGAGGGCAGTGCCCGCTCCACGGCGTCGGCATAGGACAGGGGGGCTGAGGCAGGTGCCCTTGCGGGGGCGGAAGGCTGGGCCAGCAATTGGCTGTGCAGCAGCAGGACGATCAGGGTCAGGGCCAGCCCGGCGAGGCTGGATTTGAGCACAAAGCGCGGGCCAAGAGTGAATTTCATCAGCGGAGAACCTATGCCAAACCTATACGAGATCGAGCGTTATTGTAACACCCTGTTGCAGGTGCAGGCCTTCAGCGACTACTGCCCCAATGGCCTGCAGGTAGATGCCGGAGCGGTGGAAATCAAGCGGCTGGCCACGGCGGTGAGCGCCTCGCAGGCGGTGATCGAACAGGCCCTGCGCTGGCAGGCGGAATTGTTGCTGGTGCATCACGGCTATTTCTGGAAGAACGAGGCGCAGCCCCTGGTGGGGATCAAAGGGCGGCGGGTTCGGCAGCTGATGCAGGGCGGCCTGAGCCTGCTGGCCTATCATCTGCCGCTGGATGCCCATGTCGGGCTGGGCAACAATGCCGAACTGGGCCGACGGCTGGGGCTGGAGGGCCGGCCCCTGGAAGAGCATGGCCTACTCTGGATCGCCGATCTGGAGACACCCTTGGGGGTGGGCAAGTTCACCCAGCGATTGGACCTGGCACTGGGCCGCACCCCGCTGCGCTTTACCGCCAAGGGGGAGATCCAACGCGTGGCCTGGTGCACCGGCGCGGCCCAGGGCTACATCGAACAAGCCGCCGCGGCCGGGGCCCAGGCCTACATCAGTGGCGAGGTCTCCGAACCCACCTACCACCTGGCCGCTGAGCTGGGCCTACACTACTTCGCCGCCGGTCACCACGCCACCGAACGCTACGGCGTACAGGCCCTGGGCCACCACCTGGCAGAGGAGTTCGGCCTGGAGATGACCTTCCTCGATCAAAACAACCCGGCGTGACGGAGGACGGAGGGCAGGGGGCTGTTATGGTCGCTTCGCGCCATTTATTACGGGGATTGTGGTAATGAGCCAGTACTTGCACTTCCAAGCGGTCTGCCCTTTCTGGGGTTAAGATGACACCGGATTTTCACCGGAGCAGACCCATGGCCGATCACAGCGGCAGCGCGATGAGCTGGCAGCAAACCCTGCGCGCCTTTTTGCACCCTCGGGTGCTGACCATGCTGTTTTTTGGCTTTTCCGCCGGCATTCCCATCTTGCTCATCTTTTCCTCCCTGGGGCTGTGGCTGCGGGAAGCGGGGGTGGATCGCGCCTCGGTGACCTTTTTCAGCTGGGCGGCCCTGGGCTATTCCTTCAAGTTTGTCTGGGCACCCCTGATCGACCGGCTGCCGGTGCCGGGGCTGACGCGCCGCCTGGGGCGGCGGCGGGCCTGGATACTGCTGGCCCAGCTGGGCATCATCGGCGCCATACTCTGGATGGCCAGCACCGACCCCCTGGACCCCGGCCAGCTCACCCGCATGGCCCTGGCGGCGGTGCTGCTGGGCTTTTCCTCCGCCACCCAGGACATTGTCATCGATGCCTACCGCATTGAGTCGGCGGGCAGCGAGCTACAGGCGCTGATGTCCTCGGCCTATATCGCCGGTTACCGCATCGGCATGTTGGTGGCCGGCGCGGGCGCCCTGTTTCTGGCCAGCTGGTTTGGCTCGGAGCTGGGCAGCTACAGCTATCAGGCCTGGGCCTGGACCTATAGCCTGATGGCCGCCACCCTGCTGGTGGGCCTGGCCACCACCCTGATCATCGACGAGCCCGAGGTCAACCGCAGCCTTGAGACGCAGCGGGATACCCGGGATTACCTGGGTTTTGTCGCCCTGTTCGCCATCGCCCTGGCCGGTTTTATCCTGGGCTTTGTCTATTCCGCCGATGTGGCCGCTAGCGCCAAGGCCGCCCTGGCCTCGGCCCTGGGCAATCGGCATCTGGCGGAGTTTCTGGTGGAGCTGCTGCGCCTGGGCCTTGCCCTGCTGCTGGCGGTGCTGCTGGCGCGGCTGTGCATCCTGGCCGGTCTGGTCAAGCGGCAGATGGTGCAGGAGACCTACATCGAGCCGATCCGGGATTTCTTTGCCCGCTACGGCCTGGGCCTGGCCTGGCTGCTGTTGGCCCTGGTGGGGCTGTACCGCATCTCGGACATAGTCCTGGGGGTGATCTCCAACGTGTTTTTTCAGGATTTGGGCTTCACCAAGACCGAGATCGCCAGCGTGGTGAAGACCTTCGGCCTGTTCATGACCCTGTTCGGCGGTTTTCTGGGGGGCTTTCTGGCCATGCGCTTTGGGGTGATGCGCATACTCTTTCTCGGCGCCCTGCTCACCGTGCTCACCAACCTGCTCTATCTGCTCCTGGCCAGTGCCGGTAATGATCTGTTTATCTTGTATTTTGTCATCTCGGCCGACAATCTCACCGCAGGCCTGGCCAGCGCCGCTTTCATCGCCTTCCTGTCCAGTCTGACCAATGTCTCCTTCACCGCCGTGCAGTACGCCATCTTCAGCTCCCTGATGACCCTGCTGCCGAAGATCATCGGCGGCTATTCGGGCACTATGGTAGATAGCCTCGGTTATAGCAATTTCTTCATTATCGCCTCGCTTATGGGGGTGCCCGTTCTACTGCTGGTGAAGCTGGCGCAGAAGCGCTTTAATCTTGCCCAGGAAGACAGGGCCTGATGGGGTTGGGACCATTTGGCCGATTTTCGCTCAAGTTTCCAGCGCGCCTGCCGCCAACCTGATCGGGTAATTGGCGATGATATGCGTCAAGACAGGTCTATCGAGTTGACATTTTTTACCGGATTTACGGGGGAACCCACATGGCCAACAGTATCCAATCCATCGGTCTTCCGCCTCAGACCCAGGCGCAGAATTCGGCCCAGGCCGGGGCGCTGAAAGAGCGCGGCGCGGCGGCTTCCCGGGCAGAAACAGGCGCTCTCGGCGCGGTGGCCGATGACAGCCTTGAACTGCGCAAGCCCTCTGCCCAGCAACTGCTCAATGACCAGATCATGCAGGCCATCGGCGGCCTCAACGATTACCTCAAGGCGGAGGGCTTTGAGACCATAGAACGCCTCGATCCGGCCGACTACACCCCGGATAAGGTCTCGGATCGCATCCTCAACTTCATCGATCTGTCTATCAAGCAGGCCGAGGCCAAGGGGGCCGACGCCGACGAGCTGGAGCGTATGCGCGAGCAGGCCCGTGCCGGGGTCGAGGCGGGCTACAAAAAGGCCTATGACATGCTTGAGGGGCTGGGCATGATGCAGGGCAAGGTCAAGGAGGATGTGGAAAAGACCTACGAACTCCTGCAACAGGGCCTGGACCGCATGGACCGGGGCGAGCCCCTGCTGGCGGGCGAGGCGGAAAAGGCCAACACAGGGCTGGAGGTGAATGCCCAGGCCGAGTCCCGCAGCCTCACCCTGGAGATCCAGACCGCCGAGGGCGACAAGATCAGCATCGACCTGCAGCGCAGCAGCAGCAACGCCAGCCTGGCCTATCAGGCGGAGGATGATAACGGGCGCTTCTCCCTCAACATGCAGCAGCGCCAGAGCGAGTTTTCCTTCCAATACCGGGTAGAAGGCAACCTCAACCAGGAAGAGGAGCGGGCGATCAAGGACCTGCTCAAGGACGTGGACAAGCTGGCCGATGATTTCTTTGCCGGCAACACCCCGGACCTGCTCAAGACAGGGCTGAAGAACGGCTTTGACTCAGACCAGCTGGGTAGCTTCAACCTGCAGATGAACCACAGCCAGAGCCGCCTGGCGGCCAGCGCCTATCAACAGGTGGATCAACTGGAAGGCCGCCCCAGGGACAGGGCTCCGGGCACCCCGCCAGGTCAATTGTTACAGCAGCTGCGTGACAGCGGTGAACGGGCCGGTCTGGCCCTGGGCGAGCGTTTTGGCAACCCCAGCGATATGCTGAAGGAGCTACTGGTGCAGCGCCTGGAGTTGGAACCTCGCTTCGACTCGACCTTCGGCAAGGATAGCGGCGATGAAGCGCCGGAAACCCCACAAAGTCTGACCGACAAGATGCTGCAGACGGTGAGTGAATAGCGTCACAGCAGCGGCGGATAGGTTGTAGCCGGATGGAGTGCAACGGAATCCGGGCTTG
The DNA here is from genome assembly GCA_009497875.2 of gamma proteobacterium SS-5. Classification (NCBI taxonomy): domain Bacteria; kingdom Pseudomonadati; phylum Pseudomonadota; class Gammaproteobacteria; order Chromatiales; family Sedimenticolaceae; genus Magnetovirga; species Magnetovirga frankeli. Next base: position 481,433 of record CP032508.2, on the reverse strand, counting down.
CTACTCAAAAAATTTGAAGCGGTTGGCCTCCCCCTTTGCAAAAGGGGGATTGAAGAAATCCCCCCTAGCCCCCCTTTGTAAAGGGGGGTTTGAGTCTCTCCTAACAGCGCAGCCGGGATATCCCACATCCAGCGGCGTCCTGTCCCAATTGCCAAAGGGCCCGCAGGGCGTCAGTCCTCCAGATAGGTGTAGCCGTACAGCCCGGCCTTGAGTTCATCGTAGTAGTGATCGGCGATGCGGGCCGGGATCTTGGCCTGCTGTAGCTTCTGCCGGTAGCTTTCCAGCATGGCGTCGGTGTCGAAGTGGACGTAGCGCAGCATCTCGTCGATGGTGTCGCCCTGCTCCGGACGGCTCAGCTGATAGCCGCTGGGGGTGAGTTCTATGTTCACCGTGTCGGTATCGCCAAATAGGTTGTGCAGGTCGCCGAGGATCTCCTGATAGGCCCCCACCAGAAAAAAACCGATCAGGTAGGGCTCGCCGGGCTTGTCCGAGTGGACCTGCAGGGTGGACTCTATGCCCTCCTGCTCGACGTACTGGTTGATGCAACCGTCGGAATCACAGGTCAAATCATGCAGCTTGGCGCTGTGAGTGGTGGGCTCGTTGAGCCGGTGCAGGGGCATCACCGGGAAGATCTGGTCCACCGCCCAGACATCGGGCAGGGACTGGAACAGGGACATGTTGACGAACAGTTTGTCGGCAAGGATCTTGTTGATCTGATCCAGGGTCTCGCGGTGGCGCTTGGAGTCGGCTCGCAACAGGGGCTGCACGGTGCGACAGCTGTGGTAGTAAAGCTGCTCGGCCAGGGCGCGCATCTCCAGGTTGAGGGCCCCCTGCTGGAACAGCTCATTGGCCTCGTCCAGGGCGTGTTCGGCCTCGTGAAACAGCTCCAGGGCGGAGAACTCATCCAGCTGCTCCAGATTGTCGGCCATCATCTGCAGCACCTCCGGGGCATTCTCCGGCAATGTGGGCATTATCGGGCTGCCGGGGGCGTGTTCGCGGTCGCTGACATTGGCCAGCAGCAGGGCGTGATGGGCGGTGACGGCGCGGCCGGATTCGCTGAAGATGTCCGGCGGTGGCAGGTCCTGCTCCTGGCAGATGCGGTTGAGCGCCTTGACCACCTCGCGGGCGTAGCTCTCGGCGCTGTAGTTCATCGAACAGTGATGGCGGGTGCCGGTGCCCTCGTAGTCTATGCCCAGACCACCGCCGACATCGATCACCTCGATGCCGGCCCCTAAGCGCATGAATTCACCATAGAAGCGGGCCACCTCGGCCATGGCGCGGCGGATGTCGCGCAGATTGGGTATCTGGGAGCCGATATGGGCGTGCAGCAGACGCAGGCAGTCGAGCATGTTCTCCTGCTTCAGGCGCTCGATCAATTGCAGCAGTTGCAGCGAGGTGAGGCCGAACTTGGAGTTGTTGCCGCCGCTGTCCTGCCAGTTGCCCGAGGCGGTGGCGGCCAGGCGCAGGCGTACCCCCAGCAGCGGGGTGATGGCCAGGTCGGCGGCCTCCTCCAGAACCAGGTCCAGCTCACTGAGCTTGTCGATGACGATGTAGATGCGGTGCCCCAGGGATTGGCCGATCAGCGCCAGGCGGATGTATTCACGGTCCTTGTAGCCGTTACAGACGATCACCCCATCGGGCCGCGACAGGGCCAACACCGCCATCAGCTCCGGCTTGCTGCCCGCCTCCAGGCCAACGCAACTGGGGCTGCCGTTGATGATCTCCTCCACCACTACGCGCTGCTGATTGACCTTGATCGGATAGACCAGGTTGTAATGACCCTGGTATTCGAATTCTTCCATGGCTGTGTGAAAGGCCTTGCAGATGACGCCAACGCGGTGATGCAGGATGTCGGTGAAGCGCACCAGAATGGGCCAGGACAGGCCAGACTCACGGATCTCCTGAGCCAGCTGGTAGAGATCGATGGTGGTGCTGGCATCGGGATCGGGCTTGGCGCAGAGGCGACCCGCGCCATCGATCTCGAAATAGCCGTTGCCCCAGCGCTGGATGCCGTAGTGGTGGTGATTCGGACCGCTCATGAAAGTCTCTCTGGATGGGGGAAAAGTCCGCAAATGAACACAAATGCACGCAGATAAAGTCAATAAACCTAAAGTCGGCAGTTAAGCCACGGAGCACACAGAGATAAATTAGGCTGAAATATCAAAATCAGCATGTTAGCAATGCATGAATTCAATACTCTGTGCTCTCTGTGGCTCTGTGGCTAAATGCTGGTAAAGCTGGCCGCTATTCTTTCAGCCATTGTACGCGATACAGGTCCTGGCGGCGGTCGCGCAGGTTACGCACACTGCCGGTGTGGTGCATCAGTTGCAGCTTGTGCAGGTCCAGATCGGCGATCAGGCTCATCTCGGTGTTGGGGGTGGCCTCGGCGGCAATGGCATCGTGCGGAAAGCTGTAGTCCGAGGGGGTGAATACCGCCGCCTGGGAGTACTGTATGTCCATGTTCTCCACATTGGGCAGGTTGCCCACGCTGCCGGTGATGACCACATAGCACTCGTTCTCAATAGCGCGGGCCTGGGCGCAGCGGCGCACCCGCTCGTAGGCGTTCTTGGTGTCGGTCCAGTAGGGTACGAACAGGATCTGCAGCTCCTGCTCCGCCAGCAGGCGACCAAGCTCCGGGAACTCCACGTCATAGCAGATGAGGATGCCGATGCGCCCGGCATCGGTTTCGAGCACCCGCAGCCCCTCGCCACCGCGCAGGCCCCAATAGCCGAACTCGTCCGGGGTGATGTGCAGCTTGTACTGCCTATCCCAGGTGCCATCACGGCGCAGCAGGTAGGAGACGTTGCGCAGCACCTGGTTTTCGTACTCGGGCATGCTGCCGGCGATGATGTTGATGTTGTACTCCAGGGCCAGGCGCAGCATTTCGTCGCGTAGCTGATCGGTGTAGCTGGCCAGGTCGCGGATGGATTGGGCCGGGTTTTCCTGGTTGAACTGCACCATCAGCGGGAAGTTGAAGAATTCGGGAAACAGCACAAAATCGGACTTGTAGCCGGCAATGGTGTCAACGAAGTATTCCACCTGCTGCATCAGGTCGGTGAAGCTGGCGGCCGGGCGCATCTGCCATTGCACCGTGCCTACCCGCACCGAGTTGCGGCGGCTGTTGAGGTCCTTGCTGTCGGCCTCATAGTGGATGTTGATCCATTCCAGCAGGGTGGCGGCGGCACCGGAGTCGCGGTCGTCCGGGGCGTAGTTCTTGATCATGTGGCGCACATGAAAGCCGTTGGCCAGCTGAAAGCTGAGCACCGGGTCGTGCAGCTCCTTGTTCACCACCAGCTCGATGTATTTGGCCGGGCTCATCTCCTTGGCCTGCTTGCGGTAACCGGGAATGCGGCCGCCGGCGACGAAGCGACGCAGATTCAGGCGCACGCACAGATCCTTGCGCGCCTCGTACAGGCGGCGACCCAGGCGCAGGTCGCGGTAATCGGGGTGGACGAAGATATCCACGCCATAGAGGGTATCGCCCTTGGGGTCGTGGGTGGTGAGAAAGCCGTTGGCGGTGATCTTCTTGTAGCTGTGCTCATCGCCGTACAGGTCATAGTTCACCACCAGGCTGATGGCGGCGGCAATCACCTTGCCCCGGTCCTCGATGCACAGCTGGCCCTCGGGGAAGTGCTTGAGCTGGGAGAGAAACTGCTCCTTGCTCCAGGCACCGTCCAGGGTTGGATAGGCGGCGTCCATGGCCAGCTTGAAGCTGGGGTAGTCAGACTCCAGCAAGGGCCGCAGGACCAGCTTATGCGCCTGGTCCTTTTTCTTGGCGATTTTTTTTGACGGTTTTTTGGTTTTGTTGTGGTCGGCTTTGGCCATGAATTCTTCCTAACCCGGCGAGGCGGGGATCATAAAAGGACGCAGAGGACGCAGAGGACGCAGAGAAGCTCAGAGATCGCGGAGCTAAAAAGCAATTCGGGAGATAATTAAAGTGCATGCTCTGCGAACTCTGCGCTTCTCAGCGTTCTCTGCGTCCCAACTAAAATTGGCCAAACTATAGCCCGGAATCGCCATCAGGACAGCCGGGATTTGAAGTCCTGGTAACCAAATTGGCGTACCAGCTTTAGCTCGCCCTCACGAGTCCAGATGGCCAGGGCCGGCAGGTTGACGCCGTTGAAGGTGGTGTTCTTGACGAAGGTGTAGTGGATCATGTCCTCGAATACCAGCTTGTCGCCCACCTGCAGGGGCTCATCGAAGCTGTAATCGCCGACCACATCACCGGCCAGGCAGGTGTTGCCGCCGAGCCGGTAGCTATGGGCCTTCTCGCCGGGCTGGCCGCTGCCTGTGACCCTGGGCCGGTAGGGCATCTCCAACACATCGGGCATGTGCGCCGCCGCTGAGGTGTCCAGCATGGCTATAGCCACATTGTTGCGCACGACATCCAGCACCGAGGCCACCAACACGCCGGTGCGCCAGGCCACGGCGCCACCCGGTTCCAGATAGACCTTGACGCCATGGCGCTCACGGAAGTCGCGGATCAGGCGAATCAGCAGCTCGACGTCGTAGCCCTCTCGCGTCATCAGGTGACCCCCGCCGAAGTTGACCCATTTCATCTGCGGCAGATAGGCGCCAAAGCGCTGCTCGAAGGCCGTCAGGGTGCGCTCCAGGCTGTCGGTGCCGCTTTCGCACAGGGCGTGGAAGTGCAGGCCCTCAATGCCGTCAAGCAGCTCGGGGTGAAATTCATCCGGGGTAATGCCCAGGCGCGAGGTGGTACCGCAGGGGTTGTACATGTCGGTGGTAACTTCGCACACCTGGGGATTGACGCGCAGGCCACAGGACACGCCGGCGGCCAGGGCCTGGTCCTTGAACCGCGCCCACTGGCTGAAGGAGTTGAAGATCAGGTGATCGGCCAGCTCCAGCAGCCGGGGCATCTCGGCATCCGTGTAGGCCGGGCAATAGACGTGCACCTGGCGACCAAACTCCTCGCTGGCCAGCAGGGCCTCGTTGAGCGAGCTGGCGGTACAGCCCTGCAGGTACTGGCGCACCAGCGGGAAGGTGCTCCACATGGCAAAGCCCTTCAGCGCCAGGATGATCTGGCCACCGGACTCGGCCTGCACCCGCTGCATCAGCTCAAGATTGGCCAGCAACTTGGCCTCCTCCAGCACGTAGCAAGGGGTGGGTATCTGGGAAATATCAAGTTCGGGCATGGCTTTGTCCAGTCAAAGAAGGACGCAGAGAGCGCAAAGAAGCGCAGAGGACGCGGAGAAAATCAAAATCTCTGCGTGCTCTGCGCTTCTCCGCGAGCTCCGCGTCCTGAATTATTCAGGCAGGCTGTCGATATCGATGTCGTTTTCGACGTCCACCCAGGGCAGGCCGTGTTGGTTCAGGGCGGCCATGAAGGGATCGGGGTCGAACTGCTCCATGTTCCAGACGCCGGGCTTCATCCAGTGGCCCTGCAGCATCATCAGGGCGCCGATCATCGCCGGCACACCGGTGGTGTAGGACACTGCCTGAGCAAGGGTTTCCCGGTAGCATTCCTGGTGGTCACAGATGTTATACACATAGCGCTGCACCGGCTGGCCGTTCTTGCTGCCCTTGGCGATGACGCCGATGTTGGTCTTGCCGACCGTGCGCGGGCCGAGGCTGGCGGGGTCCGGCAGCAGGGCCTTGAGGAACTGGATGGGCACGATCTGCTGACCCTGGAACTCGATGGGCTCGATGGAATCCAGGCCGATGTTGCGAAACACCTCCAGGTGCTTGAGGTAGGCGTCGCCAAAGGTCATCCAGAAGCGCATGCGCTTGATGCCGGGGTAATGCTTGGCGAGGGATTCCATCTCCTCGTGGTAGAGCAGGTACATGTTCTTCTCGCCCACCTGGTCGAAGTCGAACTTGCGCCGGATCTCCATCGGCTGGGTCTCGACCCAGGCACCGTCCTGCCAGTAGCGGCCGTTGGCCGTGACCTCGCGGATGTTGATCTCCGGGTTGAAGTTGGTGGCGAAGGCGTAGCCGTGGTCGCCGCCGTTGCAGTCGAGGATGTCCAAGTAATCAATCTGATCGAAATGATGCTTCATCAGATAGGCAGTGAATACATTGGTCACGCCGGGGTCGAAGCCGGAGCCGAGCAGGGCCATCAGCCCGGCCTTCTCGAAGCGCTCCTGATAGGCCCACTGCCATTTGTACTCGAACTTGGCCTCATCCAGGGGTTCGTAGTTGGCGGTGTCCAGATAATGCACGCCGGTTTCCAGGCAGGCATCCATGATGGTCAGGTCCTGATAGGGCAGGGCGACGTTGATCACCAGTTCCGGCTTGACCCGCTGGATCAGCGCCACCAGCTCGGGCACCTGATCGGCGTCCACCTGGGCGGTATCGATGCGGCGGCCGGTCTTCTGCTGGATCTCTTCGGCGATCTGCTCGCACTTGGACTGGGTTCGGCTGGCCAGGCAGATACAGGAAAACACCTCGGGCAGCTGGGCGCACTTGTGCGCCACCACCCGACCAACGCCACCGGCACCAATGATCAAGACGCTGCTCATCAACAAAAACTCCTGCAATGAAATGAAAGGGAGGCCCCAGGGTATTACAGCCAGGTTACGGCTTGCCTATGGGGAATAGGATCAGGAAAATCTGCGGCGAAATGTACCACAGCTTGCGCTAAACTTGTCCGCCTCTGCGTGCCCTGTGCATCTTTGAATGTTGTACAGTTCATTGGCACCCATCGGCGGACCTGTTCCCCAGCAAAACCACAACCATGCTGATTCAAACCCACTCGCAACAACTGATTGCCACCGCCGAAAATTGGTGGGTGGACTGCGCCTTGGCCGCTCTCGATTGGCGTGGCCGCTTTGATGTCGCCCTCTCCGGTGGCCGTACCCCGCGTCGGCTGTATCAACGCCTGGCGCGCAATCGCCTGCTGCGCGGTCACTGGGGGCAGATCGGCCTCTGGTTTGGTGATGAACGGGCTGTGCCGCCAGCACATGCCGACAGCAACTACCGCATGGTGCTAGAGGCCGGTCTGAATCCCGAGCTGGGCGTGCAGCTGGAGCGCATACCCGGCGAGCTGGAGCCGACCCTGGCCGCCGAGCGCTATGCCAAACAATTGGGCAGCCTGCCCCAGCGCGGTGGCTGGCCGCTGTTTGATCTGGTCATGCTGGGCATGGGGGCGGACGGCCATATCGCCTCCCTGTTCCCCGGCTCGGCCAATCTGGCGGAAGGGGACAAGCCGGTCTCGGCCTGCCCTGTGGCCGCGCTGGATAGCTGGCGTATCAGCCTGACCCTGCCGGTGATCGCCAATGCCCGCCGCATCCTGGTCCTGGTGGCCGGGGCAGACAAGGCCGAAATGCTCCAGCGGGTGCTGCACAAAGGGGACCCGGCCTACCCGGCAAGCCAGATAGCCCGCCTGGATCAGGCCGACTGGCTGGTGGCCCTGGATGACAAGGGGCCGAATGCCTGAGCGGGTGGTTGAATGACCGGATTCCAGTACAATCGCCGCCTGTTTCTGGGTCCCGGCAGCTGCCGGATGGGATTGAAGTCTATGAAGTCAGCCCCTGCACGGTCGCGTCCGGGATGAATTTTCGCACCTATAACAGCATCCTGCGCCTGGCCACGCCGATGATCTTTCTGCGCCTGCTCTGGCGCAGCCGCAAGAATCCGGTGTATCGGCAGAAATGGCGCCAACGGCTGGGCCATTGCCCGATCACCATGATCCCCGGTTGTCTGTGGATCCACGCCGTCTCCGTGGGCGAGGCCCAGGCCGCCGAGCCCCTGGTGCGCCAGTTGCTGCAGCGCTACCCCGAGCGGGAGATATTACTCACCACCACCACCCCCACCGGGGCCGATCACGTCCTCAAGCTGTACGGCGAGCGGGTCCATCACTGCTATTTCCCCATCGACCTGCCCCGTGCCGTAGGTCGCTTTCTCGACCGGGTGCAACCTGGCCTGCTGCTGCTGATGGAGACCGAGATCTGGCCCAACCTGCTACAGACCTGCCGTAAGCGCGGCATCCCCAGCCTGCTGGCCAATGCCCGTTTGTCGGAGAAGTCTGCCCGCCGCTATGCCAAGGCCGGTGACCTGACCCAGCAGGTGTTCGGCTGGATCGACTGTATCGCCGCCCAATCCGAGGCCGATGCGGCCCGCTTCCGCGGTCTCGGCGTTGCGCCGCAGCGGGTGCAGGTCACCGGCAGCCTGAAGTTCGATCTCAACCTGCCCGCCAGCCTCTACGAACAGGCCGAGGTACTGCGCCGGGGCTTTGGCCAGCAACGGCCGGTGTGGGTGGCGGCCAGCACCCGTGACGGCGAGGAGGCGCTGATCCTGCAGGCCCAGCACGACCTGTTGCAGCACCTGCCCCATGCCCTGCTGATCCTGGTGCCACGCCACCCGGAGCGCTTCGACGCGGTGGAATCCCTCTGTCGGCAGAGGGGTTTTGTGGTCCAGCGGCGCTCGCGCCAGCCCCAATGTCAGGCCGATTGCCAGGTCTATCTGGGCGACAGCATGGGCGAGCTGCCCCTGCTGCTGGCGGCGGCCGATGCCGCCTTTGTCGGCGGCAGCCTGGTGCCCCTGGGTGGGCACAACGTGCTGGAGGCGGCGGTACTGGGCAAACCGGTATGTTTTGGCCCGCACATGTTCAACTTTGCCGCCATCAGCCAACTGCTGCTGGATGCCGGTGCCGCAAGCAGGGTACAAGGCCCCGGCGAACTGGCCGAGCTGATGGCCAGGTGGCTGAGCGATGCCAGCCTGCGCGAACAGCTGGGCGAGCGCGGTAGGGCGGTGGTAGAGGCCAACCGCGGGGCCGGCCAGCGGTTGCTGGGGCTGATCGCTGAGTTACTGGGGTCCAAACCCAACCAATAGATCCTGCCCAATCCCTGAAATTCGGGTTTCGACCCTGCCGGGTTGGGATCATAATAGGCCCTATGCCTGTATCTGACCTTTCACAGATCGATCGTTTCAGCCTGAGCCTGCTGCTTGCGCTGCTGCTGCATGGGATGTTGCTGCTGGTCCATTTCGAGTTCGAGCCGGGGCCTGCCCAGCGTCTGCAGCGGGCCTTGGAGATCACCCTGGTGCGCCACCCCCGGCCGCCGGAGGAGAACCCGGAGGCGGACTTTCTCGCCCAGACCAGCCAGCTGGGGGCAGGCGAGCAGACGCAGAAGAAACCGCCAAAAACGCGCCAGATACCACCCGCGCAGCGACCCCAGGAGCAACCGCCGCAACCGCAGATGGAGCTGGCCGAGCCCGAGGCCAGCCCGCCGCCAGCGGCCATCAGTCGGCCCAGCCGCAAGCCCAGCCCCCCCGCCGACAGCGCCCCGCGCAGCAAGTCCAAGCCGCAGCGCCAGGTGGGTGCCCTGTTGGCGGCGCGGGATCTGGAGATCGCCCGCCTCACCGCCGAGCTGGATCACAAGCTGGACGCCTCGGCCAAGCAGCCCAGGCGCAAATACGTCAGCGCCTCCACCCAGGAATACAAATACGCCGCCTATCTGCAGGCCTGGCGCAAGAAGGTGGAGAAGGTCGGCACGCTGAACTTCCCGGATGAGGCCAAGCGCAAGAAACTGTACGGCAACCTGGTGCTGCAGGTGGCGCTGCGGGCCGATGGCAGCATCGAGGGCATACAGCTGCGCAAGTCCTCCGGGCACCGGGTGCTGGACGATGCCGCTATCCGCATCGTCCGCCTGTCTGCCCCTTTTGCCCCTTTTCCCGCGAATATTGCCGCCGAGACTGATATTCTAGAGATCATGCGCACCTGGCAATTCGTCAGTGGCCAGCCGCTGTTCAAGAGTAACTGACCGACAGAGACAGATGATGAATCCGGATAACAACCAGTTGACCAACCAGTTTCTCATTGCCATGCCCGGGATGCAGGATCCCAATTTCAGCCGCACCCTGAGCTTTGTCTGCGAACATTCCGCCGGGGGCGCCATGGGCATCATCATCAACCGGCCGGCGGAACTGGTGCTGGGCGACATCCTCGACCAGCTCTCCTACAACACCGGCAGCGAGATCGTCTATCGCCAGCCGGTCTATCACGGTGGTCCGCTGCAACCGGAGCGGGGCTTCGTTATCCACAGCGACAACAGCGTCTGGGACTCCACCATGGCGGTCAGCGAGCACATTAGCGTGACCACCTCGCGCGACATCCTGGAGGCGATCGCCAAGGGTGAAGGCCCGGCCAACATCCTCATGGCCCTGGGCTACGCCGGTTGGGGGCCGGGCCAGCTGGAGGCCGAGCTGAGCGACAACGTCTGGCTCAGCGGTCCGGCCAGTGACGAGATCCTGTTCCGCGCCCCGGCGGAGCAACGCCTGGCCCTGGCCGCCAGCCAGCTGGGCATAGACCTGAACCTGATCTCTACCCAGGCGGGACATGCCTGACCCGGCCAGCGAACGGCCCCAGCCGGGCAGCCGCTCAGGGTGATCCTGCTTGGCTTTGACTACGGCACGCGCAAGATCGGCGTGGCCAGCGGCCAGGACCTGACCGGCCAGGCCGCGCCCCTGACCACCCTGGCCATGGTCCAGCAACGGCCGGACTGGGATGCCATCGGCCGCCTGATAGCCGAATGGCGGCCGCAGCGGCTGATTGTCGGCCTGCCACTCAACATGGACGATACGCCGACCTTCCTGACCGAGCGCACGCGTCGCTTTGCCCGGCAACTGGAGGGCCGCTACCGACTGCCGGTGGAACTGGTGGATGAACGCCTGACCAGCAAGGCGGCCAAGGCCGAGTTTGGTGAATTCAGTAAGGCTACGCGGCGTCTGGGGCTGGACGCCTTCGCCGCCAAGCTGATCCTGGAGACCTGGCTGGCACAACAGGTGCCTGCTCCCTGATCGCGCCCTTCACCCTAACGATCAGGGGGGAGGGGGGGCAAACGAGCGCTTCGCGACTTTCACAGTAAGGCACATGAAACGGACAGCATCGCCCCGGAACATGAAACTCCTGGCCACCTCGGGGTTCGGCTGCTCCTGTAGCCCGGATGAAGCGCAACGGAATCCGGGGTTGCCGCTGGGTAGGGCCACGCCTTCCCTTAGCACCTCCGAGCCAGCGCCCGGAGCCGCCAGGATGGCTGGCTGCGGCAATGCTGTTTCCCAGTAGCCACAGCAGGCCATGCCACCCGCAGACAGAACACCACGACCCCTGAGTTATTCATGCAGTTGAAAGGCATCCAACGCATTCTCGGCATCCTTTTGATGCTGTTCAGCCTGACCATGCTGCCGCCGCTGCTGGTCTCCTGGTATTACCAGGACGGTGCCCTGCTGGCCTTCCTCAATGGCCTGGCCCTGCTGTTTCTGCTGGGGCTGAGCGCCTGGGCACCGGTGCGCGACTTCAAGCGTGAGCTGCGCCTGCGCGATGGCTTTCTTATCGTGGTGATGTTCTGGACCGTGCTCGGCCTCAGTGGCGCGGTACCTCTGCTCCTGTCCGACCTGCACATCGGCCTTACCGATGCGGTGTTTGAGTCCATCTCCGGCCTGACCACCACGGGTGCCACCGTCATTGTTGGCCTGGATGATCTGCCCCGCTCCATCCTCTATTACCGCCAGCAACTGCAATGGCTCGGCGGCATGGGCATCATCGTCCTGGCGGTGGCGGTGCTGCCCATGCTGGGCATAGGCGGCATGCAGATGTACCGCGCCGAGACGCCGGGGCCGATGAAGGACAACAAGCTGACGCCGCGCATCACGGAGACGGCCAAGGCCCTCTGGTATATCTACCTGGGCCTGACGGTGGCCTGCGCCCTGGCCTATTGGGCGGCAGGCATGAGCCTGTTCGATGCCATCGGCCACAGTTACTCCACCGTGGCCATAGGTGGCTTTTCCACCCACGATGCCAGCATGGGCCATTTCAACAGCAGCCTGATCGAGATGATCGCGGTGCTGTTCATGCTCATCTCCGGGGTCAACTTCAGCCTGCATTTTCTCGCCTGGCGCCATCGCAGCCTGCGCGGTTATCTGCAGGATGCCGAGTTTCGCTTCTACATCGGCGTGCTGGCCACGGTCACCCTGGTGGTCACCCTGGTGCTCTATTGGCAGAACATCTACCTGGACTGGGAGACCGCCTTTCTCAAGGCCATCTTTCAGGCGGTATCGATCGGCACCACCACCGGCTTCACCACCGCCGAGTACCACGTCTGGCCCGGTTTTATCGCCATTTTGCTGCTGTTTACCAGCTTCATCGGCGGTTGCGCCAACTCCACCGGCGGCGGCATCAAGGTGATCCGCATCCTGCTGCTGATCAAGCAGGGCATGCGCGAGATCATCAAGCTGATCCACCCCAGCATCCAGATCCCCATCCGCCTGGGCGGGCGTATCATCTCACCCAAGGTGATCGAGTCGGTGTGGGGCTTCTTTGCCCTCTATGTGGGCACCTTTACCCTGATGTATCTGGCCCTGGCCCTGACCGGCCTGGACCTGATGACCTCCTTCTCGGCGGTGGCCGCCTCGATCAATAACCTCGGCCCCGGCCTGGCCCAGGTAGGAACCAACTACGCCGGCATCAACGACACCGCCAAGTGGATACTCTGCTTTGCCATGATCCTTGGCCGCCTGGAGATCTTCACCCTGCTGGTGATCCTCACCCCGGCCTTTTGGCGTCAGTGAGGCGGTTTCAATGCGTCCACCCGGCCAGCCCTTTTTAGCGGGCAAATAAAAACCCTCTACAGAGAGGGTTTAGTTCAACCACAGGCCCTTGCGACCCGGTCACATTGGGTTAGGCCCTTGCTCAGGGCCAGTGCCACAAGGCGGTAGGGGTCCGTTTAGGCCATGCATTCAGGCTCAGCCACCCCGATCATCCTCAACGCTCGCAGGGAAGGGCAGGCGTGGATTGGGGTGGTCCAGGGGCATATCGACATAGGCCTGGCGGCTGGCCTCTGTCTCAAAATAGATGGTGAGATTGCCATCGATCAGGTAGGGGTGGCCGCCAATGTCTTTGATGTCCCTGCCGGTCATGGGGTCTATGGTATCGACCCGGTACTCCGGTTCATGCAGCCTCAGGCTCTGGGTCTGGTCACGGGGCAGTGGATCGGTGGCGGTCCAATTGGCGAATTCAAATCGGATGGCCGGTGCGGTCTGGACGGGGGATGTCGTGTGCATGTCATTCTCCTGAAGCACCACCTACCTTCTGTATGGTTGCACAAACTGTGCAGATTCCCTTTCGAAAACCCCAACCTTATCCAAGGTGCTCATTAGCAGCATGGGGCGGGTGATGCTGATTAATAACTTAGCAGAATAGTCAGTAATAAGCCAATTAAATAATCTAATAGGCCAAGGGCTCGGACCATTGACCTGCCTGTTGACCCCTGTATCTCAAGCGCTGTGGCCAAATGCCTTTTTGCCACGGCGTCGATTTAAGCCATTCGCTCGGCTCAGGCTGGCCATGAAGAGCACCTCGGGCCATGCACTGTTTTTGTGCGCAAGGCATCGGTATTGGGCACTAACTTGAGGCAACCGGACCTGCGCGGCCCAAATGCAGAATAAAAAAACCCTCCATGGCCACGGCTTGGCCAAATCTTTGTTGTAAGATAGCGCTCCTTTTACCTGCACCAATTTGGGGTTTTATTGATGAGATACACCAGCCTTGACGAATTTCTTCAACAGGTCAGCGACAAGAATCCAGGCCAGCCTGAGTTCCTCCAGGCCGTGACCGAGGTCATGGATAGCCTCTGGCCCTTTATCGCGGAACACCCCAAGTACGCCGAGCATGGCTTGCTGGACCGGCTGGTGGAGCCGGAGCGGGTGGTAATGTTCCGCGTCTCCTGGGTGGACGACCATGGCGATGTGCAAGTCAATCGGGGCTACCGCATCCAGCACAATATGGCTATAGGGCCTTACAAGGGCGGCATGCGCTTCCATCCCTCGGTGAACCTGTCGGTGCTCAAGTTCCTGGCCTTTGAACAGACCTTCAAGAACGCCCTCACCACCCTGCCCATGGGTGGCGGCAAGGGAGGTTCCGACTTCGACCCCAAGGGTAAAAGTCCGGGCGAGGTGATGCGCTTCTGTCAGGCCTTCATCAGCGAGTTGTACCGGCATGTGGGCGCGGATACCGATGTCCCCGCTGGTGATATCGGCGTGGGCGGGCGCGAGGTCGGCTTCATGGCGGGTATGCTGAAGAAGCTGACCAACCGGGCCGACTGCGTATTCACCGGCAAGGGCATGAGCTTTGGCGGCTCCCTGATCCGCCCCGAGGCCACCGGCTATGGCACCGTCTATTTCGCCGCCGAGATGCTCAAGACCCGCAACCTGTCCCTGGAGAACCTGCGCGTGTCGGTCTCCGGCTCCGGTAACGTTGCCCAGTATGCGGTGGAGAAGGCCATGGCCCTGGGCGCGCGGGTGATCACCGTATCTGACTCCAGCGGCACCATCATCGATGAGGAAGGCTTCACCCCGGAGAAACTGGCTATCCTGATGGACGTAAAAAACCACCACTATGGCCGGGTCAGTGATTATGCCGAGCGCACCGGCGCACACTTTGAGGCGGGCATCAACCCCTGGAGCCTGGCCACCGATATCGCCTTGCCCTGTGCCACCCAGAACGAGCTGTCCGGTACCGATGCCGCCACCCTGATCAAAAACGGCGTCAAGTGCGTGGCCGAGGGGGCCAACATGCCCTGCACCGCCGAAGCGGTCAAGGCGTTCGAAGGTGCCGGCGTGCTGTACGGCCCGGGTAAGGCAAGCAACGCCGGTGGCGTGGCCACCTCTGGGCTTGAGATGAGCCAGAACGCCCTGCGCCTGTCCTGGCCCAGAGACGAGGTGGATGGCCGCCTGTTGCAGATCATGCAGGGCATCCACGCCGCCTGCGTCAAGCATGGCACCCGCGCCGATGGCAGCGTCAGCTATGTGGATGGGGCCAACATCGCCGGTTTCGTCAAGGTGGCCGATGCCATGCTGGCCCAGGGCGTGATCTGATTTTGGCCCCAGATCAGCCCTATTCCGCGCCCCACTGCTCGGTGGCTATGGCATCGCCCAGGTCGGCCTGGATCAGGCGTGCGCGTACCTCCAGCAGGCGCTCGATCAGGGCCGGTTCAAAACGGCCGTAGGCCTCGGCATCGGGCTCGCGCTTGACCACCACGCCAAGCAACTCGGTGATGGCGTTGCCGATGGAGTTCTGGCTGATGGTGACGATCAGCTTGCCCGCCTCGTTGCGGTAGATCAGTTGCTTGAAGGCCGGTTGCCAGCGGATGGCGTTGGCGTAGGCCGGGTCTTTGATGCACTGTTCGCGCACCTTCTTGGCCGCGCCCATGAAGCAGTTGTTGAACAACAGCACGCTCTCCACCTGCTGCGGGTAATAGACATCCGCCAGCATGGGCGAATTGCGGCTGGAGACCTGGGCGAAAAAGCTGCGGTAGAAGTCGAGAAAGCCCTTGAGGATCTCGTCGTACTCCTGCCAGAAGCGGATCTCTTGTAGGGCCTCGGTGCCGCCCTGGATCTCCCAGCAGGGCAGGCCTTGGGGGTAGCCGGTCAGGCGCAGGCTGGATTCGTGATTATCCAGGGGTTTGAGGATGCGCAGGTCCAGCGCCTGTTCAAAAAACTGCCGATAGACATCCCGCATATAGGCCTGAAACAGGGAATGCTGGCCGCCATCGGTGAGATTGGGGTTGGCCACATCGGCCAGCCGCGCCTGGCGCAACTGTTCCATGGGAAAGACGATGAAATGGTTGTGTAGCATACGGATGCTGGGCACGCCGGGCGAGGTCAGCGGCCAGGTGGCATCCAGGCTGGCCTCGCCGGCCAGCACCAGGGCCTGCTCCGGGTCCGGGTAGCGCTCCAGCAGGTAGTCGATGATGATCTGGTTCATGCGGTTCCAGACCTGTTTCACCTCGGTCGGTACCTGGGTACGGCGTACCGGCCGACCCAGGGGGTTGAGCACGGTCTTGGAGGTGTTGTAGATGATGGAGGTGTCGAACTCGGTGCTATGCCCCAGGGCCTTGCGGTAGAGCAACAGGTCCTCGGCGTTGACCAGCAGGCCATTGTTGTGGATCAGATCATTGAGGTTTTCGGTACTGTTGAAGAACTCATTGGGCTTCATCCCCTCCGGCACCTCCAGCGGGATGGGACGGAAGGGGGTGGTGATTTCGCGGGGTCCAATCTGCATGGCGGGCCTCTTTGGGTAAGATCTCAAAGGCGCGTACTTTACCCGAAAAGCCGCTCAACCACAGACAGCAGCGGATTGAAAAGCCTCCGCAGCGCCCATAGAATTGCCCCAGGTTAAGGCCAGGGGCCAGCAAAGCCACTCAGGAACATTAAACATCGCTTGGCCACTTCGGGAATCAACAATACCCGTAGCCCGGATGCAACTAAGCGATGTCCTGAGCCTGCCGAAAGGCCTGTCGAAGGGCGGAATCCGGGCTGCCCCTTTGTACTTCCGAGCCAGCGCTCGAAGCTCCCAGGATGAGTGGCTCGGCAGCAGCGCAACGGATAAATCCTTCTCTGTGCGCTCTGAGGCTCTGTGGCTAATTGCGCTTTTTGGGTTCAATACATGTCATTTACCGCCGAATTGCGGCACATTCTACTTACGGAGAAATTATCCATGCCAACCTATGATTACCGCTGTGAGGCCAATGGCCGTATCGTCGAGGTCAACCACCGCATGAGCGAAAAGATGGAGAACTGGGGCCAGCTCTGCGCCAAGGCCGGGCTGGAGACCGGTGACACCCCCAGTGAAACCCCGGTGACGCGCATGGCCACCGGTGGCAACATCATCGGTGCCAGCAGTGGCGGCGGCGACCTACCGCCCATGCCCAGCTGTGGCAGTGGCGGCTGCGGTGGCGGCATGTGCGGCCTGGGCTGAGGCGGAACTTGAGGGCCAGAAGAAAGCAAGGATGGCAGAGACGAAAATCGCAGCCCAGGCAATGTTTACCATGCTCTTCTCTGACTATTTCCTTGTTCAACTCTGTGATCTCTGCGCTTCTTTGCGTCCTCTGCGTCCTTTTTGGTTAAGGCTTCGCCGGGTCAGGGTCAATCGGAAATATCTAACTCCTTGAGCTTGCGGGTCAGGGTGTTGCGGCCCCAGCCAAGCAGTTTGGCGGCCTCTTGCTTGCGCCCGCCGGTATAACTTAGGGCGGTTTCCAACAGGATGCGCTCGAAGTCCGGCGCAGCCTCGCTGAGCAGGTCATCGCGGCCCTGTGTCAGAGCCTCTTGGGTCCATTGCCGCAGCATATCCTGCCAGGCGGGTTGGCCCTGCCCGTTACGCAGGCCCGATTGACCCAGTTCCGCGGGCAGGTCCTCGACGTGGATCTCCTGCCCCGAGGCCATCACCGTGAGCCAACGGGCGGTGTTTTCCAGTTGGCGTACATTGCCCGGCCAGTCCAGTTGCTTGAGAAACGCCTGGGTAGGGGGCAGCAGGCGTTTGGGCTCGCCACCTAGCTCGGTTGCCGCCTGCCGAAGAAAATGCTGCATCAGCAGGGGGATATCCTCGCGCCGCTCGCGCAGGGCGGGCAACTGTATGCGGATCACGTTGAGACGGTGGAACAGGTCTTCGCGGAAGCGGCCCTCCGCCACCTGTTGCTCCAGATGCTGGTGGGTGGCGGCGATGATGCGGACATCCACGGATACCGGCTCATGGCCGCCGACCCGATAGAACTCGCCGGTGGCCAGTACCCGCAGCAGGCGGGTTTGCAGTTCGGCGGGCATGTCGCCGATTTCATCCAGAAACAGGGTGCCACCATTGGCCTGCTCAAAGCGGCCGCTGCGGCGGCCCTGGGCACCGGTAAAGGCACCCTTTTCATGGCCAAACAGCTCGGATTCGAGCAACTCCCTGGGGATGGCGGCCATGTTGAGGGCGATGAAGGCCCCGCCCGATCTGGGGCTATGGCGGTGCAGGGCATGGGCCACCAACTCCTTGCCGGTGCCGGACTCGCCATTGATCAGCACGGTGATGTTGGATTTGGCCAGACGGCCGATGGCGCGAAACACCTCCTGCATGGCCGGGGCCTCGCCGATGATTTCGCTGACCCTTTGCTCGCCGCCTGGGCGGGTGGGGTTGCGCTCCTTGCTGAATCGACATGCCTTGCCTACCTGTTCTATCACTTCATCCAGATCAAAAGGCTTGGGTAGATACTCAAAGGCACCGCCGTCGTAGGCGGATACGGCGCTGTCCAGGTCCGAGTGCGCGGTCATGATGATGACCGGGATCTGCGGCTGCTCGGCGCGGATGCGCTGCAGCAGGCTCAGACCGTCCATGCCGGGCATGCGGATGTCGGAGAGGATCACGTCCGGTGCCGAGCGGGCCAGTTCGCGCAGGGCATCGGCGGCACTGGTGAAGGCGGTGCAGTCCAGACCGGCCTTTTTCAAGGCCTTTTCCAGCACCCAGCGGATCGATCGGTCGTCATCTATGATCCAGACCCTATGCATCGACCGGCTCCAGTGGCAGTAACAGGGTGAAGGTGGTTTCACCGGGGCGGCTGGCGCATTCGATCAGTCCGCCGTGCTGGCTGATCAGGGACTGGGCAATGGACAGACCAATGCCTACGCCACCGGCATGGCCGCTGACCATGGGGAAGAAGATCTTCTCTTGCAGGTCTTCGGCAATGCCCGGTCCGTCGTCCTGGATATCCACCTGCAGCACCAGCCGGTGGCGCTGGTTGCCTATGGTGTATTGGCGCTGGACCCGAGTGCGGAACCGGATGTGGCCGTTCTCGCCCACGGCACGGGCGGCGTTGCCGGCGATATTGAGCAGGGCCTGGATGAGCAGGTCCGGCTCGGCCATGAACTCCGGGATACTGGGGTCGTATTCCCGCTGCACCTCGATGCTCTGGGCGCTTTCGGCAAGGATCAGCTGACGCACCCGTTCCAGGACCTGGTGGATGTTCACTCGGGTAAAGGCGGGCAGCTTATTCGGCCCGAGCAGTTTGTTGACCAGGGCCTGCAGACGATCGGCCTCTTCGATGATCACCTGGGTGTATTCCCGCTGGCTGGGGTCGTGCAGCTCCTGTTGCAACAGCTGGGCGGCACCGCGCAGGCCGCCGAGGGGGTTCTTTACCTCATGGGCCAGATTGCGCACCACGGCGGCGGCGGCCTTCTGCTGTGAGATCAACTGTTCTTCCTTGCTGATGCGCATCTGCCGGTCCACCTGTTGCAACTCCACCAGCAGGCCCTGGCTGCCAACCTTGTCTTGCAGGGGGGTGGCGGTGCAATCCACCCTTATCTCCTGGCCATCGGCCAGTTGCAGGAGCAGGCCACGCTCGGTGAAGGGGCGGTTGCGGCTCATGCTCAGGCACAGGCGCTGGCGCTTGCCCGGCCTGGGGCTGCTGAGCAGCTGATCCACCGAGCGGCCCAACAATACCTTGCTGCTGGCGGCAAACAGCATCTCGCCGGCGGGGTTGATATACAGCAGCCGCAGTTGTGCATCGAACAGCAGGATTGAGCTGTTGAGATTGTCGAGAATGCCTTGTTCGATCTGTTGCATGAGCCCTTCTAGCCGGATGTTTCCTTGCCCTTTAGCAATATCCGATCCAGTCTTGTTTGTTGCTCCCAACTGTATGAATAAATGCTTTTTTAAACAAAGTGTTATTATATTTATTCAGGGTTTGAATCATGCCATCTATGGAAATCTATCCCGCTCGGGCTGCGCGGGTTTTGTTTAAGTGGGGATTATGCACTATTTTGGTGCATAGGGGGATGCAGGCAGGGGCTTGAGGCTTATGGAGACTTTTTTACCCTGGGTTGGTGCAGATAGAAGCTGATCAGGCGGCTGGCGGCTCGGCGGCGGCCTTCGGCATCACGCACTATGACCTGCAGATCATGGGCCCCACGCTGGACGCCGCTCAGCTGGGTTGAGGGCTGCGGACCGCGGGCCCGGACCTGGCCGTCGAGCAGGAACTGGAACTCCAGGCCTGGCTCCGGGGCAGGTCTCAGCCGGGCCTGTACCTGGACTATGCCTGCGGCGCTGTGGATGCTTTGCTCCGGCCTGGGGGAGAGGATCTCCAGCCGGTATGCGATGGGCGCTTCCTTCGCCTTTTGGGCCGTTTCCGGCTGGGTGGCGGGGGGCGGTGCGGTATAGACGCTGGGTTGCTTGAGCTTGATCTTTTCTGGCGGTTTGACCTCTGCCTGCCCATCTGGGTACTCATCGCCAAAATGGACCCGGCCCTGGGCATCGGTCCAGCGATATACCTCAGCGGCGCAGAGCAGCTGGGGCAAGAGCAGCAGGGCAATAAATAGAGGGTGCATGGGGCTAGTCTAGTGAATTGTCTGGCATTGGGCAAAAAAACGCCCCTTGCGGGGCGTTTGTCTGTTGTGCTGCCAGTGCTTCGATCAGAGGCTGTAGTACATATCGAATTCCACTGGATGGGTGGTCATGCGCAGGCGAGTGACCTCATCCATCTTCAATTTGATGTAGCCGTCGATCAGGTCATCGGTAAATACCCCGCCGGCGGTGAGGAATGCCCGATCGGCATCTAGCGACTCCAACGCCTGATCCAGTGAGTGACAGACGGTGGGGATGGCCTTGGCCTCTTCCGCCGGCAGGTCGTAGAGGTCCTTGTCCATGGCCTCACCGGGATGGATCTTGTTCTGGATGCCATCCAGCCCGGCCATCATCAGCGCGGCAAAGGCCAGGTAGGGGTTGGCGGTGGGGTCGGGGAAACGGACCTCGATACGGCGTCCCTTGGGGTTGGTGACGTAGGGGATGCGGATTGAGGCAGAGCGGTTGCGGGCCGAGTAGGCCAGCATTACCGGGGCCTCAAAGCCGGGCACCAGACGCTTGTAGGAGTTGGTGGAGGCGTTTGTGAAGGCATTAAGGGCGCGGGCGTGCTTGATCACCCCGCCGATGTAGTACAGCGCCAGGTCGGACAGGCCGCCATATTTGTTACCGGCAAACAGGTTCTCCCCGCCCTTGGCCAGGGACATGTGGACATGCATGCCGGAACCGTTGTCGCCGACGATGGGCTTAGGCATGAAGGTGACCGTCTTGCCGTAGGCGTGGGCCACGTTCTGGGTGACGTATTTCTGGATCTGTACCCAGTCGGCCCGCTCTACCAAGGTTGAAAACTTTGTGCCTATCTCGCACTGGCCGGCGGTGGCCACCTCGTGATGGTGGACCTCCACGGGTACACCCATCTCTTCCATGGCCAGGCACATGGCACTGCGGATGTCGTTCAGGGAGTCCACCGGGGGGACCGGGAAATAGCCGCCCTTGACCGTGGGCCTGTGGCCCATGTTGCCGTCGTTGTACACCCGTTCCGAATTCCATTCGGCCTCTTCCGAATCGATTTTGACAAAACAACCGCTCATGTCTGCACCCCAGCGAATGTCATCCAGGATGAAGAACTCGGGTTCAGGGCCGAAGAAGGCAAGATCGGCAATGCCGGTGGATTTGAGGTAGTCCTCGGCGCGTTTGGCCACCGAACGGGGATCGCGCTCGTAGCCCTGCATGGTGCTGGGTTCGAGGATATCGCAGCGGATGTTCAGGGTGACCTCATCGGTGAAGGGGTCCAGCACCAGGGTGTTTTCGTCGGGCATGAGCACCATGTCCGATTCGTTGATGCCCTTCCAGCCTGCGATGGAGGAGCCATCGAACATCTTGCCGTCGGTAAATACCTCTTCGTCTATGGTGTGGGCCGGCACGCTCAGGTGCTGCTCCTTGCCACGGGTGTCGGTGAAACGAAAATCAACAAATTTGACCTCGTTTTCCTTGATGATATCGATGACTTTGGACATTGCTTAGGGTCTCCAACCGGGGTTTAACTATCCGCTTGTTGCGGGGTTTCGCTGCAAGTGTGAGCAGTAATTGTGCCAGCCTCATGGGTCAAGATCAGGGCTGTTGATTTAATAGGTTTTTTTAATCTGAGCCAGGGACTTTGCCGACGCTGAAGGGGATTTTTTCGTCGCAAGCCCTGACCTACGCACCATTAGGGTGCGCTTTATTTGGGTCTTGCACCTGAATTGTGCGTAGCAGTTT
Source organism: gamma proteobacterium SS-5 (assembly GCA_009497875.2). Classification (NCBI taxonomy): domain Bacteria; kingdom Pseudomonadati; phylum Pseudomonadota; class Gammaproteobacteria; order Chromatiales; family Sedimenticolaceae; genus Magnetovirga; species Magnetovirga frankeli. Next base: position 459,619 of record CP032508.2, on the reverse strand, counting down.
GATCGAGCCCAGATAACCCAGATCACCAAGGCGGGCGGCCAGGTCCTGCTCGGCCACTGCGGCATCATTCAACTGTAGTTCCAGATGGACCTGACCGTTCAGGTAGTGCAGTACCAGGTCCAGGCTGTTCAGGTCCGGCAGCAGATCAGCGCAGCGCTGCCTCAGGTCGGCCACCACCTGGGAGCGCTGGGGCAGGATGGGCCCATCGGGCGGGTCTTCGTCGTCCTCTGGGTCTATGTGTACGGTGACGTCCATGATCTCATCGAAGTGCTGCTTGAGGCCGGTCTCTACCAATACGCTGATCAAATGCCCTTCAGAGACGCTGATGCGCGGCTCTACCAGCACATGGACATCCACCGAGGCATCCCCGCCCAGGCTGCGGGTGCGCAGCATGTGTACATCCCGTACCCCACCAACCTGGCCGATCCAGTGCCTGATCTCCTCTACCCGAGTCTTTGCCAGGGCCCGGTCGGCCAGTTCTTGCATGGCCTCCCAGCCCAGTTCCAGGCCCATCTTGGCGATCATCAGGGCGACCGCGATGGCGGCGATGGCGTCCAGGTATTCAAGCCCAGCCATGACCCCAGCCACGCCAATCAACACCACGATGGAGCTGATGGCATCCGAGCGATGGTGCCAGGCATTGGCCACCAGCAACTTGGATCGACTTTGCCGCGCCACATGCAGGGTGTAATGGTACAGCGCCTCCTTGGCCAGGATCGAGGCCAGGGCGGCATAGATGGCCAACACGCCGGGGATCAGCAATTCATCGGGGTTGAACAGGCGCTCCGCTGCATCCCAGCCTATGCCAATGGCCACCAACAGCAACAAGGTGCCCAGAAACAGGGTGGCCAGGGTCTCGTAACGGCCATGGCCATAGGGGTGATCCCGGTCCGGCCGATTGATGGATTGGCGCGCCGCCAACCAGACCACGGCATCAGAAAATAGATCCGATAGGGAGTGTATGCCATCGGCAATCAGGGCCTGGGAGCTGGCCGTGTAGCCGATGATGATCTTGATCACCGAGAGTAACAGGTTGATCAGGGCACCGATCAGGGTCACCCGCTGCGCAGCACCGCTGCGCTCCTTTGCATCCGTTATCTCATTCATCTTCGGTTTCCTCTGCCTGGAGCAGAAAGTGGTATTCATCGCCCTCCTGACGCTGCGCGATCAGGCTGTGACCCTGCACCCTACACCAGGCGGGGATATCCTGCAGGGTGCCAGGATCGGTGCAGATCAGCTGCAATTGATCACCCGCGTGCAATTGCCCCATCTTTTCCTGCACCCGGATGACCGGCAAGGGGCAGAGCAGGCGGCGGGCATCCAGTGAGACCTTCACAGCAACCAGTCCGCTTTCAGGTCATCGGGGTGCAGGGGGGCCACCTGCAGCAGGCGGGTCTGACCTTGCCGGTCGGTGTGGGAGATACCCACCTGCTGAGCTTCGCGGCCCTGTCCGTAGCGGGCCAGGATGCGCGCCGCCTGTTCGATCTGCTCCGGCCCCGGCTCGCCATCGATCAGCGCCAGCGGACCGGGATGGCTTTCGCTGTCCAGATGGGCGTAGTCCTTGCGGTAGCCTTGCAGGTATTTTACTTCACCTTCCTCGCGGGCGACGATGAGTTTGTAATTCTCTGCCGGGCGTATGTGCCGACCCACCTTGAGCAGCATGATGTCGTCGATCTCGTAGTGGCGTTCCCCTCTGGATGCCCAGAGATCGGCCAATTTCACCGAATAGTCCTTATCGGTCAAAAAGCAGCAACCGCCTGCCGGTTGCGCCCATTGTTGGATGCCGAAGGATTTGGCCAGCTGGATCTGCGGTCGGCGCGAACGGCCGGTAAAGCCATACAAGCCTTCTCGATCCACCCAGCCCTCCCGTTCGGGCAAGGTAGCAGGCATGTATTTGGCGCACAGAGGGCGCAGCAGCAGGTCATCGGCACCGGAATGCCTGGCTATCAGGGGCAGGGTTTCCTTACGCTGGGACATGGGCCGCTGGCCCTTGACCTCACCGCTGACTATGAAATCAAAGCCATTTTGCAGCATCCATTCATGCGCCTTGCGCACCATGAAGATCTTGCAATCCAGGCAGGGGTTGAGATGGGCACCATAGCCGTATCTGGGATTGAGGACCACATCCTTATACTCTTCCATGATATCGATTATATGTAGCTTTATTTTGAGTTGTTCTGCCACCCAGAGGGCGTTGTGGCGCTGTTTTGCGCCCCTGTTTCGTATCGCCCGGGTATGCCCCTCAACACAGAATCCCGTATAGAAATTGATCCCTTCGACCCTGATCCCCTGCTCCTGCATGACGCGTGCGGCGAGCATGGAGTCCAGCCCCCCCGAAATCAGTACAACGGCTTTCTTTCTATGCTTCATGGCTTACAATCTGGCTGGATAGGGTATGCATAAGGTCGAAAATCCCTTAGGGCGTGGGCTTGGGCCTGGCCGAGCCAATGCTTGCTAAAGGATTTGAGATCCCTTGACGGGACGCAAGGCTATCGTCCTTGTCAATAAATTGATACTGTATGCTTTATAAATAAGATATAATTCACTTAATCAAACAGATAGCAAGCATTTTGAATGTATATGAATAACGATGAATCACAACTGCTTACCTTTCAGGAACTGATTTTTTCACTTCAGTCCTATTGGTCAAGACAGGGCTGCGTGGTACTGCAGCCCTTTGATATGGAAATGGGTGCCGGTACCTTTCACACTGCTACCTTCCTGCGCTCCATAGGTCCCGAGCCCTGGAGTGCCGCCTATGTACAGCCCTCACGCCGCCCCACGGACGGCCGCTATGGCGAGAACCCCAACCGCCTTCAGCACTATTACCAGTATCAGGTGGTTCTCAAGCCCTCACCGGCGAATATCCAGGATTTGTATCTGGATTCCCTGCGGATGCTGGGTATTGACCCCCTGGTGCATGATATTCGCTTCGTGGAAGACAATTGGGAATCACCCACCCTGGGTGCCTGGGGTCTGGGCTGGGAGGTCTGGCTCAACGGCATGGAGGTTACCCAGTTCACCTATTTTCAGCAAGTGGGGGGGCTTGACTGCCGCCCGGTTACCGGGGAGATTACCTACGGCTTGGAACGTATCGCCATGTATCTGCAGGGTGTAGAGAGCGTATTTGATCTGATCTGGACCCAGGGGGCGAATGGTCCTGTGACCTATGGTGATGTATTCCATCAGAATGAGGTGGAACAATCCGCCTACAATTTTGAGCAGGCCAATGTGGAGTTTCTGTTTCAGTATTTCGATGAATGCGAGCGCATGGCCAATCAACTAATCAACGCCAATCTGCCCCTGCCGGCTTACGAACAGGTTCTCAAGGCCTCTCACAGCTTTAATCTGCTGGACGCCCGACATGCCATCTCTATCACTGAACGTCAACGCTTTATCCTGCGCGTACGCGCCCTGGCCCGCGCCGTGGCTCAGGCCTACTATGAAGCCAGAGAAAAACTGGGATTTCCCATGAACAAGATGACTCAGGAGCCTGCCAATGTCTGATCGCGCCGATCTGCTGTTTGAAATTGGCACCGAGGAACTACCCCCCAAGGCCCTGCTCAGGTTAGCCGATGCCCTGCAACAAGGTTTTGCCCAAGGGCTTGAGCAAGAGCAGCTCAACTATTCCAGCATAAAAAGTTTTGCAAGCCCACGCCGCCTGGCCCTGATGATCAGCCAATTGGAATGCCGTCAGCCTGATCAGCAGATAGAGCGGCGTGGACCTGCCCGAACGGTCGCCTTTGATGAGCATGGTCAGCCCAGCAAGGCCCTGCTGGGCTTTGCCCGCTCTTGCAAGGTGGATCCAAGTCAACTGATAAGCATAAAAACCGATCAGGGTGAATGGATGGGGCATAGCTACATCAAGCCAGGCTCCTTAACCCGGGATCTGCTACCGCACATTGCCGAGCAGGCCCTGGCCAGCTTGCCCATCCCCAAACGTATGCGCTGGGGCAATCAGGATTTTCAATTTCTGCGTCCTGTCCACTGGCTGCTGTTTCTTTTTGGCAATCAAACGGTGGCTTGTACCCTGTATGGTGTTCAGGCCGCTGCCTATACCCATGGGCACAGGTTTCATCACCCCCAAGCCATTGAATTGGACAGCCCAGCAGATTATGAGGCCCGCTTACAGGAACCAGGTAAGGTGATTGCCGATTTTAGCAAGCGCCGTTCCAGCATAGCCAAGCAGATTGAGCAAAGTGCGCAGCGTCTGGGTCTGCAAGTGGATTTAGATACCCACCTGTTGGATGAGGTCTGCGCTCTAACCGAATGGCCTGTTGCCATCAGTGGTTCCTTCGATGCCGGTTTTCTGCAGGTGCCGACAGAGGCCCTGGTACTGACCATGAAGCAGAACCAGAAATACTTTCCTTTATACAATGCCCAACACAGACTCGCCAATCATTTCATCACCATTGCCAATATCGATAGCCCAAAACCCGAATTGATCAAAGAAGGCAATGAAAGGGTTATTCGTCCACGTTTGAGCGATGCCATGTTCTTCTGGCAGCAAGATGGCAGGATCCGTTTAGAAGACAGGGTGCAACGACTTTCTCAGGTTACCTTTCAGAAGGATCTGGGTTCACTTTTCGACAAGACCCTCAGAGTTCAGAAGCTTGCACATTGGTTGGCAGAAAGGACTGGAGCCGATATCCAGGCTGTTGATCGTGCTGCCCTGCTCAGCCGTTGCGATCTGATTACCGAGATGGTCTATGAATTCCCAGAGATGCAGGGTCACATGGGTAGGTATCAAGCGCTTCGCGATGGCGAAGATGAAGAAATTGCCACTGCCCTGGCTGAGTTCTATTTACCCAGACATGCCGGCGATGATTTACCCAAGGGGCAGATTGGTCAATGCTTGGCCCTGGCAGATCGCATGGATAGCCTGTGCGGTATCTTCTCTGTAGGCCTGAAACCCAGTGGCGATAAGGATCCCTACGGTTTGCGGCGTGCCAGCATAGGTATCATTCGTATACTGAAAAATTATCAGCCGCTGATAAATTTCAGGGAATTGATCCAGGCCTCACTGAATAATCAACCGAGATCCCAGATAGGTGATAGCCGTGAGGTTGAGGATTATTTCATCGAACGCATCAAGGCGGTCTATCTGGATGCGGGCTTTAGCCTTTCCAGCATTCAGGCCGTTTTGGCTACCTGCCCCTCATCCTTTGCCGAGATGAATGCCAAGATTCAGGCCATCAGTGAATTTACTCAAACACAGGCAGCTGCCGAGTTGATTGAATTGAACAAGCGAATTAACAATATCCTGCGTAAACAAGATGAGCATGACCTTGGCCAACCCTCAGCAGATCTGTTCCAGCAGGTAGAGGAAACAGCCTTGTTCAACGCCTTGCAAGCAGTGCATACAGAGATCGAGCAAGCGGTGCAGGAGGGGCACTTCGCGAATGCGCTGGGTCTGTTGCTAAGCCTGAAAGACCCGGTTGCAGCCTTTTTTGAGGCTGTCATGGTTATGGATGAAAATACCGAACTGCGTCTTAATCGCTTGGCAATGCTGGATCAGTTGCGCCTGTTGTTGCTTGCCCCTGCTGATCTAACCTGCCTGTGACCCTGCTGCGCTCTATCCTCTATCTGGTCTGCATGGGGGTCAGTGTTGCCCTTTATGCCAGCCTGATACTTATCCTTTCCCCTTTTCTTCAGAAGGGTTTTTTGTCTCGTATTGCTACCCACTGGGGGTGGGTCAATCTGGGTTTATTGCGATTTATCTGTGGTCTATCCTATGAGGTTCGCGGTCTTGAAAAACTGCATCAGTCTGAGGTACCCAGTATCATCATGGTGAAGCATCAATCCGCTTGGGAGACCATAGCCCTGCGCGGGCTACTTCCGTGGAATCAAGCCTGGGTATTAAAAAAGGAGTTGCTCGCCTATCCGTTTTTTGGCTGGGCGCTCAGGGCAACAGGTCAGATAGCCATTGATCGCTCCCAAGGCAAGAAGGCATTGAGCACCTTGTTTGAAAGGGGCATTGTGGCCCTACAGCAAGGCTTTAATGTGATCATATTTCCGGAGGGAACACGCACTCCATTTGGTAGCAAAGGCAAGTACCATCAGGGTGGTGCCATGCTGGCCGAACGCTCCCAGGCGCAGGTAATACCCATAGCCCACAATGCCGGTTTGCTCTGGCCTAAGGGTTTTATCATCCAACCTGGAGTTGTTCAACTCGTAATCGGTGAACCCATCCCTACCCAGGGACTCAAGGCTAGAGAAATTGGTACTCGAATTGAGCAACAGATAGAATCTGAAATGGATAGATTGGTTGGTTCAACTAAGCATTAATCCAATCTATCCTCTCTAACCTTAGATATCTAGATTCTCTACCGCCATTGCATTGCGCTCGATAAATTCCTTTCTGGGTTCAACCACATCGCCCATCAAGGTAGTGAATATTTCATCGGCACCAATGGCATCCTCTATGCGTACCTGAAGCAGTCGTCTGCTATCGGGATTCATAGTGGTTTCCCAGAGTTGATCTGGATTCATCTCACCCAAACCCTTATAGCGTTGGGTGCTTATTCCCCGCTTGCCTTCTTCCATCAGCCAATCCAAGCCCTGGCCAAAATTACTGATTTCCTGGCTTTTATCCTTGCGCCTTACATAGGCACCAGGCTCGATCAGACCCCAGAGTTTGTCCGATAGGCCCTTAATCTTTCGGTACTCATTGGTCTTGAAAAAGTCTAAATCCAGTACGGTGACATTGGTGATCCCATGGGTCTGTGCCCTAATCTCTATCTCTTTGCCACCATGGTAAGTAAGGGTTAAGGACATGCGTTTTTCATTGGTATGTGAGAGTTTTTCTTCTATCTCTCTTATCCAGGCCTCTATCTTGTCTGTACTATCCAAATCCTCTGTATTTAAGGTCTGCGTGGAAAGCAGAAGTGATACCAGTTCCTCTGGATATTGCCTTGCCAGACGTTTGATAATTAATTGAACGGTAATGTATTCCTTGGCTATCTCTTCAAAAGCCTTGGCTGAAAGTGCCGGGGCATCTCGTGATATATGCAGTTCTGCATTTTCCATGGCCAACTGAAGTAGGTACTGATTAAGTTCCTGCTCATCTTTTAGATAGCGTTCCTGCTTGCCTTTCTTTAGCTTGTAAAGGGGTGGCTGAGCTATATAAATATAGCCGCGCTCTATCAATTCTGGCATTTGTCTGTAAAAGAAGGTCAGTAAAAGGGTTCGTATGTGTGCACCATCCACATCCGCATCTGTCATGATGATGATGCGGTGGTAACGCAGTTTATCTGGGTCAAAGTCATCCTTGCCTATTCCGCATCCCAGTGCCGTGATCAGAGTACCCACCTCGGCTGAGGAGAGCATTTTGTCAAACCTGGCCTTTTCTACGTTGAGAATCTTACCCTTCAGGGGAAGAATGGCTTGAGTTCTACGGTCCCTACCCTGTTTAGCAGAGCCGCCCGCTGAGTCCCCTTCCACTAGATAGAGTTCGGATTCCGCTGGATCTTTCTCCTGACAATCGGCCAATTTTCCTGGTAGTCCTGCAATATCCAATACGCCTTTACGCCGGGTCATTTCTCGGGCCTTGCGGGCTGCATCACGGGCCCTAGCTGCGCTGATCATCTTGTTGCATATAGCGCGACCATCGCTTGGCCTTTCCAACAAAAACTCGTGAAGGCTTTCATTCACCAGGCTTTCAACAACCGTCTTTACCTCGGATGAAACCAGCTTATCTTTGGTTTGAGATGAAAATTTGGGGTCTGGCACTTTTACAGAGACTATTGCCGTCAACCCCTCTCTGGCATCATCTCCGGTAGTGTTAACCTTGCCTTTTTTTGCTAATTCTTCTTGATCAATGTAACTATTCATTGTTCTAGTGAGTGCAGATCTAAAACCAGCAAGATGAGATCCACCATCCTTTTGCGGAATATTATTGGTAAAACAAAAGATATTTTCTTGATAGGTATCATTCCATTGCATACCGATCTCTACCTCAATACCTTCTTTATTTTTTTTGAAGTAGATAACTTCTTCATGCACAGGAATTTTATTTATATTAAGGTGCTCTACAAAGGCCTTTATACCGCCTTGGTATTCAAAAGTATCCTCCTTGTTTTTACCCTCATCCTTTAAATGAATTCGGACCCCTGCATTAAGAAAAGAGAGTTCTCTCAAGCGTTTTGCAAGAATATCGTAATGGAACTCGATATTTGTAAATATCTCAGGGCTTGCTCTAAAGGTTATTGTTGTACCTGTTTTATCCGAATCTCCAATAGCCTCTAAGGGTTTTTCTGGTACCCCGAGGTGATACACCTGGAAGTATTTTTTTCCATCCCTGTGAATATTCAATAGCAGCTGGTCTGACAGCGCATTTACTACAGAGACACCTACACCATGGAGTCCGCCCGAGACCTTGTAGGAATTATCATTAAATTTACCTCCAGCGTGCAGAATTGTCATAATGACCTGAGCTGCAGATACTTGTTCCTCTTCATGCATATCAACTGGAATACCACGTCCATTATCAGAAATCGTCACACTTGTGTCCGCATGGATGATCACATCGATTTGTGTGCAATACCCAGCAAGGGCTTCATCGATTGAATTATCCACCACCTCAAACACCATGTGGTGCAAACCTGTTCCATCATCGGTATCACCTATATACATGCCAGGGCGCTTGCGTACTGCGTCCAAACCCTTTAGTACCTGAATGCTAGATGCTTGATATGACATTTATTCTCCAATTGAGTCAGTCGAAACCTTGCTGTGTTTCACGTGAAACACAGAGTTTGAAAATCGTTTTAGTTCAAGAGTTGAAAAATTACCTGTAATTAGACACTGAATATTTTTTTGTTTAAGAGTACTCAAGAATAACTCCTGAATATCTGTAGAAAATTCAGAATCAAAATCATCTAAAAGAAAAATAGGCTTATTATCAGTCTGATTGGCTAACAAATCTATCTGAGCCAAATAAAGAAGGAGGAGAAAGTATTTTCGTTCACCATTGGAGCAGTAATCAATTAATGAATAATTATTCTTGATTAAATCTATATTGCAGTAATGTGGACCAGCAGAGGTAAATCCCCGTTTAATATCGGTTTGTAGATTCGATTCTAACACCTCGACTAAAGGCCTATTAACCGACCAGCCACGAGAATAGCGCAATTCAAGATCCAACTGGGCTAATTTACATAATGTTAAGCCAATATCTTTGATATGCTCAGCCCGATATTCATCTAATTTATTAGCAAGTTGTATAAGGTTTCCCGTAAAGGATTTGATAACTGCATGATTATTTTGTTTTAAAGCTTCATTTCTTTGCTTTAGACAACGATTATATTGAATAAGGACATCGTGAAAATCGTGTTTCACGTGAAACAATCCCCAGTCTAAGAAAGCAGAACGCTCTTGCCTCATACCAAAAAAAGAATGAGCAACAGAAGTACCAAAAAATTGAACAGGCACAAGCCGTGCCAATTGAGACAACCGAGGTAGTGGCCTTTCATTGATCCGGATTAGAATAGCCGAATCGTTCAAGGAAAATTGAATTCTATAAGAAGCTTCTGAGTCAGAAATAGCTACCAAATCTATCTGAGGCTTAACCTGCTTGGTCAAGGGAATAAGTTTATCCAAGCGTCTGGCACGAAATGATTTACCACGCAGTGCCACATAAATAGATTCAAGGATAGATGTCTTGCCTGATCCACTAAGGCCCTGAAAGAAATTTATTCCCTTTGCTAGCTTTATCTCTACTGAATCCAGATTGCGAACCTGCTTAACATGAACAGATTTCAGAAACATTCATTAAAGCCGCATCGGCATAATCACATACTTCGTTTCTTCATCCAGTTCAGCATGTATTAGGGCACTGGTATTAGAATCGCTCAGATTCATAACAATATTATCGGCCTCTACTACAGACAATATATCCAAGAGATAAAGAACGTTGAATCCAATCGAGAGGTCATCAAAACTATATTCTATATCCAAGGTTTCCTCAGCTGTTTCATGCTCCGGATTATGAGCACTTATTGTGAGATGGTTTTCGGTAAACTGAAAAAGTACTCCTTTAAACTTCTCATTAGATAGCACAGAGGCACGTTGCAGACTGTTTCTTAGATCTTGTCTGTTCAAGGTAATGGCTTTATCAAGATCAGCGGGTATCACTCTTAAATAATCAGGATACCGCCCATCGACTAGTTTTGAGGTGATACTTACCGAGGGTAGATAGAAACTAATATGATTGGATGAAAGTTCAATACCCACCTCATAATCAGAAAAGGTCAGCAGACGATTTAATTCAAGAATAGTTTTTCTGGGCACTATCACTTGAAGTAGATTTTCAATTATTTGTTTGTCCTTTTCCTTGTCCGCCATCGCCAGTCTGTGTCCATCCGTTGCTACACCGCGTAATGAATTACTGCTGATCTCAAACAACATGCCGTTCAGATAATATCTTACATCCTGTTGAGCCATGGCAAATTGGGTAAAACGCACCAAGTTCTTCAGCGCCGATTCCTTTATCTTGAAATTATGATTGGCCGCCGATGCCTCAATCTGTGGATAGCCATTTGCAGGCAATGTACCTAAAACAAATTTACTGGATGGCGTCTTTAGCTTCAGACGATCATCCTTCAGTTCCAATTCTATGCTGGCATCATCATCAATAAGTTTGATGATATCAATAAACTTACGCGCCCCTACGGTGAAGGCTTCTTCGGTATCGGTATCGATCTCAGTTGCTGCACGTACCTCAATTTCCATATCTGTACCCACAACACTCAATCTCCCCTGTCCGATCTCGAATAGCATATTCGACAAAATAGGCAGCGTTTGCCTTTTTTCTATGACACCGGAAACCTGTTGGGTCACATCGAATAATTTTTTCTTGGTAATAGATAAAAGCATAAATTAAAAACTTATTATTAAGATTAAGGAAAAGAAATCTGTGTATAAAATTAAAAAATTTTTTAATTTCATTTAGTTAAATAAAAATCGAAAGATTTTAACCAGTCTCTTTACCTGTGGATAAGCTGCCAGTAAAAAAACTGTAAATTCAGTAAAGATAAGGATCATTAAACTTGTCCAATCAACTGGTCAGTGTTCTCAACAGGTTATTGTAGTCTTCATCGATTCTGCTGTTTTCACCACGTAACTCATCTACCTTACGTACCGCATAGAGTACTGTAGTGTGATCCCTTCCACCAAAGGATTTACCGATTTCCGGCATACTCTGATTCGTCAATTCCCGCGAAAGGGCCATGGCGATCTGTCTGGGTCTGGCGATATTCCTGCTGCGGCTGTTGGATGATAGATCTGAGGTTCTTATGCCATAAAACTCAGCCACTGTCTTCTGAATATTTCCTATAGTCACCAATTTATCCTGAGCAGCCAGCATATCCCTCAGCGAACGCCGGGTAGTCTCCAGGTTAATCTCCTGGCCGGTAAACTTTGTACTTGCGATGACCCGCCTCAAGGCACCTTCCACATCCCGAATATTGGCTTGAAACCGCTTGCCAATGAAAAAGGCTACTTCATCGGGAAGGTCTGTTTGAAAAAGATCTATCGATTTTTTCTTTAGAATTGCTACCCTGGTTTCCAAATCTGGGGGCTCTACTCTTACTACCAGACCCCAACCAAAACGGGACTTGAGTCGATCTTCCAGGTTTAATTCCTTGGGATATTTATCACTGGTAAGTACAATCTGTTGCCGACTTTCAAATAAGGAGTTGAAGGTATGAAAAAATTCCTCCTGGGTTTTTTCCTTGTTGGCAAAGAATTGCACATCATCTATCAGCAGTGCATTCATATCACGGTATTTCTTCTTAAATTGTTCAATATTGCCCTGCTGCAAAGAGTTTACCATTTCATTGATAAAACCTGTTGCATAAAGATAGCAGACCTTCAATCCAGGGTCCTTGGCCAACAGGGCATTTCCTATGGCGTGTAGCAGATGGGTCTTGCCAAGACCAGTACCACCATAAACAAACAAGGGGTTATATACTGTTCCTGGGTTTTCTGCTATCTGCACAGCAGCGGCTCTCGCCAATTGATTTGATTTACCCTCAACAAAGGTTGAAAAGCTAAAGTCCTTGTTAAGATTTGAGATAGTGGCTTGCGTCCCCGTAGAAACCCTATGCTGGGCTAAGGGACGATCGTTTGCGGTGAGAGGGCTGACATCGGAAATATTTTGTTTCTTTGTACTACCTATCTCCAGTCTGACCTTGAAATGTGAATGACTTATGTCTGCAATATAGGATTTGATCAAGGAAAAATATTCCTTGCTAACCCAATCCAATACAAAACGGTTTGGCGCAAGCAGAATGATGCTGCCTGGTTCGGTCACTGCTTGTAGGGGCAATATCCAAGTGTTGAACAATTGCGCTGAGAGATTTGATCGCAATCTTTCCTGGCACTGCTGCCAGCAGAGTTTTTCTTCACTATTTGTCATATTTTAAGGTGTTGCATAGGGTTTACTGAGGCTGTTATACAGGTTTGATTGACAAATGGAACATACTACGCTACCATCTCGCACCTTTTCAACCGGCATCTTAGCATTAAACACAATAGCATTATCCAGGAGATAGACTTATGAAAAGAACCTTTCAACCCAGCGTACTTAAGCGTGCACGTACTCACGGATTCAGGGCCAGAATGGCCACCAAAAATGGTCGCAAGGTACTCAGCGCCAGACGCGCCAAGGGGCGCAAACGCCTTACCGTTTAAGCTGATAGGATCATCTGTCAGGTGCGGTCCATAATGCCAATTAATCCTGTCTCAGCAAGTCAATAGAATTCCAGGCAAGGATTTTTTCATCGACTATGCCATGCGCTTACACACGCCAGAAAAGGTTAACCAAGACCGGTGAATTCAATCGGGTTTTTTTAGCTCGGAATAGAATCCAAGATAGGTTATTTTCACTGGTTTATGCCATCTCAGACCAAGAAAGGGCACGCTTGGGGTTGGCTATTGCAAAAAAGAACCTACGCCGGGCTGTTGATCGTAACCGGGTAAAGCGCTTGACCCGAGAATCATTCAGACAGAGTTGGGGCGATCTGCCGGCCCTGGATATTGTGGTGCTTGCCAAAAAGGAAGTCAGATTGGCAAGCAACAAACAGATATTTCAATCCCTTGAGTCGTTTTGGCAAAAACTCATGGGGAAGTGACAGCACAGGAAATATAACCCATGGATAACTACCGATTAATATTGATCGTTTCATTGGCCTTCCTGAGCGTTATGCTATGGTCAAGCTGGCAGAATGACTATAACAATTCCGTTTCTGCACAGGTTGGAAATCAGGCAAATCCGGTCAAACCTACAGGTTCTGATATTCCTGAGGCCAGGGTAGAACCCCAAGGTAATACCTCCCTGCCTTCAGAAAGTAAAGAATCTACACAAAACAACACAAAGGGTGAGCGTATTCTAGTCAGGACGGATGTCTTATCACTTGAATTAGACACTCAGGGCGGAACTATCAAGGAATTGGACCTTCTGGAATATCCTTTATCTCCGGAAAATGATGATATACCTTTTAGATTGATGTCAGATAATCCAAACAATTATTTTATTGCTCAGTCTGGCCTATTATCTGATGAATCAGTTGATGTACCAAATCATAAAAAGACCTATAGGGCAGAGAAGAGAGATTATGCACTGGCTGAGAATTCCGATGAGCTAAGTGTTTTGTTGCGCTGGAAATCAGATAATCTTGAGGTAGAAAAAATATATGAATTTCAGCGTGGTTCCTATGAAATAAAGTTAATCCATAGAATAAAAAACCTATCCAGCTCAGATCTGCCAATCCGTGACTATCGTCAATTCATGCGTGGCAACAACAGCATGTCTCAGGAGTCGGCATTTATCTACACCTATACTGGTGGTGCTATCTTTTCCCCAGAAGAGAAATTTTCAAAACTTGATTTTGATGAATTGGCCAAAGAGACACTGTCAAAGGATGTTACAGGTGGCTGGATTGCCATGATGCAGCATTATTTCTTGGGGGCCTTCATTCCCGATCATGATAAACCGCAGCATTTCTACTCCAAGAAGGCCTCTGATGAACGTTTTATCCTAGGCCTTTATAGCGCATCAAAGAATCTAGCACCTGGCGAATCAGCAGAATTCACTGGCCGTATGTGGTTGGGACCCAAACTCCAAGAACATTTGGAGGATGTGGCCCCTGGACTTGAATTAACTACTGATTACGGATGGTTAACTGTGATTGCGAAGCCTTTGTTTTGGATACTAAAAAGTATCCATGACTTGGTGGGTAACTGGGGCTGGGCCATAGTATTGCTAACCGTCCTGATCAAACTGGCCTTTTACCGACTCTCAGCCGCCAGTTATCGATCCATGGCTGGTATGCGTCAACTGGCCCCGCGCTTGCAGCAGATTAAAGAGCGTTATGGAGATGACAAGGAAAAATTCAATAAGGCAATGATGGAGCTATATCAAAAGGAGAAGATCAATCCAGTAGGTGGATGCCTGCCCATCCTGGTACAGATTCCGGTTTTCATTGCCCTGTACTGGGTGCTCCTGGAAAGTGTCGAGTTGCGCAATGCACCCTTTATTCTCTGGATTGACAATCTATCGGTCAAAGACCCCTACTATATTCTGCCTCTGGTCATGGGTGTATCCATGTACATACAGCAGAAACTAAATCCGGCTCCACCAGACCCATTGCAGGCCAAAATCATGATGAGCCTGCCCTTTATTTTTACTGTATTTTTTGCCTTCTTCCCCTCAGGCCTGGTGCTCTACTGGGTTGTGAATAATCTACTTTCCATACTGCAACAATGGCGCATTACCAAGCTCATAGAGGCCAAGGGCAACTGACCAGCAATGATGCCTCTACTATAGTCGCTCAAACGACCCCACAGGGACGTGGTGGCATTGGCATAGTACGTCTTTCAGGCCCGCTTGCTTACTCTATCCTTAACCGCATAAGCGGGGAACGAAAATTTACTCCCAGAAAGGCCCATTTCTGTCATTTTAAAGATGATCTGGATCGTCTTATTGATACTGGCTTGGGCCTTTTTTTTCCCAGACCCTTCAGCTTTACCGGAGAGGATGTAGCAGAGTTTCAGGTCCATGGCAGTCCCCATGTTCTGGATATGCTGATTGAGCAGGCAATCAAGCTGGGTGCGCGCTTGGCTCAAGCGGGAGAATTCAGCTATCGGGCCCTGCTGAATGATAAGATAGACCTGACCCAAGCCGAGGCCATTGCCGATCTAATCGATGCTGGATCGCGTCAGGCAGCACGACTGGCCAGTCTCAGCCTTAACGGTGTATTTTCCCATCGAATTCAGGGACTACTTGATCAGCTGGTCCATTTGCGCCTGCATCTTGAGGCAGATTTTGATTTCAGTGAGAATGAAATAGAGTTCCTCTCTTGCAGTCAGTTGCATGAGAAACTGTTCCGTCTGATGGGGCAATATGATGCAGTAATAGCCTCTGCCAAGCTGGGTAGGCTGATGCAGGAGGGCCTCAAACTGGTTCTAGCTGGAAGGCCCAATGCGGGTAAATCAAGCCTGCTGAATTGTCTCACCGGTCAGGATTCGGCCATAGTCACTGAAATCCCTGGCACTACCCGTGACACCTTGCATGAGCAGATCAATCTGGATGGAATTCCCCTGCAGATCATAGATACTGCGGGTCTGAGGGAATCTGAAGATCCTATTGAGCTACTGGGTATAGCGCGTACCCGCAAGGCCATGCAAACGGCCGATCAATTGTTGTGGATTCTGGATGACAGCCTGGACGAAGCCCAGCAGATACCCGAAGACTTGCCTGAGGGGATCGATCTGACCCTGATTCGTAACAAGATCGATCTCAGTCTCAGCCCTGCTGGTGTGTTATCTCAACAACCCTGGGTTGAGATTGGGGTTTCGGCCAAGACTGGGGCGGGCATGGAGGCCTTGCGCGAGCAGATAAAAAAAAATGCAGGCCTGAGGGAAAACGACCAAGGGGAATTCATTGCCCGAAGGCGCCACCTGCAGGCCTTGGCACGGGGAAGAGGTCATGTTCAGCAGGCGCAGGAACTGAATCAGGCCCAGTTGGGCAGGGAATTGATCGCCGAGGAATTGCGCCTGGCCCAGTCCGCCCTGGGTGAGATCACAGGGGAATTCTCCAGCGATGACCTCTTGGGAGAAATATTCTCCCGTTTTTGTATTGGAAAGTAGCAAGGCAGCCAAAATTTAGGCTTACCCGCCGCACTCTAAACGCAAGCGGCACTGTGTAAAAGCCGATTGCAGAAAAATCAGACTTTAAACACCTTGCAGCTTTGAATAAAGTCCTGGATTTGGTTTGATTGACCGTAGCGCAATTCTACATAAACCTGAATCAAAGGCTCCAGTTGAGGGGCTATATCCGGTCTGATCCTGGCTACGCGTTGACCAAAATCCCGCATGCCTTCGCTGGGCCGGCGGTTCAAACCCAGCCTGATTAAATGGCGCAATACAGGTTCAAAGGCCTGCTCTACCTGATCCCTGGGTGGGCCTGCCCGGCGGTAATAAAACAGATAATAGACCAGCAATAGGGCCAGGGGGATAAAGGCAGCAATCACCCCCAGACTGCGATAAGGCAGATTGGCCAGGCCCAATTGTTCCAGCAGATTGCGTTGTGCCCCACGGTCATAACCTATGACCCAGCGATACCAGGACATGTTCAGGGCGTCCAGGCCCCAGCGCAGATTGCGTGTCAGCAGATCGGTGAAAGAATTGCGTTGCATCACAAAACCGACTCGATCGCCTCCCTGATCCAGGTCCAACTGTTGTTCAATCCGTTCCGGGGCAACGGCGGCGGTGGGGTCCACCCGCACCCATCCCTCGCTCTCCAGCCAGACCTCGCTCCAGGCATGGGCGTCGGATTGACGCACGATCAGATAATCCCCCCGGGGATTCTGCTCACCACCCAGATAGCCGGTGATCAAGCGGCTGGGGATGCCGGCCAGGCGCATCAGCAGGGTAAAGCTGGTGGCATAGTGCTCGCAAAAGCCTCGTCGGGTCTCAAACAGGAAGCCGTCTGTGGGGTCCTTGCCCAACAGTGGGGGACGCAGGGTATAGACAAAGGGCTGTTCACGAAAATGACTCAGGGCCTGCTCCACCACGGCCCGATCTGAGCTGGCCTTGGTCCGCCAGCCCAGCGCTAGATCGCGCACCCTGTCACTGACCTGATCCGGCAATTGCAGGGCCAGACGGCGTTCATCCAGACTCAAATCGGCAGAAAAATACTGGGTAAAGGAGGTGCCTCTGTAGGACTTGGTCTTGCTCACCTGCTCCTGGCTGATTACCTGAAAATCACGGGTCAGTTTGGCCTTGCCTGGTGCCTTGGCCGGCAGATCCAACAGAATCAAGCGTTTATTGTCGGTAGCCTCCAGAAATATGCGATAGCTGTAGCTCTCCAGGCCGGTGACTGGCTGTTGCAGGGGGAGCATCATCTGAGCCGAGCGGGTCCAACGGCGGCCATCGGTCTGCCACATCACCGGGCCGCGCCAATAAAGCTGGGCCTTGGGCGGCTTTGCCTGGTCGAATTCTACCCGAAAGGCGGTCTCGCGGGACTGGATCAGGTTGCTGATGCTGCCCGGGGTCACGCTATCGGAAAGGCCGGTCTTGGCCGCCTGCTCGGTGGAATGAAAGGCCCACAGGGGGCCTTGCAGCCGGGGGAAGATGAAAAACAGCAGCAGGGTAAAGGGCAGCGCCTGCAAGGCCATGCCCATGGCCTGGCGCGCTGTCCGCCAATAGGCGATTTCTCGCAGGGAATTGATGCGAATCAGTACGGATATAAGGCCTATGGCAACGGCCAGCAGGAGCAGCGTCATCTGCATGGCATCTTCGTAGAGAAACACTGTGATGAGGATGAAAAACCCCAGCAGTACGCTGAACTGAATATCTCGCCGCCGGGTAATCTCCAGCAACTTCAAGCCGGCCATGACCAGCAGTAGGGATATCCCGGTCTGGGAATTGACCAAGGGCTGGCTCAGGCCGAGCACCAAGGCAAAACCGCCCAGAGTGAGTGCCAACAGAATGAATCTATGGGGTTGCAGCCGGGGCACGAAGGCAATGACCAGCTTGAACAGGAGAAACAGATAAAACAGGCCGATGAATTGGGGCTTTAGATGGGCCAGCAAGGGGGCAGCGGCCAGGCCCATGAAGCCAAGCAGCAGTAGTAACAGGGACCGATCAGGAACCTGCACTAGCGGGCTTTGCTGTACCCATTTACGGCCTATACGTGCCATGCCTGATACCTGTTCATAACCCGCTGATTAGCTTGCATAGTCCAACTCGGATAGAAAAAGCGTCCGTTTGGGTAAGTATTAGCAAAAGAGGTAACCTTTTGTTCAAATGAAGTTGGCCAAACCCCACCCACCACGCCACCCTGAGGTTTCAAATTCTAAGTGGCTGTTTCAGCCTTGCCAAACAGGGCCAGGGCGCGCAGTACCCGCTGCAGGTGCTGCTCCCCCAGGTCTGGGGCTATTTCCAGACCACCCAAACGGATGCCAAAGGGATGGCCCTGCTCTACCGCTTGCAGCACGGCGTAGCACAGCTGACCCAGGCGTATCTCCGTATGGGGGCCGGGCATCGCCGCCAGGTCCAGCCAGAAGTCACGGGCGATCTGGCTTTCATACTCCCGGCTCATCAGCTCATTGCCCCGGGCCAGGGACTGCCAGTGGATACTTTTTAGCGGGTCACCGGGTTGGTATTGACGAATGCCATGAAAGTCCTGGCCCGCTGGCGTCCGCCGGGGAAAACCCTGATTGTCCGCCGCCTCGCTGCCCGTGCTCATCTCCAGATTCCAGGGCTCGGGCCGGGGATAGATCAGGCCACGCAGATCGGAATGGATATAGCACCAGGCACGGAAAATACCCAGGGGATAACGGGTCTCCAGTCGGCAGCGGCCCAAGGGCAGAAGGCCGCGTACCTTGCTGGGCAGCTCCAGATGAAAGCGTGGTTGAATCTGTCCAGGGCCAAAATCCAGGGCGCTGAGGGCGCCGCTGGGGTGGCTCAACTCCAGATCACCCCGCAGACGCTCCGTGGGCGCGCTCAGATCGAACTCGAAGCTACAGGCCTCACCGGCAAAAACCGGGTGGCAACGACGCGGCATCAGGCACAGGCCGAGCAGATTGCGCCAGCTGTGGATCATGGCCAGCAGGCCCACGGAGGCGAGGAAAAAGGTCAGCAGAAAGCCCAGATTATTGGCGTAGTTGATCGAGCCGATCAGCAGCAGCACCAGCAGGATAAAGAACACCAGACCAAAGGGCGTGGGCAATATGTAGATAGCCGACGGCCGCAGCCGTATGGCCCCGGTCTCAGCCGGTCTATTGACCCGCGCCAGGCTGGTCAGATCCCATTTCATGGGATGGCGACTGAGCCTATGAGCAGGTCCACTAGGCGCTCGGCATTCTGCCCCTGGCTGTCGGTACCCTGCAGCCGGTGGCCACAGACGGCGGGCAATACCGCCTGCACGTCTTCGGGGATCACCATATCCCGCCCCTCGATCATGGCCCAGGCGCGGGCAGCGGCCAACATGCCCAGCCCGGCGCGGGGGGAGAGGCCGTGGATAAAATCATCCGACACCCGGGTAAATTGCAGCAGGGCCTGGCAGTAATTGAGCAGGGCATCCGAGGTATAAATGTCAGCCGCCTGGCGCTGTAACTCCAGCAACTGCTCAACGCTGACCAGGCACTGGGTGCGGGCCAGCAGGCTGCGGCGATCCTCGCCGCGCAGCAGCTCCCGTTCAGCGGCCTCGGTGGGAAAACCGATGTGGATACGCATCAGAAAACGATCCAGCTGGGATTCGGGCAAGGGATAGGTGCCCACCTGATAGCCGGGGTTCTGGGTGGCGATGACGAAAAAGGGCGTCGGCAGGCTGCGGGTCTGGCCTTCCACGGACACCTGCCGCTCCTCCATGGCCTCCAGCAGGGCGCTCTGGGCCTTGGGCGTGGCGCGGTTGATCTCATCGGCCAGCAGCACCTGGGAGAAGACCGGGCCTGGATGAAACCGAAACTCGCCAGAGTCCCGCTCGAAAATGGACACGCCCACCACATCCGAGGGCAGCAGATCGCTGGTGAACTGGATGCGCCGATACTCCAACCCCAGCAGATGTGCCAGGGCATGGGCCAGGGTGGTCTTGCCCACCCCCGGCAGGTCCTCGATCAGTAAATGGCCACGGGCCAGCAGACAGGCCAGGGACAGCTTGATGGCCGACTCCTTGCCGAGGAGGATCTGCCCCATCTGGGCGGCGACTGCGTGTAACAATGGGTTCATGCCGGGACATCCTGAGGCTGGGTCAAGTACTATAGCGCCCTGTGCAACGCGGCCCTTGCAGGCCCTGTTGCAGGCAGCGAATAGATCGCATGATAAAACAGATAAGACCTGGGCCGAGATGCAATACCCGCAAAGATATGAAGTAATTGTCGTAGGAGGTGGCCATGCCGGTACCGAGGCCGCCTTGGCCGCTGCCCGCATGGGGGCGCGCACCCTGTTGTTGACCCACAACATCGAGACCCTGGGGCAGATGAGCTGCAATCCGGCCATCGGCGGCATCGGCAAGGGCCATCTGGTGAAGGAGGTGGATGCCCTGGGTGGCCTGATGGCGCGGGCCGCCGACCGGGCCGGCATCCATTTTCGCACCCTCAACTCCAGCAAAGGCCCGGCGGTGCGGGCCACCCGCGCCCAGGCCGATCGCGTCCTGTATCGCGCCGCCGTGCGCCAGGCCCTGGAAAATCAGCCCCGTCTGGACCTGTTTCAGCAGGCGGTGGATGACATCCTGCTGGAGCAGGACAGGGTCATAGGGGTACAGACGCAGATGGGCCTGCGTTTTCATTGCCAGGCCCTGGTGCTCACCGTGGGCACCTTTCTCGCCGGGCGTATTCACATCGGCCTGAGTCATTATCAAGGAGGACGCGCCGGTGATCCGCCGGCCAATGCCCTGGCAGAAAGGCTGCGTGGACTGGACCTGCAGGTAGCGCGGCTGAAGACCGGCACCCCGCCGCGCATCGATCGCCGGAGCATCGACTTCAGCCAATTGCAGGCCCAGGCCGGTGATGAGCCCAGGCCGGTGTTCTCCTTTATCGGCAGCCGTGAGGATCACCCGCGGCAGGCCCTCTGCCACATCACCCACACCAATGGCCTGACCCACGACATCATCCGTAGCGGTCTGTCGCGCTCGCCCCTGTACGCCGGGGTGATCGAGGGCGTGGGGCCGCGCTATTGCCCGTCCATCGAGGACAAGGTGGTGCGCTTTGCCGACAAGGACTCGCATCAGATCTTCATCGAGCCCGAGGGCCTTGAGGTCAACGAGGTCTATCCCAACGGCATCTCCACCAGCCTGCCGTTCGATATCCAGCTGCAACTGGTGCGCTCCATGGTCGGTTTCGAGCAGGCCCGCATCACCCGCCCCGGCTATGCCATCGAATACGACTTCTTCGACCCCCGGGGCCTGCAACAGAGCCTGGAGACCAAGGCCATCCCCGGCCTGTTCTTCGCCGGTCAGATCAACGGCACCACCGGCTATGAAGAGGCCGCCGCCCAGGGCCTGCTGGCCGGCGCCAACGCCGCCCTGCGGGCACGGGAGCAAGAGCCCTGGTGTCCGCGCCGGGATCAGTCCTACCTGGGCGTATTGGTGGATGACCTGATCACCCGGGGCACCAGCGAGCCCTACCGCATGTTCACCAGCCGCGCCGAATACCGCCTGCTGCTGCGCGAGGACAATGCCGACCTGCGCCTGACCGAGACCGGCCGCCATCTGGGCCTGGTGGATGATCAGCGCTGGCGAGCCTTCGAGCACAAGCGCGAGGCCATAGAGCGGGAACGCCAGCGTCTGCAGGGCCTGCTCATCCGCCCCTCTGATCTGCCGGAAAGTGAGCAGGAACAACGCTTTGGCGCGGTCCTGAGCAAGGAAACCCGCGCCCTGGAACTGCTCACTCGGCCCCAGCTGAGCTACGCCAAGCTGATGCAGCTACCCGGCATGGGTCCAGGTGTGGGCGATGAACAGGTGGCCGAGCAGATCGAGATCCAGACCAAATACGCCGGTTACATCAAGCGTCAGGCCGAGGAAATCCAGCGCCAGCAGAACAACGAGTCCATCGCCCTGGCCATGGATATGGACTATGCCGAGGTACGCGGCCTCTCCACCGAGGTGCGCGAAAAACTGCAACGGGTCCGCCCGCAGACCCTGGGCCAGGCCGGCCGCATCCCTGGCGTTACCCCGGCGGCCATCAGTCTGCTGCTGATCCACCTGAAAAAGAGCGCGAGGTTGGGTTGAAGGTTGCTTTGAACCTCGGATTGGAACAGCTCGATACCTGTCGGCAACGGCTCAGCCAAGGCCTGCATCAATTGCAGATCACGCTGCCCGAGGGGGGCGAGGGGCAGCTCATGGCCTATCTGCAGCTGCTGCATCGGTGGAACCAGGCCTACAACCTCACCGCCGTGCGAGACCCGTTGGAGATGGTCAGTCGGCACCTGCTCGACAGCCTGGCCATATTGCCCTACATCCGAGGCCCCAGGCTCCTGGACATGGGCACCGGCGCTGGCCTGCCCGGCGTACCCCTGGCCATAGCCCGGCCAGACCTGCGGTTTAACTTGCTGGATAGCAATGGCAAAAAGATCCGCTTCATCCGTCAGGTGCAACTCCAGCTGCAGCTAGGTAATATCCACCCCATACAGCAGCGCGCAGAGGCGCTTGGCGGCCAATTTGACCAGATCACCGCGCGTGCCTTCGCAAGCTTAGATCAACTCATGCAATTGGCCTCGCCCTTGCTTGTGGTTGGAGGCGAGCTCCTCGCCCTCAAGGGGGCACGCGAAAGCATTGGCGAAGAAACCCGAGGCCTGGATTCCAACGTATCAAGCCATTCATTAAACCAGTCATTAAATATAGTGCCACTGAACATCCCCTTTCTCCCTGACCAGCAGCGCCACCTGCTGATCTACCGCAGGTCACAGCCATGAGTCCAAATCAGAGCTACACAGAGGAACGGATCTGCCCAATGGGGGCAGAAGACTGCCCGCAGATCGATCGGCTGCGACACTGCCTAAGTCAGCTGGCCCTGCTGGAGACCCAGGTACGCACCGACCCGCTCACCGGGCTGTACAACTTTCGTCACTTTGCCGAATCCCTGGACAACGAAATGGAGCGCACCCGGCGCAGCCTGCAACCCACGGCGCTGATCCTGGTGGATTTGGATTTTTTCAAGCGGGTGAACGACGAGCACGGCCATGAGGTGGGCAATCTGGCCCTCAAGCAGACCGCCCAGCAGATTCAGACCCACCTGAGAAAGCTGGATATCGGCTGCCGCTACGGCGGTGAGGAGTTTGCCCTGATCCTGCCCAATACCCAGCTGGAGAAGGCCATGGAGGTGGCTGAGCGCCTGCGCCAACTGCGTGAGCAGGAGCCTGTGCCCCTACCCGATGGCGAGGGCCTCCCGCTCACCGCCAGCTACGGCGTGGCTGTATTCACCGGTGGCGAATTCATCAGCCGTCAGGAGTTCACCGCCCACGCCGATCACTACCTGTACAAGGCCAAGGACGCCGGCCGCAACCGGGTCTGCGCCCCCACGCCCAAGCGCCCGGCCGACACCGAGGTCAGCGCCGACGAAAAGCGCCTGCTGTTGGGTTGAGCATGTAGCTTGGGCCGTAGCCAAGGGTCCGCAATGCCCAGCTTCCCAGGCTTATCTGCTAGAATCCCCCTCCTTATACCGGAGTCAAACCGTGGGCCAAGTCATAACCATAGCCAATCAGAAGGGTGGGGTCGCCAAGACCACCACCACCATCAACCTGGCCGCCAGTCTGGGCAGCCTTGGGAAGAAGGTGCTGTTGCTGGACCTGGACCCGCAGGGCAACGCCACCATGGGTTCAGGGGTGGACAAGCACGATTTGGCCTTTTCCTCCTGTGAGGTGCTGCTGGGTGAGGCCAACTTCCGCCAGGCCACCTACAGCCCCAAGGATCTGGGCTACGACGTGGTGCCGGCCAATGGTGACCTCACCGCCGCCGAGGTAGGTCTGATGGATGCCCCCCTGCGCGAGAAACGCCTGCGCCTGGCGATGGAGGACGTGCGTAAGGAATACGACTACCTGCTGATCGACTGCCCGCCCTCGCTCAACATGCTCACCCTCAATGCCCTGGTGGCGGCCGATGGCGTGCTGGTGCCGATCCAGACCGAATACTACGCCCTGGAGGGACTGTCCGCCCTGATGGGAACCATCCTCAAGATTCAGAAATCGGCCAATACCCAGCTGGATATAGTCGGCATATTGCGTACCATGCACGACCCGCGCAACAACCTGGCCAACGATGTCTCGGCCCAGCTGATCCAGTATTTCGGCGACAAGGTGTTCCGCACCATCATCCCGCGCAACGTGCGGGTGGCCGAGGCCCCCAGCCATGGGCTGCCGATTTTGATGTATGATAAAACCTCGCGCGGGGCCCTGGCCTATCTGGATTTGGCCAAGGAAATGCTTGCGGCGGAGGCAGGCGCTTGATTGCAGGCCACTGAAGCACTGAACAAGATGGCGAAAATTTCAGGGTGCAGGGGGCAGAACGAGGCAGGGAGCCAGAGTCGCCAAGCGCAGGGTACGCAGAGGATTGAATATTCACAAATAAATACCTTTACTATTCTGCGTCCGCGGCGAAGGGCTTGGGCCTGAGTTGCCCCATGGTTTTTGAACTGGCTCTAAGCTGAGCCGCTTTTCTTCTGGATATCCCTGCAATGGCACTAAAAAAACGAGGACTGGGGCGTGGGCTCGATGCGCTGCTGAGCAGTCAGGAGGAGCAGGCCCCGGCATCGGCCCAGGCCGGTCTGAGCGAACTGCCGGTGGACCTGATCGATCGTGGCCGCTATCAGCCACGGCGTGACTTTGACGAGGAGGGCCTGCAAGAGCTGGCCAATTCCATCACCGCCCAGGGCGTGGTGCAGCCGGTGGTGGTGCGTCCGGTGGAGGGCGGCCGCTATGAGCTGATCGCCGGGGAGCGGCGCTGGCGCGCCAGCCAGCTGGCCGGCAAGAGTCAGATCCCGGTGGTGATCCGCGAGGTGGACGATCAGGCCGCCATGGCCATGGGCCTGATCGAAAACATCCAGCGCCAGGATCTCAACGCGGTGGAAGAGGCCGGTGCCCTGCATCGGCTGCTCAATGAGTTTGGCCTGACCCACCAGCAGGTGGCCGATGCGGTGGGCAAATCCCGCTCGGCGGTCTCCAACCTGCTGCGCCTGCTGGAGCTGAGCGAAGAGGTCAAGGGCCTGATCGAGGGCCACCAGCTGGAGATGGGCCACGCCCGGGCGCTGTTACCCCTGAGCCCCCAGATGCAGACCCAGGCGGCCCAGGAGGTGGTGAGCAAGGGGCTGTCGGTACGCCAGACCGAAGAGCTGTCGCGCAGTCTGCAGCAGAACCAGCCACAGCCCGAGGCCCCACCCAAGACCCAACAGAAGTCCGACCCCGATGTGGAGCGCCTGATCACCCGCCTGAGCGAAAAGCTCGGGGCCCAGGTCAAGTTGCAGCAGGGCCGGGCCGGCAAGGGTCGGCTGGTGATCAGCTACAACAGCCTGGAGGAGCTGGACGGCATACTCGACCATATCCAGTGATATCCCCCTGGCCCGGTCGGGCCATAAATTTATAAAATGCGGATATCAGTTTGACCCATTAATCGATAAAACCTATACTACGTGGCGCTTTCTACCCGCCCGCCCAGCCAACAGGGCCAGAGCAAACCGGCAAGGGACACCCTGAAACACTTGCTTGTCACGCAATTTGCGGCCACAATCCTCGCCCCGCTGGTATTCGCGGCGCATTCCATGGAGGCTGCGGGCTCCGCCCTGTTGGGTGGCTTGGTGGCAAGCAGCGGTCTGGCCTGGCAGGCGTTGCGGTTTTTTCGCCCCTATAGGGCGGCGCAGCCGGGGGCGCTGCTGGCGGGCATGTTGATGTCCGAGGTATTCAAGCTGCTGTTCTTCGCAGCCGCCTTCGCACTGATTTTCAAGACGCAGAAATGGCTGCTTCACCTGCCCTTTTTGCTGGCATTTATTGTGGTATATCTGGCACCCTTGATGGCCAGGCCGAGTGGCCGGCTGGGGGCATCGAAACACGAACGAGCTGAGTGATATGGCCGCCGACCAAGCCCTGACCTCTACGGAATACATCAAGCATCACCTGACCAATCTCACCTTCGGGCAAAGACCCGATGGCAGTTGGGGGCTTGCCGAAACCGCTGAACAGGCATCGGCCATGGGCTTCTGGGCCTTTCATGTGGATACCCTGTTCTGGTCGGTGTTTCTGGGCGCGGTCTTTGTAGCCATCTTCCATCAAGCGGCGCGCAAGGCCACGGCGGATGTCCCCAGCGGCCTGCAGAATTTCGCCGAAGCGGTCATTGAATTCATCGATACCAGCGTGCGTGGCTCCTTCTCCGGGCGCAACCCCCTGGTCGCCCCCCTGGCGCTGACCATATTCGTCTGGATCTTTCTGATGAACCTGATGGACCTGGTGCCGGTGGACTGGATTCCCCATGTCCTGGGCGACCACGGCTTGGGCTGGTTCCACTTCATGAAGGTGGTGCCCACCACGGACCCCAATGCCACCTTTGGCCTGGCCCTGGGCGTGTTCGTGCTGATTCTTTACTACAGCATCAAGATCAAGGGTCTGGGCGGGTTCGCCGCCGAACTGACCCTGCAGCCCCTGGGCAAGTGGGGCCTGCCGGCCAACCTGATCCTGGAAGGCGTGGCCCTGTTGGCCAAGCCGGTCTCGCTGTCCTTGCGGCTGTTCGGCAACCTCTACGCCGGCGAGATGATCTTTATTCTGATAGCGCTCATGTACGGCGTATCCCTCGGCGTGGGGGCCTTTGGTGCCCTTCTGCAACTGGGCTGGGCCATTTTCCATATCCTGGTGATCACCTTGCAGGCGTTCATCTTCATGACCCTGACCATCGTCTATCTGGACATGGCGCACCAGGAACATCACTGATTTCTTTTTACGAAACCTCTAGGGGAGACTCTCATGGAACAAGCAATACTGTTCATCGCAGCCGCCGTAATGATGGGTTTTGGCGCACTGGGCGCGGCCATCGGCATCGGCATTCTGGGTAGTAAATTTCTCGATGGCGCGGCCCGCCAGCCGGAGCTGATCCCGGTCCTGCGCACCCAGTTCTTCGTCGTCATGGGCCTGGTCGATGCCGTACCCATGATCGCCGTCGGTCTGTCCATGTACGTGATGTTTGCCGTTGCCGGTTGATAGAGCCCCCAAGTACGAAGTCAAACCGATTTCCAGCCTGGAGATAGCCTCATGAATATCAACGCGACGCTGCTTGGACAATCAGTCGCCTTCATCTTCTTTGTCTGGTTCACCATGCGCTTCATCTGGCCGCCGATCATCAAGGCGCTGGAGGAACGCAAGGGGCGCATTGCCGAGGGTCTGGCGGCTGCCGAGCGGGGTAAGCAGTCCCAGGAATTGGCCCAGGACCGCGCCAAAGAGGTGCTGGTGGATGCCCGGCAGCAGGCCGCCGAGATCGTCCGTCACGCCCAGCAGCGGGCCACAGAGATGATCGAAGAAGCCAAGGATCATGCCCGCAGCGAGGGTGAGCGCATCCTCACCGCCGCCCAAGCCGAGATCGAGATGGAAGCCAACCGCGCCCGGGAGCAGCTCCGGGAGCAGCTGAGCGGGCTGGTGATCAGCGGCGTGGAAAAGATCCTGGAAAAGGAGATTGACGCCAAGGTGCATCAGGACATAGTCAACAAACTGGCAGCGGAGATCTAGCCGCCCATGGCCTTAGACAATCAAACCATCGCCAGGCCCTATGCCCGGGCCCTGTTTGAACTGGCCGATGCCAGCGACACCCTGGAGCAATGGTCGGAGATGCTGGAACTGCTGCGCCGGATCATCAGCGACCCGCAAATGCAGCGCCTGATGGACAATCCGGAGCTGGGCAGGGCGCGTCTCAGGCAGCTGTTGCTGGATATCACCGAGGGACGGATCGACCCGGCCTGCGTCAACCTGATCGACCTGTTGCTGGAGAATGGCCGTATCGGCCTGCTGCCCGATATCGCCCAGTCCTATGAGGCGCTGAAGAACAAACGCCTGGGCAGTATAGATGTCACCATCATCTCTGCTTATGCGGTGAACAAGGCCCAGGAAAAGAAACTGGCCGAGGGCCTGAAGAAACGCCTTGGCCGCGAGGTCCGGGTCAGCACAGAGAAAGACTCCAGCCTGATCGGTGGGGTAAAGATTCGCGCCGGCGATCTGGTGATCGATGGATCCATCAGAAACAAACTGTCGCGCCTGGCCACAGAATTCGGAATCTAAGTGAGAAGCCAACATGCAACTCAATCCCTCAGAAATCAGTGAACTCATCAAAAGCCGCATCGAGGGCTTCGATCTCAAGACCGAGGCCCGTACCCAAGGCACCATCGTCAGTCTGACCGACGGCATCTGCCGCCTGCACGGGCTGGAGGATGTCATGTCCTACGAGATGCTGGAGTTCCCTGGCAATACCTACGGCCTGGCGCTGAACCTGGAGCGCGATTCGGTGGGCGCGGTCATCCTCGGCGACTACAAACACCTGACCGAGGGCGATCCGGTGAAATGCACCGGTCGTCTGTTGCAGGTGCCGGTGGGCGAGGCCCTGCTGGGTCGCGTGGTGGATGCCCTGGGCAACCCGGTGGACGGCAAGGGTCCGATCCAGGCCGAGGCCAGTTCACCGCTGGAAAAGGTCGCCCCTGGGGTCATCGCGCGCAAATCCGTCGATCAGCCGGTACAGACCGGGATCAAGGCCATCGACGCCATGGTGCCCATCGGTCGTGGCCAGCGCGAGCTGATCATCGGCGACCGCCAGACCGGAAAGTCCGCCGTGGCCATAGACGCCATCATCAATCAGAAGGGCACCGGGGTTAAGTGCATCTATGTCGCCGTGGGGCAGAAGAATTCCAGCATCGCCCAGGTGCTGCGCAAGCTCGAAGAGCACGGTGCCATGGAGCACACCATCATAGTTGCCGCCCCCGCCGCCGATTCTGCCGCCATGCAGTTTCTCGCCCCCTACGCCGGTTGCACCATGGGCGAATATTTCCGTGACAAGGGCGAGGATGCCCTGATTGTCTATGACGATCTCACCAAGCAAGCCTGGGCCTATCGCCAGGTATCCCTGCTGCTGCGCCGCCCACCGGGCCGCGAGGCCTATCCGGGTGATGTCTTCTACCTGCACTCCCGTCTGCTGGAACGCGCCGCCCGGATCAACGAGGCCGAGGTGGAAAAGCTCACCGAGGGCAAGGTCAAGGGCCAGACCGGCTCGCTCACCGCCCTGCCGATCATCGAGACCCAGGCCGGTGACGTCTCGGCCTTCGTGCCGACCAACGTCATCTCCATCACCGATGGACAGATCTTCCTCGAAACCAGCCTGTTCAACTCAGGGATTCGCCCGGCCATCAACGCCGGCCTGTCGGTATCCCGTGTCGGCGGCTCGGCCCAGACCAAGGTAATCAAAAAGCTCGGTGGCGGCATCCGCCTGGCCCTGGCCCAGTACCGTGAGCTGGCCGCCTTTTCCCAGTTCGCCTCTGACCTGGACGAGTCCACCCGACTGCAACTGGAGCGCGGTCAGCGGGTCACCGAGTTGATGAAGCAGGGGCAATACTCGCCCATGAGCGTGGGTGAGATGGCCCTCTCCCTGTTCGCCGCCAACGAGGGTTATCTGGACGATGTGGATGTCACCAAGGTGGTGGATTTCGAGGCCGCCCTGCAATCCCATGTGAAGAGCCATAATGCCGAACTGATCGAGCGGATCAACCAGGAAGGCGGCTTTGACGACGGCATAGCCGAGGATCTGCACCAGGCGATCAAGGCCTTCAAGACCCACAGTACCTGGTAAGCGACAACAGGATCAGCAGATATGGCAGGCGCCAAAGAGATACGCACCCAGATTGCCTCGATCAAAAGCACGCAGAAGATCACCAGCGCCATGCAGATGGTGGCGGCCTCCAAGATGCGCAAGGCGGAGGAACGCATGCGCGCCTCGCGCCCCTATGACGAGAAGATCCGCAGCGTCATCCAGCATCTGGCCCACGCGCATCCCGAGTATCAGCATATCTACATGAAGGAGCGGGAGGTGAAACGGGTTGGCTTCATCATCATCTCCTCCGATCGCGGTCTCTGCGGCGGCCTCAACAGCAACCTGTTTCGCAGGTTGGTGAAGGACATCAAGCAGATGCTGGAGCAGGGCGTACAGGTGGATTTTTGCGTGTTTGGCAGCAAGGCCCTGGGCTTCTTCCAGCGTTTTGGCGGCAACGTGCTGTGCCAGGCCACCCACCTGGGCGACAGCCCGGCCATCAGCGAAATCATCGGTCCGGTCAAGGTCATGCTGGATGCCTATGAGCGTGGCGAGATCGATGCCCTGCACCTGGCCCACAACCGCTTCGTCAATACCATGACCCAGCAGCCCGTGACCCGCCAGTTGATCCCCATCCAGGCAAAAAAGGACGAAAAGCTCACCCATCACTGGGACTATATCTACGAGCCCGAGGCCGCTTCGGTGCTGAACGATCTGCTGATTCGTTACATCGAATCCGATGTCTATCAGGGCGTGGTGGAAAATGCCGCCTGCGAACAATCGGCGCGCATGGTGGCGATGAAGTCGGCCACCGACAACGCCGGTGACCTGATCAGGGAGCTTCAGCTTATCTACAACAAGGCCCGCCAGGCCGCCATCACCCAGGAAATCGCCGAGATCGTCGGTGGTGCCGCGGCGGTAACGGGTTAACACGAATTATTTGCGTACGAGGAATCAGCAATGAGCTCCGGTAAAGTAGTCGAAGTCATTGGTGCCGTGGTCGATGTGGAGTTTCCACGGGAATCCATGCCCAAGATCTATGATGCCCTGAATATTGACAGCAAGGGCCTCACCCTGGAGGTGCAGCAGCAGCTGGGTGACGGCGTGGTGCGCACCATCGCCATGGGCTCCACCGATGGCCTGCGCCGCGGCCTGGAGGTGAGCAACACCGGTCAGCCGATCACGGTCCCGGTGGGGCAAAAAACCCTGGGCCGGATCATGGACGTGCTCGGTCGGCCCATCGACGAAAAGGGCGAGATCGGTGCCGAGGCCTCCATGCCCATCCATCGCGCCCCGCCCAGCTTTGAAGAGCAGGCCGCCGCCACCGAGATCCTGGAGACCGGGATCAAGGTCATCGACCTGATCATGCCTATCGCCAAGGGCGGTAAGGTGGGTCTGTTCGGCGGAGCCGGGGTGGGCAAGACGGTGACCCTGATGGAGCTGATCCGTAACATCGCCGTCGAGCACTCGGGCTTCTCGGTGTTCGCCGGCGTCGGCGAGCGTACCCGCGAGGGCAACGACTTCTACCATGAGATGAAAGAAGGCGGCGTGCTGGACAAGGTCTCCCTGGTCTATGGCCAGATGAACGAGCCGCCGGGCAACCGCCTGCGCGTGGCCCTGACCGGCCTGACCATGGCCGAGTACTTCCGCGATGAAGGTCGTGACGTGCTCATGTTCGTGGATAACATCTACCGCTACACCCTGGCTGGAACCGAGGTATCGGCCCTGCTCGGGCGCATGCCATCGGCGGTGGGTTATCAGCCCACCCTGGCCGAGGAGATGGGTGTCCTGCAGGAGCGCATCACCTCCACCAACACCGGCTCCATCACCAGTTTTCAGGCGGTCTATGTGCCCGCCGACGACCTCACCGACCCCTCCCCAGCCACTACCTTCGCCCACCTGGACGCCACCCTGGTGCTGTCGCGTCAGGTCGCCGAGCTGGGCATCTACCCGGCGGTGGACCCGCTCGACTCCACCTCGCGCATCCTCGACCCGCACATCGTCGGCCAGGAGCACTACGACGTGGCCCGTGGCGTACAGGGCACCCTGCAACGCTACAAAGAACTGAAGGACATCATTGCCATCCTCGGCATGGACGAACTGTCGGAAGAAGACAAACTCACCGTGGCGCGGGCGCGCAAGATCCAGCGTTTCCTATCGCAGCCCTTTTTCGTCGCCGAGGTGTTCACCGGCGCGCCGGGCAAGTACGTCGGCCTGAAGGACACCATCAGTGGCTTCAAGGCCATCCTGGCCGGTGAATACGACCACCTGCCGGAGCAGGCCTTCTATATGATCGGCAGCATCGACGAGGCCGCGACGCGCGGTTGAGCGAGGGGAGCGCACTATGGCCATGACCATTCATGTTGACATTGTCAGTGCCGAGGGGGCCATCCACTCGGGCAAGGCAGAGATGGTCTATGCCCCGGCCGAGCTAGGCGAGGTGGGCATAGCCCCGCGTCACGCCCCCCTGCTGTGTCGGCTCAAGCCCGGCGAGGTGCGGGTACAGCACGAGGGCAAGATGGAACACATCTACGTCTCCGGCGGCATGTTGGAGGTCCAGCCCCATGTGGTGACCGTGCTGGCGGATACCGCCGTGCGCGCCAAGGACCTGGACGAGGCCGCCGCCCTGGAGGCCAAGCGCAAGGCCGAGGAGGCCCTGGCCAACCGCGCCGGCGAGTTTGAATACGCCAAGGCCCAGGCCGAGCTGGCCGAGGCCGTGGCCCAACTGCGCACCCTGGAGAAGATCCGCAAGGGCAACCGCAGCTAGCCTTGCTTGGGCCAGTACCGGACCAACGCCAAGCCAGCGCTGAATGCTGGCTGAGCTTGCCGTTTTCCCTTTCTCATGCGCAACATCATTCAACCCTGCGATCTTTGCGCTACTCCGCGGCCTCTGCGTCCTTCTTTATCTGGAACCAGTCACACAGGATCAGGATACACCATGAGCGATAGCATCCAATTCGGCAAATTTGTCTCCATGACCTACGTCATCGCCGATGACCAAGGCAATGTCCTGGAGCAGAACGACATCCCGGTCAGCTATGTCTTTGGTGGCGAGATGGAACTGCTCGGCGGCGTCGATCGCGCCCTGCGCGGCAAGCAGGCCGGTGATCGGGTCGAGATCGACATCAGCGCCGCCGATGCCGGCTTTGGCGAACACGATCCCAACCTCACCTTCACCGACGACATCGAAAACGTGCCAGAGGAATTCCGCCAACTGGGTGCCGAGGTACAGATGCAGAACGACCAGGGTGACGTAAAAAGCTTCTTCGTCACCCGCATCGAAAACGGCAAGCTCACCGTGGATGGCAATCACCCCCTCGCCGGCAAGAACCTCAAGCTCACCGTGGACATCAAAGAAGTGCGCGACGCCACCCCGGAAGACCAGCAAACCGCCAGCGGCGCTTCCTGCCAAATCAACTGAGCGAGAGGGCCTAAAAGGACGCAGAGGGCGCAAAGGAGCGCAAAGGACGCAGAGAAGAATGAGGAAGAAGTAGCCCGGATGGAGTGAAACGGAATCCGGGGTTGCCGTTAGACATGGCTACCCCGTTGCACCTCCGAGCCAGCGCTCGGAGCTCCCAGATCGACAGACGGCAATGTTGTTTCACAGTAAAAGGACGCAGATGGCGCAAACGACTGCATGGACGCAGGAGGTAGAACGAAGCAGGAAGCCCGAGTCGAGGAGCGCGAAGAGCGCAGAGATTTGGATTTGAAACCCAATGACTCAGGCTGTTAAGCCCCTCGCCCCTTGGGGGAGAGGGAGTAATCAGTTACCTATTCTTAACGGACAAACTCCTGAATATCCCTTCACTGGCCTCTGGGAGAGAACATGATCATCGGCGATAACCGTGATTTTCTGCGTATGTCCGTTGAGGCCGAGGCACAACTGGTCCTGCAGGGAGACAGCGCTCATCGGCAGTGCCGCGTCAGCGACCTGAGCGCCGCCGGTATGCTTCTGCTGACGGACTTCGTCTTGGCGGAGGCCGACCAGGTGCAGGTGCGCATCACCCCCGGTCACCCCATCACCCCGCCGCTAGAAGCCGAGCTGGAGGTGGTCCGCTGCAACCAGGCCGACTCAGGCCAATATCAGATCGCCTGCAAAATCCTCAGGATTCTGTGAACGGCCTTCAGGACGCAGAGGAATGAATGTAAAACCTGTATAACTCTGCGATCTCTGCGCTTCTTTGCGCCCTCTGCGTCCCGATTTCCCCCGCCGGCCAATCCCCTCATCAATGCTGCAACGCAAAATTCCGGCATTTCACCGCTGAGGGGCTACAATAGCGAGCCCGCGCCGAGAGTGACCGCCATGACCCAGCCCCGTATCCGCGAAATCCCTTACAACTACACCTCCTTCTCCGACCGCGAGATCCTCATCCGCTTTCTTGGCGAGCGCGGCTGGCAGCTGATCGAACAGCTGCGCGGCACCCGCCGCACCGGCCGCTCGGCGCGGATGCTGTTCGAGATGCTCGGCGATATCTGGGTGGTCAGCCGCAACCCCCTGCTGCAGGACGACCTGCTGGCCAACCCCAAGCGCCGCCAGGCCCTGATCGGCGCACTCAAGCACCGGTTGGAGCAGTTCGAGCAGCGCACCGACGGCAACCAGATGGCGATTGAGCTGTTGGGCCTGGCGCGTAACGCGGTGGAGGCATTCGAGCAGGGGCTGGCACGCCAGCAGGGGCTGCGCCAGGGGGTGCTCAGGCGTCTGCTGAAGATTACCCGACGCGACAACATCGACTTTTCTGCCACCGCCCGCGTCGCCCATGCTACCGATGCCACCGACTGGCGCGTGGAGCTGCCCCTGGTGGTGCTCACCCCGGACACCGAGGAGGAGGTGGCCGAGCTGGTGCGCGCCTGCATCGAGCTGGGTCTGACCCTGATCCCCCGCGGCGGCGGCACCGGTTACACCGGCTCGGCGGTGCCGCTGACGCCCCTGTCGGCGGTGATCAACACCGAAAAGCTGGAGCGCATCGGCGCGGTGGAATACCGCCAGCTCCCCGGTGTGGAGCAAGAGGTGGCCACGGTAGAGGTGGGAGCAGGGGTGGTCACCCGCCGCGTCTCCGAGCTGGCGGATCGCCACGGCCTGGCCTTTGCTGTCGATCCCACCTCCCAGGATGCCTCCACCATCGGCGGCAACATCGCCATGAATGCTGGCGGCAAGAAGGCCCTGCTCTGGGGCACCACCTTGGACAACCTGGCCTCCTGGCGCATGGTCATGCCCGATGGCCAGTGGCTGGAGGTGGAACGGCTGGAGCACAATCTGGGCAAGATTCACCTGCAGCAACAGGTGCGCTTTCGCCTCAAGCGCCAGGACGGCAGTGAGGAGATTCTCAGCATGCCCGGCCAGCTGTTTCGCAAGCAGGGCCTGGGCAAGGACGTCACCGACAAGTTCCTCGCCGGTCTGCCGGGGGTGCAGAAGGAGGGCTGCGACGGCCTGATCACCTCGGCGCGATTTATTTTGCACCGGATGCCGGCGCATATCCGCACCCTCTGCCTGGAGTTCTTTGGTGATGACATCGCCCTGGCGGTGCCGGCCATCGTCGAGCTGATGCAGCAGGTGGAGGTTACTGCCGGGGTGCAGCTGTTGGGCCTGGAACATCTGGACGAGCGCTACATCAAGGCGGTGAAGTACGCGGTCAAATCCGCCCGCTCGCAACGGCCGAAGATGGTACTGCTGGCGGACCTGATCAGCGACGACGAGGCCCTGCTGGAGCAGAGCTGCAGCGGTCTGGTGGAGCTGGTGGCGCGGCGCGGTGCCGAGGGTTTCATTGCCAAGAGCCCGGAGGCGCGGCGGCGCTTCTGGCTGGATCGCTCGCGCACCGCTGCCATCTCCGCCCACACCAACGCCTTCAAGATCAACGAGGACGTGGTCATCCCCCTGCAGCGCCTGGCCGAATACAGCCAGGGCATAGAGCGGATCAACATCGAGCAGTCCATCGCCAACAAGCTGGAGATCATGGCGGGGTTGCAAGCGTACCTGAGCGGTGATCTGGCCGAGGTGCGCTATAGTGACAACTTCGAGGCCTCCGAGGAAAACAGCGCTATTATCGGCGGCAAGCGGCAGGCGGCGCTGGTTCTGCTGGCGCAATCCATGGCCTGCTGGCAGCGGGTGCTGGACGGGCTGGACCGGCCGGCCGCCGAGTTCCCCGAGCTGCTGGCGCGCCAGGGTCTGGCGACAGACGAGCCCGGCAGCCTGCTGGAGCTGATGCTGCGCCGTCGGCTGCTGCACTCTTACCGGCGCGAGATCGGCCAGCCCCTGGCGGAGATCTTCAGCGGCGAAGAGCTGGCCGGGGTGCGCGGGCGCTTTCTCGATATCCATGCCCGGCTGCGCAATGCGCGGCTGTTCGTCGCCCTGCACATGCATGCCGGGGATGGCAATGTACACACTAACATCCCGGTGCATTCGCAGAACTACCGCATGCTGCGCGAGGCCGACCGCCTGGTGGAGCGCATCATGCACCTGGCCGAGTCCCTCGGCGGCGTCATCTCCGGCGAGCATGGCATCGGCCTGACCAAATTACAGTACCTGGAACCGGAAAAGCTGGCCGCCTTTGCCGCCTACAAACAGCGCATCGACCCCCAGGGCCATTTCAATCAGGGCAAGCTGCTCGCTGGCGCCGGTCTGGAGCGGGCCTACACCCCCTCGCTGCAACTGGTGGAGCAGGAGGCGCTGATCCTGGAAGAAAGCGAGCTGGGGGATCTCAACGACGACATCAAGCACTGCCTGCGCTGCGGCAAGTGCAAGCCGGTGTGCATGACCCACGCGCCACGGGCCAACCTGCTCTACTCACCGCGCAACAAGATCCTCGGTGCCAGCCTGATCATCGAGGCCTTTCTGTACGAGGAGCAGACCCGGCGCGGCATCTCGCGCAACCACTTCGCCGAGATGAACGATCTGGCCGACCACTGCACCGTCTGCCACAAATGCTTCAATCCCTGCCCGGTGAACATCGACTTTGGCGATGTCACCACGCGCATGCGCAAGATCCTGGTGGAGCGCGGGCAAAAGCGTGGCAGCCTGCTGGCCAAGGCGGCGCTGGCCTTCCTCAACCTACATCATCCCAAGGGCATAGAGCTGCTGCGCCTG
Organism: gamma proteobacterium SS-5; assembly: GCA_009497875.2. Taxonomy (NCBI): domain Bacteria; kingdom Pseudomonadati; phylum Pseudomonadota; class Gammaproteobacteria; order Chromatiales; family Sedimenticolaceae; genus Magnetovirga; species Magnetovirga frankeli. The sequence continues at coordinate 422,780 of CP032508.2, read as the reverse complement.
CTGCTGCTCAAGGGTGGTTTTGCCGGCATCAACCTGGGCCATGAGGTATTCAAGCGCTTCGGCCTGCTCAAGCGCCCCGGCAGCCTGCCCGCCGCCAGCTCGGGCGCGCCCAAGGCCCTGATCAGCAACAGCCTGCAGCACGGCGTGCGCGTGCAGCTGAGCGGCCCCGGTCTGAGATCTCTGCTGCAGCTGGAGGACGCCAGCCACGTGCCGATCCTGCACAACCCTCAGCGCGTCAGTGACGAGTCCGAGGCGGTGTTCTACTTCCCCGGCTGCGGCTCTGAGCGCCTGTTCACCGAGATCGGCCTGGCCACCCTGGCCATGCTCGGCGAGGCCGGGGTGCGCAGCGTGCTGCCGCCGGGCTACCTGTGCTGCGGCTACCCGCAGACCGCCGTGGGTCAGGCGGCGCTGGGTCGGCAGATCAGCACGCAGAACCGGGTGCTGTTTCACCGCGTCGCCAATACCTTGAATTATCTGGACATCCAGACGGTGGTGGTGAGCTGCGGCACCTGCATGGATCAGCTGCTGCAGTACGAATTCGAGCGCATCTTCCCCGGCTGCCGCCTGCTGGATATCCATGAGTTCCTGCTGGAAAAGGGCCTGGGCGCGAAGCCCGCGAGCCAGCGCCAATACCTCTATCACGACCCCTGCCACAGCCCGATCAAGACCCAGTCCCCCCTCGGCGTGGCGCAGCGCCTGCTCGCCCGGCCGGTGGTGCAGACCGAACGCTGCTGCGGCGAGGCCGGCACCCTGGGCACGGCGCGGCCGGATATCGCCAATCAGCTGCGCTTCCGCAAACAGGAGGAGCTGGACAAGGCGCGCAGCCTGCTGGATGCCCAGGCTGGCAGTGAAACCCGCCTGCTCACCAGCTGCCCGGCCTGCCAGCAGGGCCTGAGCCGCTACACCGAGCAAACCGGCCTGAAACCGCGCTACATCGTCGTAGAGCTGGCGGAACAGCGCCTGGGGCTGAACTGGCAACAGGACTACCTGCGTCAGCTGCAAAATGGCGGCGTGGAACAGGTGCTGTTGTAGGGGCGTAAAGGCTAAAGGCTAAGCATTGCCGAGGCCAGGAGCGGAACGCAGAGGATTCTAAAAGGGAAGGCCTCGACCAGCGGCAACCGGCGTTTGTCGAACCCGGTCTGTGCCAACCCGCACAGGCTACTGGCGCGATGACCTATTGGGCAGTTCATAGACCAGGGTGTGTACCAGGGTCAGGCCGACGAAGATCCAGCTGGCCGGGCCGTGCAGGCTCATGGGCTTGAGGATCTTCAGCCCCGTCAGCATGGCCACCCCCAGAGAGGTGGCCATGCCCGCCTTCACCGCCTCCTTGCCTACGCGCCTTTTGCTGGCAACCGGTCGCCTGCGTCCTTGGCTGGCGGCGCGGGGACATTTGCCCTGGCGGGGAGAGGCGACCGCGCAATTGGCGGCGGCCGACTTGGTGCGGACGGTCTCGGTCACAGGAGCAGGGTCTTGAGGGAAATATTCGGCCTTGGCTTCCACTGGAGTATCCTCTTGAATCAAGGAGTTTAGCACCATTGGCCGGGTGTTCGACGACCCGGCAAGGGCTGAAACCGTTAACAACTGAATTGCGAGATGCGATTCTAAATGAGAAGGGTTCGCATTTGCAAACAAATTGCCATCCATCCGTCATCCGTTCCTGAGTTGCCGACCCGCATTGGAAGGAAAAGGGTACCTGGCTGGGCAGTCAAGGCCGAGCAGGCGAAAACACAGTAAGAGATGTTTCGTGTTTCGGGGTGCCCACGCCGAGCTCAGATCGGGGTGGGATCGCCCCATGTCCGTTAGGATGCCAAGCCGACCGATTATGGGGGTATAGAACCCCGATCCGTGCGTCGATTTGACTTGCGCCGCTCAAACTGACTATGATAAGCCTATTGTTGACTAAAATAGAGAGGAATTACCCATGTCCGAAGCAGTAACCGCCCTGGGGGCCGAAGACCTGAGCCTGACCGCAGGTGCCCAGGCAAAATTTACCGAACTCATGCAGCAGGTGGACGATCACGTTGCCGGCGTGCGCGTATTTGCCAGCCCCGGCGGTTGCAGCGGCGTCAGCTTTGGCATGAACTTCACCGATCAGATCAACGCCGAAGAAGACGGCGTGTTGCAATGCGAGGGTTTTCAGGTGATCGTCGATCAGGGCACCCTGCAATACCTCAAGGGCGTAGAGATAGATTTTGTTGACCGTGGCGATGGCAATGCCAGCTTCGTCTTCAACAACCTGCCCAGCATGGGCGGTGGTGGCGGCTGTGGTGGCTGCTCCTCGTCCCAATCCCAGGGCGGTGGCTGCTCCTGATCGGCCACAGCGGGATTGACTACCGACACGGGGACCCAGGTCCCCGTTTTTCGTTGAACCCTTAGCCCGAATGGGGTACAAAAGACCATTCACGACACAGATTCTGGGCAAACCACATGAAGCCGTCTTATATTCTCATCGCAACCCTGCTGTTCTGCCTCAGTGCGCCCCTGGCCGCTGCGGTGCTGGGCACGGACCTCAACGGCAAGGAACAGAACCTGGCCGGTTACAAGGGCAAGTGGGTAGTGGTCAACTACTGGGCCACCTGGTGCCCACCCTGCATCAAGGAACTGCCCGAGCTGGAGCGCTTTCACAACACCCACAAGGCCGAAAGGGCTGTGGTGGTGGGCATGAACATGGAGAAGATCAGCGAGGAGCGGCTGCGCAGCTTCCTGGCCAAGCGTCAGGTCAGCTTTCCCATAGTGCCCACCAAGCCATCCAGCCGGTCGGTGTTCGGCAAGTTGGGGGGTATGCCCACCACCTACCTGGTCAATCCCGAGGGCAGGCTGGTGGCCAAGCAGGAGGGCGGCATCACCGCCGAGGAGCTGGAGGGCTTCATCACCAACCAGCAGTAAGATCGATCCGCCGCCACCCCACCCATCGGCATGAATACCAGGAACCCGAGCCCATGAAGACGCTGCAACCCCTGATTCTGGCCTGGCTGCTGCTGTTTGGCGGACAGGCCCTGGCCGAGGCCGAGCGTGACCCCTACAGCCACTTCTTCCACAGCAGTTTCGGCAACTTCCAGGAGGAACTGGAGACGGCGCGGGAGACGGGCAAGAAGGGCATAATGCTGTTCTTCGAGATGGACGAATGCCCCTTCTGCCAACGCATGAAGCGCAAGATACTCAACCAGCCGCAGGTACAGGACTGGTACCGGGAGCACTTCCTGCTCTTCCCGGTGGACGTGGAGGGCGACCTGGAAGTGGTCGATTTTCAAGGCAATGAAAGCATCCAAAAGGACTTTGCCCTGAAGCAATACCGGGTCCGTGCCACCCCGGTAATCGCCTTCTTTGATCTCGATGGCAGGCTGGTCCACCGCTTCACCGGTGCCGCCTCCAGCGTGGAGGAATTCCTCTGGCTGGGTGAGTTTGTTGCCGATGGCCATTACCAGACCACCAACTTCACCCGCTTCAAGCAAGCCAAGCGCCAGCAGGATTAGGCGGTGAGGCCGAACCCGCCCTGGCTGCTCGCCTTGCTGCTGTGGACAACGGCCCTCAACGCCTCGCCCCTGCCCGAACCCCTGCATCTGCAGCAGGCCCTGCGCCTGGCCGCGCAGACCGATCACCCGGAATTGCTCAAGGCCCGCGCCCGGCTTGCCGCCGGCCTGGCGCAGCGCGATCTGGCCGAGCGGGCGAATGACCTGGAGGCCAACCTCAGCGCCGGCCTGCGGCTGGTGGATCCCGCTTCTCGGGCCGCCGACCAGACAAGCAATGATAGCTATCTGCGTCTGTCTGTATCGAAAAGGCTGTACGACTTCGGCCGCCAGCAGGCCGGCCAGGCCCTGGCCGAGGCGCAGATCGCCGGCAGCCAGCTGCACCTGCTCAATGCCCGTCAGCAACGCCGGTTGGAGGTGATGCAGTGCTTCTTCGCCGTGCTCCTTGCCGACCTGCGTCACGAACGCAACAGCGAGGCCATGGCGGTGGCCTATGTCGGCCTGGACAAGGCGCGCAGCCGCCAGCAGCAGCAACAGCTGTCCGAGCTGGACCTGATGCGCCAGGAACAGGCCTATCAGCTCAGCCAGCAGCATCTCAAGATCAGCGACAACGCCCGCCGCAGCAGCCGCCATCGCCTGGCACTGGCCCTGAACCGGCCCGGCCAGCTCTCGGCCAGGCTGGAGCCGGGCAAGCTGTCCGGCCTGCGCCGCGCCATACCGGCACTGGAGGGGCTGATCGAGCAGGCCCTGAGCGACAGCCCCCTGCTCGCCGCCCTGCGCAGCGAGATACGCCAGCAGCGCCAGCGGGTAAAACAGGTGATTGCCGAGCAAAGGCCCAGCATCAGCGGCAGCCTGGGAGCCACCGCCTACGCCCGGCAGATGGGCAGCTACAGCCCACTGACCGCCGAACTGACCCTGCAGATCCCACTGTTTGCCGGTGCCCGCAATCGCGCCGAACAGGCCCAGGCCGAGTCTGAGGTCTTGCTCAAGAGCGCCGAGCTGAAGGCCGCCGAGCTGGAACTGCGCCACCGTCTGACCCAGCTGTGGAGCGAATTGCACGACCTGCAAGCCCGCCGCGCCGCGCTGCAACAGGCGGCCGACTACCACGAACTGAATCTGGATCGCAGCCGCGCCCTCTACCAGATGGAGGTCAGCACCGACCTGGGCGATGCCATGCTGCGCATCTCCCAACAGCGCCTGGACGAGGCCGAACTCAACTACCGCGCCGAGCTGGTCTGGGCCGAGATCGACGCCCTTGGCGGCCGCCTGTCAAAGAGGAACAACCCAGGATGAAACGCCCGCTCAACAGCCCCCTGATTTATGCCATCCTGCTCCTGCTGCTGGGCCCAGGCAGCAAGTCCTGGGCGGCCGAGGCCGAGGGTCAGGTCCACTGGCATGAGTCCCGGCAACTGGGCTTTCTGGTGGACGGCGTGATCGCCGAGATCCCCGTCCGCCCCGGCCAGCGCGTCGCCCAGGGCAGCCCCCTGGCCCGGCTCGACGGACGTACCTACCAGGCCGCTCTGAACGCCGCCGAACAGCGCCTGGCCGCTCGTCAACTGGCCCTGGGAGAGGCCCAGCGGGAGCTGGACCGCGCCCTGGAGCTGTATGATCGCGGCCAGTTGCCAGAGCACGACAAACAGCTGGCGCAGATCGCCCAGGCCCTGGCCCAGGCCCAGCTGGCGCAGGCCCAGGCCGAGCAGGTACGCGCCGCCTTCCGCCTGCAACAGAGCGAACTGCGCGCCCCCTTCGATGCCCTGATACTCCAGCTGCACGCCCATCCCGGTCAGGCCCTGCGCGGCCACTGCGGCCCGCAAGCGGTGCTTGGGCTGGCGGCAGCGGGGCAAGGCATCGCCCGGCTCCGGCTCACCCCCGAGCAAACCCCACCCGAGCTTGGCCAGCAGGTAGAGCTAAGCCTGGCAGGCAGGCAGATTCAGGGCCAGGCACAAGCCCTGCGCAGGGATGCAGAAAACGGAACCCGGCTGGACGTACTCTTCAGCCTGCCCCCAGAAACAGCCCTGCAGCCCGGTCAGGCGGTGCAGGGGCGCTGGTAGAGGGCTGAGGCAGGTCGATCGGCTTTCTCCTCAATGTTCTTCAGTGGAACAGGCCCCTTTCTTAATAATCTACATTAACTTCTAAACATAACTCTCTGATTAAACAATTTTAATCGGCCGTCCTCCGTCTGTCTCAAATTTCTTGCATAAGTTACTGTCCTGAAAGCTGTTTTGTCTTGACACTGGCCTATCCGGTTACTTAAGATGGAGGGAAGTGGGGGAAAGTGGTGTCAGTTGGCACTCATGTGGGGGCTTTCCATTGTTCAGTGGGGACAGCTATCTCAGTCTTGACGACAAGGGTCGTCTGGCCATACCTGCCCGGTTCCGGGACGGGTTGAGGGAGAGTTGCGCCTCGCAGCTGGTGATTACCGTCGATCCGGGCTCCCGCGAGCCCTGTCTGTTGCTCTATCCGCAAAACGAATGGCGCTCGGTGGTCGAACAGATCAAGACCCTGCCCAATGCCGATCCCCAGGCCAATACCTTCAGGCGTCTGTTCGTCGGTCGTTCCATCCAGGTGGAGATGGACCGCCAGGGGCGCATCCTGTTGCCGGGCAAGCATCGTGAATATGCCGGTCTGGGCAATCAGGTGGTGCTGGTGGGCCTGATCAATCGCTTTGAGATCTGGGACGAGGCCCTGTGGAGCAGCCGTTGCGATGCCTGGGCCGAGGAGCTGGACCTGAGCGCCATGGCGGAGGATTCCCCGTTACGGAGCCTGACCTATTGAGCCAGGACCGGCATCGGTCGGTCCTGCTGGAAGAAACGCTGCAGGGTTTGGCGATCCGACCGGACGGGCGTTACCTGGACGCCACTTTCGGCCGGGGTGGCCACAGCCGCGCGATCCTGGCCCAGCTGGGTAGCGCGGGACGTCTGCTGGGCCTGGATAAGGACCCCCAGGCAGTGGCCGAGGGCCAGGCCCTGGCCGAGCAGGAACCGCGTTTCGGCATCATCCACGGCAGCTTTGCCGATCTGGCCCAACTGCTGCGCGGCCAGGGCTGGAGCGGGTTGGATGGGGTGTTGATGGACCTGGGGGTATCCTCGCCGCAATTGGATCAGGCCGAGCGGGGCTTCAGCTTTCTGCATGACGGACCATTGGATATGCGCATGGACCCCAGCCGGGGTCAGAGCGCCGCCCAGTGGCTGGCAGGGGTGACCCAGAAGGAATTGGCCCGGGTGCTGCGCGAGTTTGGCGAAGAGCGCCATGCCGGGCGCATCGCCGCTGCCATCCTGGCGGCGCGCCTGCAGGGGCCGATCGGACGTACCGGCCAGCTGGCGGAGATCATCAAGCTGGCCCATCCGGCCTGGGAGAAGGGTCGGCATCCGGCCACCAAGAGCTTTCAGGGGATAAGGATCTTCCTCAACCATGAACTCGGGGACCTGGATCGCGGGCTGGAGCAGGCCCTGGATCTTCTGCATGGGGGGGGGCGGCTGGCGGTGATCAGCTTTCATTCATTGGAGGATCGCAGGGTGAAGCGTTTTATCCGGGATCAGGCCCGTGGCGACCACCTGCCCGCCGGGCTGCCGGTCACCCAGGATCAGCTCAACCGGCGTCTGCGCCCCCTGGGCGGGGCGATTCGCCCAAGCGCTGCCGAGGTGGTGGCCAATCCCCGTGCGCGCAGCGCCGTGTTACGCCTGGCGGAGCGGCTGTGAGCGGCCATCGGCAGGTCATCGGGGTGCTGGTGTTGTTTGCCCTGGTGGCTGCCAGCGGGCTTGGCGTGGTATATGCGAAGTATAGTAGTCGTGTTCTTTTTGTAGAGCAGGAGCGCTTGCGGAAAGAGCGCGATAACCTGGAGATTGAGCGGGGCAGGCTGCAGCTGGAGCAAAGCACCTGGGCCTCCCCCGCGCGGATTGAGGAGGAGGCCAGACAGCGCCTGAACATGCGCATGGTCAAGGCCGAAGAAATCATCGTCATCGAGTAGTGAATTGGGATGCCCACAGCCAAACTGAAGAAAACCGGACAGGCCAAGCGCCTCAAGCTGCCCAGCTACTCGGCTCGGCGGCGTTTTCTGTTTGTGCTCATGGGTCTGGTGGGCGTGGCCCTGGTGGGGCGGGCGTTGGAGCGGCAGGTGATTCAGACCGAGTTCCTGCAGCAGGAGGGGGCGCGGCGCTATTTGCGCGTGATCGAGACGCCGGCCGATCGCGGCCCCATCGTCGATCGCAACGGCGAGGCCCTGGCCCTGAGCACCCCGGTGGATTCCATCTGGGCCGACCCGCGCCAGCTGGAGCTGGATCGGCAATCCCTCGGCCAACTGGCCAAGGCGCTGGAGATGCCGCCCACCGAGCTTGCGGCCCTGTTGCAAAAGAGCCAGGGGCGCAGCTTTGTCTATCTCAAGCGCCAGGTCTCGCCGGATATCTCCGCTGCCGTGCAGGGTCTTAAGCTGGTTGGGGTGCATTCCGACCGGGAGTATCGGCGCTTCTATCCGGCCGCCGAGGTGGTCTCCCATGTGCTTGGCTTCACCAATGTGGACGATCAGGGCCAGGAGGGGCTGGAGCTGGCCTTCAACGAGCGGCTCACCGGTCGGCCTGGCAAGAAGCGGGTGATCCGCGATGGTCGGCGGCGCATCGTCAAGGACGTGGAGCGCATCGAGCCGGTCCGCCCCGGCCAGCAAGTGCAGCTGAGTCTGGACTTGCGCCTGCAGTTTCTCGCCTACCGGGCACTGAAATCCGCCATGGATGAACACAATGCCATCGCCGGCACCGCCGTGCTGCTGGATGCGCGCAAGGGCGAGATCCTGGCCATGGTCAATCAGCCCGGCTTCAACCCCAATGGCAACAAGGCCCGCACCGGCGGTCGGCTGCGCAACCGCGCCGTGACCGATCTGTTCGAGCCCGGCTCCACCATCAAGCCCTTTGTCGTCGCCGCTGCCCTGGAGTCCGGCCGCTACCAGCCCGATACCCCGGTGGACACAGATCCAGGCTATCTGCGGGTGGGCTCTGGCCGGGTCAAGGATGTACACAACTACGGCCTGCTGGATGTGGCCGGGGTGATCCGCAAGTCCAGCAACATAGGCGTCACCAAGATCGCCCTGGACCTGGGCCCGGAGCGCATCTGGGACGCCTACCGCCGGGTCGGCGTCGGTCAGCCCCTGCACACCGGTTTTCCCGGCGAGATCAATGGCCGCCTCAGCGACCCGGCCAAATGGCGCGAATTCGATCAGGCGGTGATCTCCTTCGGCTACGGCATCTCGCTCAACGCCCTGCAGCTGGCGCGGGCCTATGCCGTGCTGGCCAATGACGGCCTGCTGGTGGAGCCCGGTTTTCTGCTGCGGTCGCAGATGCCCGAGCTACAGCGGGTGATGCATGCCAAGACCGCTCGCCAGGTCCAGGCGATGCTGGAGCAGGTGGTGTCGGTGCAGGGCACCGCCCGGCGTGCCGCCGTGCCCGGTTACCGCATCGGCGGCAAGACCGGCACGGTGAAAAAGCACAGTGCCCAGGGCTATGCGGATAACGAATACCAGGGCGTGTTTGTCGGCATGGGCCCCATGTCCGATCCCCGGTTGGTGATGGTGGTGATGATCGACGAGCCGCGCAGCGGCAAATACTACGGTGGTCAGGTGGCCGCGCCGGTGTTTGCCGAGGTCATGGCCGGTGCCCTGCGCATGATGAACATCGCCCCGGACGCCCCCCAGGCCGAGGGCCTGACGCTGGTCGCCGCCGGGGGGCCAAGATGACTCAGATCGTCCAGACCCAGCCAAACCGGACCGCTTGCGGCAGGCCAGGCCCCAGCAGACCGGCCCCATTTCGGCCTGACCTGCATCTGAGCGACCTGCTGGAGGGGCTGCCCGCCGAGCGCGACTGCCCCCTCTCCGGCATCAGCCAGGACAGCCGCGAACTGCAGCGGGGCGATCTGTTCCTCGCCCGCAGCGGCCTGCATAGCCACGGGCTGGACTTTTATGCCGCCGCCCAGGCACAGGGCGTGGCCGCCATCCTCGCCGAGCCCGGCCCGCGCTGGCCGCTGGAGCGCATCCAACAACTGGCTGGCCAAAGCCCTGTACCCATACTGCCCCTGACCGATCTGGGTCAACGGGCCAGCGCCCTGGCCGGCGCTTTCTACGCCAACCCCAGCGCCGCCCTGCGCGTGATCGGCATCACCGGCACCAACGGAAAGACCAGCTGCGCCCTGGCCCTGGGCCAATGCCTGGACCAGTTCGCCGCCACCCTGGTGATCGGCACCCTGGGCCTGGGACGGCCAGGTGCCTTGCGGCCCACGGGTTACACCACCCCCGATGCCATCCAGCTGCAGCGCCATCTGGCGCATTTTCTCGATCAGGGCGGCGAGGTGGCGGTGATGGAGGTCTCCTCCCACGCCCTGGACCAGGGCCGGGTGGCGGCAATTCATTTCGATACGGCGGTCTTCACCAACCTCAGCCGGGATCATCTCGATTACCACGGCGACATGGCCCGCTACGGCCAGGCCAAGGCGCGCCTGTTTCGCTTCGCCGGGCTGGGGCTGGCGGTGATCAACGCCGATGACCCCTTCGCCGCCGAACTGGTGGCGCAGCTGGCCCCCGAGGTACGTCTGGCCCTCTACGGCAGCCAGATTGATCCAAACCTAACCCAGCGGGCCGACCTGCGTCTGGAGGCCGAGCAGATCGACACCCATGCCAGCGGCCTGAGCATCCGGCTGCGCATCAACGGCCAGCCGAGTCGGCTGGACAGCCCCTGGCTGGGCCGCTTCAATGCCGCCAATCTGCTGGCCGTACTGGCGGTGCTGCTGGAACAGGGGGTGGGCGAGCAGCGCGCCCTGCAACTGCTGGCGCAGACCCCGGCGCCGCCGGGGCGGATGGAGGCCTTCAGCGCCCCCGGCCAACCTCTGCTGGTGGTGGACTACGCCCACACCCCGGATGCCCTGGAACAGGCCCTGCTGGCCCTGCGTGAACACTGCGCTGGACAGTTGCTGTGCGTGTTCGGCTGCGGCGGCGAGCGCGACCGGGGCAAGCGCCCGCTGATGGGCGCACTGGCCGAGCGCCTGGCCGATAGGGTCATGCTCACCGACGACAACCCCCGTGGTGAAGACCCCCAGGCCATCATCGATGAGATCCTCGCCGGGGTACGGCGGCCCGCTGACATCCTCATCCAGCGTGACCGCGCCCTGGCGATGGAGCAGATGTTCCGCCAGGCCGGTCCCGGCGACGTACTGGCCATCTGCGGCAAGGGCCATGAAGACAGCCAGACCCTGAATGATCAGACGCGCCCGTTCAGCGACCGCGATCTGGCCGCGCAACTGCTCGGGGTCAGGAAAGCAGAGGGGGCCGGGGCATGCTGAACATGCGGCTCAGTCAGGCGGCGGCGGCCACCGGCGGTCTGCTGGTGGGGCAAGACCTGGCGTTTGGCTCGGTCGCCATCGACAGCCGTCGGCTGCAGGGCCAGCCCCTGTTCATCGCCCTGCGCGGCGAGCGCTTCGACGGCCATGACTATCTGCAGCAGGCCCAGGCCGGCGGTGCCATCGCCCTGATGCTGGAGCGCCCCAGCCCCATCGACCTGCCTCAGCTGCTGGTGGCCGATTGCCGCCTGGCCCTGGGCCAGCTGGCCGCCGCCTGGCGCAAGGCCAGCCCGGCCAAGGTAGTGGGCCTGACCGGCAGCAACGGCAAGACCACCCTGAAGGAGATGCTGGCCTGCATCCTCGGCCAGAACGGCACCCCGGTACTGGCCACCCAGGGCAATCTGAATAACGACATCGGCGTGCCCCTGACCCTGCTGCGCCTGCGTGACGAGCCCCTGGCCGTGATCGAGATGGGGGCCAATCATGGTGGTGAAATCGCTTACCTGACCCGGCTGGCGCGGCCCGATGTGGCCATACTGAACAACGCCGGTCGCTCCCATCTGGAGGGCTTTGGTTCCCTGGAGGGCGTGGCCCGGGGCAAAGGCGAGATTATCCAAGGCCTGGTCGAGGATGGCTGCTTTGTCTATCACTTCGACAGCCCCTGGGCCGCCCTCTGGCGGCAGCTGGCGGCGGGCAAGCGGCGGTTGGGCTTTGGCCTGGCCAAGGGCGCGGAGATCCGCAGCCCGGCCCAGGTGGAGACCCGCTGGGATGCCCAGGGCTTTAGCAGCCGCTTTCTGGTGGAGACCCCAGCGGACAGCTTCGAGGTGCAGATGGCCCTGGCCGGTGAGCACAACCGGCTCAATGCCCTGGCCGCCATCGCCGCCTGCTATTGCCTGGGCATACCCGATGCCCAGGTGCAGCAGGGTCTGGCCCGCATCGCCCCGGTGCCGGGACGCCTGCACTGCCGCCCTCTGGGCAGCGGCTTCCTGCTGGATGACAGCTACAACGCCAACCCCGAATCCCTGAGCGCCGCCATCCAGGTGCTCAGAAGCGCCCCCGGCGAGCGCATCCTGGTGCTGGGCGACATGGCCGAGCTGGGCGCGGACAGCGCCAGCCTGCATGCCGAGATCGGCACCAAGGCCCGCGCGGCCGGTATTGATCGGCTATACGCCGTCGGCCCCCTGGCGCAACAGGCGGTGGAGGCCTTTGGTCCGGGCGCGGCCCATTTCAGTGATCAGCAGGCCCTGATCCAGGCCCTGGGCCAGGCCCTGCGGGGTAGTGAGACCCTGCTGGTGAAGGGCTCGCGCAGCTCGGCCATGGATCGGGTGGTGGCGGCCCTGTTGCCGGAGAAGAACTCATGCTGTTGATCCTCGCCGACTATCTGAGCCAGTGGAACAGCGGCTTTACCGTGTTTCGCTACATCACCCTGCGCGGCATACTGGCGGTGCTCACGGCCCTGGTGTTCTCCTTTGTGCTTGGCCCGCTGATGATCCGCCGCCTGACCCATCACCAGATCGGCCAGACGGTGCGCGATGACGGCCCGCAGAGCCATCTGAGCAAATCCGGTACGCCGACCATGGGCGGTGCCTTGATCCTGCTGGCGGTGAGCCTGGCCACTCTACTCTGGGCCGATCTGTCCAACCGTTATGTCTGGGCGGTGCTGCTCACCACCCTGATCTTTGGCGTCATCGGCTTTGTCGATGACTACATCAAGCTGGTGCGCCGCGACCCCAAGGGCCTGATCGCCCGTTACAAATACTTCTGGCAATCGGTGGCCGGCCTGGGCGTGGCGCTGTTTCTCTACAGCTCGGCGCAGACCCCGGCGGAGACCCAGCTGATCATCCCCTTCTTCAAGGACGTGGTGATCAACCTGGGGGCCTGGTACATATTGCTCACCTACCTGGTGGTGGTGGGGGCGAGCAACGCGGTGAATCTCACCGACGGTCTGGATGGCCTGGCGATCATGCCCACGGTGCTGGTGGCCGGTGCCCTGGGGGTGTTTGCCTACTCCGCCGGCCATGCCAACTTCGCCAGTTACCTGCTCATCCCCCATCTGCCCGGCGTCGGTGAGGTGGCGGTGATCTGCGGCGGCCTGGTGGGTGCAGGTATCGGCTTTCTCTGGTTCAACACCTATCCGGCCCAGGTGTTCATGGGCGATGTGGGTGCCCTGGCCCTGGGCGCGGCCCTGGGCGTCATCGCCGTGGTGGTGCGCCAGGAGCTGGTGCTGTTCATCATGGGCGGCATCTTTGTGCTGGAGACGGTCTCGGTGATCCTGCAGGTGGCCTCATTCAAGCTCACCGGGCGACGCATCTTCCGCATGGCACCTATCCACCATCACTTTGAACTCAAGGGCTGGGCCGAGCCCAAGGTGATCGTGCGCTTCTGGATCATCACCCTGATTCTGGTGCTGATCGGCCTTTCCACCCTGAAGATCCGCTGACATGCTGGCCAGAACCCAACATCAACATCCACTCCAAGGCCAGGGCCATTTCTCTGCCCGCCCCCTGCAGGGCAAGGTGCTGGTGGTGGGCCTGGGAAAGACCGGGCTGTCGGTGGTGCGCTACCTGATGCAGCGGGGCCATGAGGTGGCGGTGACCGACAGCCGGGCGCAGCCGCCGGGGCTGGAGGCGTGCCGTGAGCACTGGCCGGACCTGCCGCTGTTTGTCGGCGGCTTCGAGGCCAGCGCCTTTGCCGCCGCCGATTCCCTGGTGGTCAGCCCCGGTGTGTCCCTGGAGGAGCCCCTGATTGCCCAGGCCATACGCCAGGGCAAGCCGGTGCTGGGGGATGTGGAACTGTTTGCCCGCGCCGTGCAGGCCCCGGTGGTGGCCATCACCGGCTCCAACGGCAAGAGCACGGTCACCAGCCTGCTGGCGGAGATGGCCAAGGCCGCCGGTATCCAGGCCGTCGCTGGGGCCAATCTGGGTGAACCGGTGCTGGACCTGCTGGGCCAGAAGGCTGAGCTCTTCATCCTGGAGCTGTCCAGTTTTCAGCTGGACTGCCTGTCTTCCCTGCGCCCCCGGCTGGCGGCCCTGCTCAACATCTCCGCCGATCACATGGACCGTTACCCGGACCTGGCGGCCTATAGAGACGCCAAGGCGCGGGTGTTTCTGGGGGCCGAGGCGGGACTGATCAACCGTGACGATCCCCTGATCCAGCAGACTCTGCCCTTGGGCCTGGCCTGCCGCAGCTTCGGCCTGGACGAGCCGGAGGGGGATGACTACGGCCTGCGCCAGATAGACGGCCGCCCCTGGCTGTGCCGTGGGCAGCAGGCCCTGCTCGCCTGCGCCGAGCTGCTCATCCCCGGTCGCCATAACTGGGCCAATGCCCTCGCCGCCTGGGCCCTGGCCGAGGGGCTGGGCCTGGATGATGTCGGCATCGCCCAGGTGTTGCGCCGCTTCACCGGCCTGCCCCACCGCACCCAGCTGGTGCGCCAGCTGCGCGGGGTGCGCTGGTACAACGACTCCAAGGGAACCAATCCCGGCGCCACCCTGGCGGCGCTGCAAGGGCTGGCCGAACAGGGCGAGGGCCGGGTGCTGCTGATCGCCGGTGGCGACTGCAAGGGCGCTGATTTCAGCGAGCTGGCCCCGGCCGTGGCGGCCCACGCCCGGGCGGTGATCCTCATCGGCCGCGATGCGCCCCTGATCGAGGCGGCCCTGGCCGGTCATACGCCCCTGCTCCATGCCGCCGACATGAAACAGGCGGTGGCCCAGGCCCAGGCCCAGGCCCGGCCCGGCGATAGCGTGCTGCTGTCACCGGCCTGCGCCAGCCTAGATATGTTCGATAACTACATGCACCGGGGCGATGTCTTCATCCGCGCCGTGGAGGGCCTGCCGACATGAGCAGCGCCAACTCCAGCCAGGCCTTCAGCCCCAGCCAGGCCATCAGCGTACGCCTGAGCAGCCTACCGGCGATGGACTACATCCTGCTGCTGACCCTGCTCGGCCTGCTCGCGCTGGGGCTGGTGATGGTCACCTCCGCCTCCCTGCACCGCTCCGGGACCAATCCGCTGTTCTACATGAACCGCCACCTGCTCGCCCTGGCGCTGGGCCTGGTGGCGGCCTATCTGACCCTGCAGATACCCCTGCGCCATCTACAGCGCTTCGGCACCTGGCTCTATGTCATCGGCCTGGCCCTGCTGGTGCTGGTGCTGATCCCCGGCGTGGGCCGTGAGGTCAACGGCGCGGTGCGCTGGATCAGCCTGGGGCCGATCAACTTCCAGGGCTCGGAGTTCATGAAGCTGTTCATGGTGATCTATGTCGCCAGCTACATAGTGCGCCGCGAAAGAGAGGTGGTACACACCCTGGGCGGTGCCCTCAAGCCCATGCTGCTGGTGGCCATCGCCTGCGTGCTGCTGCTCATGCAGCCGGACTTCGGCACCGTCGCCGTGCTGGTGATGACGGTGCTGGGCATGCTCTTTCTCGGCGGCGTACCGGTCTGGCAGTTTGCCATCCTGGTGGGCGGCGTGGTGGCGGCCGGGCTGTTCCTGGTGGTGTTCGAGCCCTATCGCCTGGCGCGGGTGACCAGCTTCCTCGACCCCTGGGCCGATCCGCTCAACTCCGGCTTTCAGCTGACCCAGGCGCTGATCGCCTTCGGCCGGGGCGAATGGCTGGGGGTAGGGCTGGGGGCTGGCATCCAGAAGCTCTATTACCTGCCCGAGGCGCATACCGACTTCATCCTGGCGGTGATTGGCGAGGAGTTGGGCCTGCTCGGTACCCTGAGCGTGATCGGCCTGTTTGGCCTGGTCATCTGGCGCGCCTTCGTCATCGCCATCCAGGCCCAGCAGCGGGGGCGGCGCTTTGCCGCCAACCTGGCCTATGGCTTTGCCCTCTGGGTATTCGTCCAGGCCGCCATCAACATCGGCGTGAACATCGGACTGTTTCCCACCAAGGGCCTGACCCTGCCCTTCATCAGCTACGGCAGCAACAGTATCCTCGCCGCCTGCGTGTTTGCCGCCCTGCTGTTGCGGGTGGACTGGGAAAACCGGCATCTATCGGATGAGGAGGCCAGATGGCAAGGATCCTGATCATGGCCGCCGGTACCGGTGGCCACGTCTTCCCTGGCCTGGCCCTGGCCCGTGAGTTGATCCGGCGCGGCCACAGCATCAGTTGGCTGGGTACGCCCAATGGCATGGAGAATCGCCTGGTACCGAGCGCCGGGATCGAACTGGACGCCATCGCCATCAAGGGCCTGCGCGGCAACGGCCTGCTACGCTGGCTGGCCGCGCCGCTGAGCCTGGCCCGCGCCCTCTGGCAAGCCGCTGCGGTGCTGCGTCGGCGTCGGCCCGATCTGGTGATCGGCATGGGCGGCTTTGTCAGCGGTCCCGGCGGGCTCATGGCCCGGCTGCTGGGCATCCCCCTGCTGATCCATGAGCAGAATGCCGTACCGGGTCTGGCCAATCGCCTGCTGTCACGCATCGCCAAGCGGGTGCTGCAGGCCTTTCCCGATAGTTTCGCCGAATCTGCCAAGCTGCGCACGGTGGGCAACCCGGTGCGCCGGGAGATCGCCGAGCTGGCCGCCCCCGAGCAGCGTTATGGCCTGCGCCAAGGCCCGGCGCGGCTGTTGATCATCGGCGGCTCCCTGGGTGCCAAGGCCTTGAACGAACAGACCCCTCTGGCCCTGGCCGGGCTGTCGCTGTCGCCAACCTCGGCCCTGGAGGTGCGCCATCAGAGCGGGCGCAACCAGGCCGAGAGCACGGCAGCCGCTTATCGCGGCCTGGGCATAGAGGCCCAGGTCAGCGAGTTCATCGAGGACATGGCCGAGGCCTATGCCTGGTGCGACCTGATCCTCTGTCGTGCCGGTGCCCTGACCGTGTCCGAGCTGGCCGCCGCCGGGGTGCCCGCCATCCTGGTGCCCTATCCCCATGCGGTGGATGATCATCAGACGCGCAACGCCGCCTATCTGGCCGATGCCGGGGCGGCACGGCTGCTGCCCCAGGAGCAGATGACCCCGGCCAGCCTGGCGGGGCTGCTCGGTGAGTTGCTGACCGATCGTGCTGGATTGCTGCAGATGGCGCGGCAGGCCCGCGCCCTGGGTCAGGCCGATGCCACCGAGCGGGTGGCGGATATCTGCGAGGAGGTGCTGACAGCATGAGCCCAAGCGCGCGTCAGGACTGGATCAGAAATCGGGTGCAGCACATCCACTTCGTCGGCATCGGCGGCGTCGGCATGAGCGGCATCGCCGAGGTCATGGCCAACCTGGGTTACCGGGTCAGCGGCTCGGACCTGCGCGACAGCCCTACGGTAGAGCATCTGCGCGGCGTCGGCATCGAGGTGCATATCGGCCATGCCGAAGGCCACATCAGTGGCTGCAACGTGGTGGTGGTATCCAGCGCCATCGACGAGACCAACCCAGAGATCCAGGCGGCGCGGCGGGCGCTGATCCCGGTGGTGCGCCGCGCCGAGATGCTGGCCGAGCTGATGCGCTTTCGCTTCGGCATCGCCATCGCCGGCACCCACGGCAAGACCACCACCACCAGCCTCGCTACCAGCCTGCTGGCGGAGGGCGGGCTGGACCCGACCTTTGTCATCGGCGGCAAGCTCAACAGCGCCGATTGCAATGCCAAGCTGGGCGAGAGCGATTTTCTTGTCGCCGAGGCGGATGAGAGCGATGCCTCTTTTCTCTATCTACAGCCGATGATCGCCGTGGTCACCAACGTGGATGCCGATCACATGGGCACCTACGGCAACGACTTCGAGCGCCTGCGCGATACCTTTCTCGAGTTCCTGCACCATCTGCCCTTCTATGGCTGGGCGGTGGTCTGCATCGACGACGAGCACGCCCGTGGGCTGCTGGCGCAGATCGCCCGGCCGGTGATCACCTACGGCGAGCACCCCGAGGCCGATGTACGCGCCCTGGATATCCGCTTCGAGGGCCTGCAAACCCGTTTCACCCTGCGCCAGAGCGGCCATGCCGATCTGCCCCTGTGCCTCAACCTGCCGGGACGGCACAACGTGCTCAACGCCCTGGCGGCAATCACGGTGGCGCGTCTGCTGCAAGTGGAGGATGCGCCCATGGCCGCCGCCCTGCTCGGCTTTCAGGGCATAGGGCGGCGCTTTCAGGTGCGCGAGCTGGACCTGCCCCAGGGCCCCATCAGCCTGGTGGATGACTACGGCCACCACCCACGGGAGATCGAGGCCACCCTACAGGCAGCGCGGGATAGCTGGCCGGGGCGGCGCTTGGTGCTGGTATTCCAGCCGCACCGCTACAGCCGCACCCAGGAGCAGTTCGACGACTTTGTCATCTGCCTGTCCAAGGCCGACGTGCTGCTGCTGTGCGAGGTCTATCCCGCCGGTGAGGAGCCCATCCCCGGTGCCGATGGGCGCAGCCTGATCCGCGCCATCCGCCAGCGCGGGCTGGTGGAGCCGGTGCTGGTGGACCCGCTGGATGAGCTGGCCGAGGTACTCGCCGCCCAGTTGCAGCCCCATGACCTGCTGCTCACCCTGGGCGCGGGCAACATAGGTAGCGCCTCGGCGCGCCTGCCGCAACAGCTGGAGGCCTTGGTATGAAGATAAGCAAGCCACAGAGATCACGGAGTTTTTTAAATGCGTTACGCCTTAATCACGCTCACCTGAAAGGCATAGGAAGGTGTTAATGTTCAGTCTTCAATACATTGATTTTTCTCTGTGTACTCTGTGGCCAAATGCCCTTTTAGAATGAAAGGACTGCGCGGACAGTTGCTGGAGCAGGAACCCATGGCCCGCCACACCAGCTGGCGCGTCGGTGGCCCGGCGCAGCGCTATTACAAGCCGACGGACGCGGCCGATCTGGCCCGGTTTATCGCCCAGTTGCCGACCGATGAGCCCATCACCTGGGTCGGTCTGGGCAGCAACCTGCTGGTGCGCGATGGCGGCATCCGCGGCAGCGTTATCGCCACCCAGGGCGCTCTGACCGGCCTGGAGTTGCTGGACCGGGGGCAGATACGCGCCGAGGCCGGCGTGGCCTGCGCCCATCTGGCCCGCTTCGCGGTGAAGAACGGCCTCTGCGGCCTGGAATTTCTGGCCGGCATCCCCGGCACCGTTGGTGGTGCCCTGCGCATGAACGCCGGTGCCTTCGGCGGCGAGACCTGGCAGCGCCTGCTGCGGGTCGAGACCCTGGACCGCCAGGGCCAGATGCGCCAGCGTCCGGCAGAGGAATACCAGGTGGGCT
Source organism: gamma proteobacterium SS-5 (assembly GCA_009497875.2). Lineage (NCBI taxonomy): Bacteria > Pseudomonadati > Pseudomonadota > Gammaproteobacteria > Chromatiales > Sedimenticolaceae > Magnetovirga > Magnetovirga frankeli. The sequence goes on along the minus strand of CP032508.2, from coordinate 403,857 downwards.
ATCGCAGCGTCAGCGGCCCGGCAGAGGAGTGGTTCCTGGCCGGGGTCTGGCAGCTGGAAGCGGGGGATGCCGAATCGGGCATGGCGCGCATCAAGACCCTGCTGGAGCAACGCGCCGCCAGCCAGCCCACCAGCCAGCCCAGCTGTGGCTCGGTGTTTCGCAATCCGCCGGGGGATCACGCGGCGCGGCTGATCGAGCAGTGCGGCCTGAAGGGCAAGCGTGTCGGTGGAGCCTGCGTGTCGGACAAGCACGCCAACTTCATCGTCAACACCGGCAATGCCCGGGCCGAAGAGATCGAAACGCTGATGGAACAGGTGCGTGAGCAGGTGCAGCGCCAGTTTGGCCTGCGCCTGGAGTCTGAGGTACATATCCTCGGGGAGCCGAAATGAGCGAAATACAGGCGAGTGACTTTGGTCGAGTGGCGGTCCTCTACGGTGGCTGGTCGGCAGAGCGGGGGATCTCCCTGATCAGCGGCCAGGCGGTGTATGAGGGCCTGCTGGGGAAGGGCGTCGAGGCCCAGCTGATCAATGTGGATCAGGCCATAGTGCAACGCCTGGGCGAGGGGGGCTTTGATCGCGCCTTCATCGCCCTGCATGGCCGTGGCGGCGAGGATGGCGTGATCCAGGGGGCGCTGGAGGTGCTGGGTCTGCCCTACACCGGCAGCGGCGTGATGGCCTCTGCCCTGGCCATGGACAAGTTCCGCTGCAAGCTGTTGTGGCAGGCGCTGGGGCTGCCCACGCCGGGTTTTCGCCTGCTGCAGGACGCGGCAGACCTGGCGCAGGCAGAGGCATTGGGCCTGCCGCTGATGATCAAGCCGGCCCACGAGGGCTCCAGCATCGGCATGAGCAAGGTGAGCAGCCAGCTGGAGCTGGAGGCCGCCTGGCACAAGGCCCGGCAGTACGATGGCCAGGTCCTGGCGGAACAATGGATCAGCGGAAGTGAATACACTACAGGCATCCTCGGCGAGCGGCCCCTGCCCCTGATCCGGCTGGAGACGCCACACGATTTTTATGACTATGAGGCCAAATACAGCGCCGAGGATACCCGCTACCTCTGTCCCTGCGGTCTGCCGCAAGAGACCGAAGAACAGCTGGCGCAGCTGAGTCTGCGCGCCTTCAAGGCCCTGGGTTGCAGCGGCTGGGGGCGGGTGGACTTCATGCTCGATGACGCGGGCAAGCCCTGGCTGCTGGAGGTAAACACCGTGCCCGGCATGACCGACCACAGCCTGGTACCCATGGCCGCCAAGCAGGCCGGGCTGGGGTTTGATGCCTTGGTTTGGGGCATATTGGCGGGCAGCCTTATACAGAGGACAGAGGACGGAGGACGGAGGACTGATGACTGAGCCATCCCAGCCAGAGGCCGCTGCGATGGGCCGGGACTGGCAGCCCTGGCTGCGCGGTCTGCGCGTCATGGTCAGCCTGTTCTTGGTGCTGGCCCTGTTGCTGGGTGTGCGCTGGCTCAGTGACCCCTCGGTCAGTCCGCTGCGCCTGGCGCGTATCGAGGGGGATCTGAGGCATCTGAAGCGGGCCGATCTGGAGCAGGCGGTGGCGGCAAGCATTCGCGCCGGATTTTTTACCGTGGATGTACAGGAGGTCAAACGCGCGGCCGAGGCCCTGCCCTGGGTGGAGCGGGTGAGCGTGCGTCGGGTCTGGCCGGATACCCTGCACCTTTGGGTGCAGGAACAGCAGCCCCTGGCACGCTGGGGGGAGCATGCCCTGGTCAACCCCAGGGGGCAGGTATTCCGGCCGGAACCGGCCTCCATACCCCAGCGGTTGCCGCTGCTGCACGGCCCCGAGGGCAGCGCAGCCGAGCTGATCCAGCGCTACCGTCAGGCTCAGGCCCTGCTTGAAGGGCAACAGATGGCCGTGGGGCAGCTGCACCTGAGCCAGCGCCACAGTTGGCGCTTGCAGACCGACACGGGGATAGAGGTGCATCTGGGGCGCGAGGGCTTCGGCCAACGGCTGGGGCGCTGGTTGCAGGTCTATGCGCGCCTGCGCGACTCACGCCCGCAGCAGATGCAACGGGTGGACATGCGCTATCACAACGGCATGGCCGTGGTCTGGGTTGACCCGCCGGCCGAGACCCGGCTGGAATCAAACCGGGATGCCGAGGTCGCAAAGGGGCGCAAAGAGCGCAGAATTGAGAAAAATAGTGGGGCAGAGACTGTACGGGCATCGCGTTCCGCGAACCCAAGGCTGTCTCTGTCCATGAGGGTCAAAAGGGCAAACTTTGCGTACTTTGCGATCTTTGCGTCCTGAATTATCGAGATAGGGTTTAGATTTTCAGGGTTTATGAATGGACAATTTTCAAAGCTAAGGTTGAGTCAGCAAAAATGACGAAAAAAGGCGATAAGAATCTGATCGTGGGCCTGGACATTGGCACCTCCAAGGTGGTGGCCATTGTCGGCGAGATACGCGATGACGGGGCGATCGACATCATCGGTCTCGGCTCGCACCCCTCGCGTGGGCTCAAGCGTGGCGTGGTGGTGAATATCGAATCCACCGAGCAGTCGATCCAGCGCGCGGTGGAGGAGGCCGAGCTGATGGCCGGTTGCCAGATCCACGGGGTACATGCCGGCATCGCCGGCAGCCATATCCGCAGCATGGACTCCCACGGCATTGTCGCCATCAAGGAGCGCGAGGTCACCGCCAACGACGTGGAGCGGGTGATCGACGCGGCCAAGGCGGTGGCCATACCGGCGGACCAGAAGATCATCCACATCATGCCGCAGGAGTTCATCATCGATAACCAGGACGGCATCCGTCAGCCGGTGGGCATGTCCGGGGTGCGGCTGGAGGCCAAGGTTCACCTGGTCACCGGTGCCGTGAGCGCGGCGCAGAACATCGTCAAGTGTGTGCGTCGTTGCGGCCTGGACGTGGATGACCTGATCCTGGAGCAGCTCGCCTCCAGCTATGCCGTCTTGTCCGACGACGAACGCGAACTGGGGGTCTGCCTGGTGGACATAGGCGGCGGCACCACCGATATCGCCATCTTCACCGGGGGTTCCATCCGCCATACCACGGTGATCCCCATCGCCGGCGATCAGGTCACCAACGACATCGCCGTGGCCCTGCGCACGCCCACCCAGCACGCCGAGGAGATCAAGATCCGCCACGCCTGCGCCCTGCGTCAGCTGGCCAACAGCGATGAGACCATCGAGGTGCAGAGTATCGGCGAGCGCCCCTCGCGCATGCTCAATCGGCAGACCCTGGCGGAGGTGGTGGAGCCGCGCTTCGAGGAACTGCTCGGTCTGATCCAGGCAGAGCTGCGCCGCAGCGGTTTTGAGGACCTGATGGCCGGCGGCGTGGTGCTCACCGGGGGCAGCTCCAAGATGGAGGGCCTGATCGAACTGGCCGAGGAGATATTTCACATGCCGGTACGGCTGGGTCTGCCCCAGGGGGTGACCGGGCTGGCCGATGTGGTACGCAACCCGATCTACGCCACCGGCGTGGGCCTGTTGCAATTTGCCGCCCGCAACCGTTCGGCCCCCTACCCGGAGCTGGCCAACGAAGGGGGGGTAAGGGTAATTTGGGACCGCATGAAACAGTGGTTCCAGGGCAGCTTTTGAGCTGACTTCGGGTCGGCTGGGCCGTGCAGAACTTTTGCTTTAGATTTAAACCTAATTTAGCTATCCAGGAGAGAGAGGACAACACCATGAAATTTGAACTACGTGATCCCGATCCACAAAACGCGGTCATCAAGGTGATCGGCGTCGGCGGTGGCGGCAACAACGCCGTCAACCACATGCTCCACGCCAACATCGAGGGGGTGGAATTCATCTGTGCCAACACCGATGCCCAGGCCCTGAAAAACAGCGATGTGCGCAGCGTGCTGCAGCTGGGCTCTTCGGTAACCAAGGGGCTGGGGGCCGGGGCCGACCCCAATATCGGCCGTGGCGCGGCGATCGAGGACAAGGAGCGTATTGCCGAGGCCATTGAGGGTGCCGACATGGTCTTCATCACCGCCGGCATGGGCGGCGGTACCGGCACCGGGGCCGCCCCGGTGGTGGCCGAGGTAGCGCGGGACATGGGCGTACTCACCGTGGCGGTGGTAACCAAGCCCTTCCCCTTTGAAGGTCCCAAGCGGGCCAAGGTGGCAGAGATGGGGGTGGAGGAGCTGGCCAAGCACGTCGATTCCCTGATCACCATCCCCAACGAAAAGCTGTTGCCGGTGCTGGGCCGGGACGTATCCCTGCTGAACGCCTTCAAGGCCGCCAACGACGTACTCTTTGGTGCCGTGCAGGGCATCGCCGAGCTGATCACCCGACCCGGACTGATCAACGTGGACTTCGCCGACGTGCGAACCGTCATGTCGGAGATGGGCCAGGCAATGATGGGCACGGGCGTGGCCAGCGGTCAGAACCGGGCCCAGGAGGCGGCCGAAATGGCCATCAACAGTCCCCTGCTGGAGGACATCAACCTGGCCGGGGCCAAGGGCATACTGGTCAATGTCACCGCCGGTCTGGACATGACCATCGGCGAGTTCGACGAGGTGGGCAACCTGGTACGCGCCATCGCCTGCGACGATGCCGTGATCGTGGTCGGCACCGCCATCGACCCGGAGATGCAGGACGAGATGCGCGTCACCGTGGTGGCCACAGGCCTGGGCGACAAGGCTGCGGTGCAGATGCGCCTGGTGGAGAACGATCGCCAGCAGCAGGTACAGCGCGAGGTACGCCGGGTGGTCAACGGCCCGGCCATCACCCTGGAAGAAGAGCTGCCGCAGGAGGCCAATCCGCTGGACAGGCCGACCCGGCCCCAGCGCGTGCGCCGCCCCGTCAACCTGGCACCGGTGAGCGAGAGCGACATGGAATACCTGGACATCCCGGCCTTCCTGCGCAAGCAGGTGGATTGATCCACAGTTGCTGGGGGTTTGAGGCCAGGCCCTGAAGCTGTGCTAATATGTCGCGATTTTACTGCGGGGTGAAACCATACATGATTCGGCAACGCACCTTGAGAAACGCCATCCGCGCCACCGGCGTGGGGCTGCACACCGGCGGCAAGATCTACCTGACCCTGCGCCCGGCCGCGCCCAACACGGGCATAGTCTTTCGCCGGGTCGATCTGGCCGAACCGGTGGAGATCTCCGCCTGTGCCCGCAACGTCTGCGATACCCGCCTCTCCACCACCCTGGGCAAGGGCGAGGTACGGGTATCCACCGTGGAACACCTGCTCTCGGCCTTCGCCGGGCTGGGCATAGACAACGCCTATGTGGATGTCAGCGCCGCCGAGGTACCCATCATGGACGGCAGCGCCGGGCCCTTCGTGTTTCTGCTGCAATCCGCCGGGGTGGAGGAGCAGAACGCGGCCAAGCGTTTTATCCGCATCAAGCAGCGGGTGAGCGTCGAGCAGGGCGATAAAAGGGCCACCTTCGAGCCCTTCGACGGCTTCAAGGTCTCCTTCGCCATCGATTTCGACCACCCGGCCATCGCCGAGCGCAGCAAGTTTGCCAGCATCGACTTCTCCAGTACCTCCTTTGTCAAGGAGGTCAGCCGGGCGCGCACCTTCGGCTTCCTCAAGGATGTGGAGTTGCTGCGCCAAAACGAGCTGGCCCTGGGCGGCAGTCTGGACAACGCGGTGGTGGTGGACGACTACCGGGTGCTCAACGACGACGGCCTGCGCTACGAGGACGAGTTCGTCAAGCACAAGATCCTCGACGCCATCGGCGACCTCTATCTGCTCGGCCGCAGCCTGATCGGTGCCTTCAGTGGCTACAAATCCGGCCACGAACTCAACAATCGCCTGCTGCGCCAACTCCTTGCCACCCCCTCGGCCTGGGAGGAGATCACCTTCGAGGAAGAAACCGCGCAGGTCCCCATCTCCTACGCCAAACCTGCCCTGGTGGGTTAGCTACCTGACAGGAGCGCAAATAGTTACTGTAAAGTTGCGCAGAGTTGAAAAAGGCGACCCCCGGCCCCCTCTCCCTCAAGGGGCGAGGATTGCCCGTACCAAGCGTTAGCCCCTGTAGCCACAGTCAGCAGTCGGTCAAGGCGCTACTGCCCCGAGCGATGCCGGGCCAGCCGGCCCAGGGACTGCTTCAACTGTGGGTTTTCCACCTGCTCGGCGAGGGACTGGATGAGCTGGGCATTGTGCCGGGATAGCGCCTCCTGGGCCGGGCGCAGTGGCGGGCGCGGCAGCGCGCTTTGCGGGATCACCACCACCTTGACCTGCTGGATGGGCATATCCAGCTGGCCAAGCTCCAGCTTCAATCGCCCCTGTAACAGCCGCAGTCGGCCTGACCAGGCCGGTGAGTCCACCCCCAGCACCAGTTGCGAGCCGTTCAGGCTGGCCGAGCAGCAGTGGTCGCAGAGGGGGTCGGGCAGGCGCGAGCGCACCAGTTGCAGGAGTTGCAGCTGCTGTTGACAGTCGTTTACCAGGCCCTTAAGGCCCGGTGCCTTGCGCAGCCAGTCGGCCAGGGTACGGGGTTTCATGCCGCCAGCATACCTGCCCTGGGGGCGTTCGTCACGGCCTTGGGGACGGACATAAACTGCATCGAAAACAGCCAATAAGCCTGGCGGATTCCTGCGTTCTGTCCGCTTTTACGCTATCATGGCGCGTTTCGGCCATCCCGCCGCCCGGCGGGCCTTGCGCCAGACCCCAATCAACCCACGGAAACACTGATGGTCAGCAAGTTCCTGAACAAGATTTTCGGCAGCCGTAACGACCGGCTGGTCAAACGCATGCTCAAAAAATGCGAGCAGATCAGCGACTTCGAGGGGCAGTTCGAGGCCCTGGAGGATACCGCCCTGCGCGCCAAGACCGCCGAGTTGCGCCAGCGCCTGGAGTCCGGCGAGAAGCTGGACGACCTGCTGCCGGAGGCCTTCGCCCTGGTGCGCGAGGCGGGCAAGCGGGCCCTGGGCATGCGCCACTTCGACGTGCAGCTGATCGGTGGCATGGTGCTGCATCAGGGCAAGATCGCCGAGATGCGCACCGGTGAGGGCAAGACCCTGGTGGCCACCCTGGCGGTCTATCTCAATGCCCTGCCCGGCAAGGGCGTGCATGTGGTGACGGTGAACGATTACCTGGCCCGGCGCGATGCCGAATGGATGGGGCGGCTGTATGACTTCCTGGGCCTCAGCGTGGGGGTGATCAACTCCTCCAGCGGCATGGGCCCGGACGAGGGCTCCTACCGGGTGGATTACAGCCATGAAGGCAGCGCCGAGGGCATCCGCCACCTGCGCCGGGTGAGCCGCCGCGAGGCCTATGCCTGCGACATCACCTACGGCACCAACAACGAATTCGGCTTCGATTACCTGCGCGACAACATGGCCTTCAGTGCCGATCAGCGGGTACAGCGCGAGCGTTGGTTTGCCGTGGTGGATGAGGTCGATTCTATCCTCATCGACGAGGCGCGCACGCCGCTGATCATCTCCGGCCCGGCGGAGGACAGCTCCGAGCTCTACACCCGCATCAACCGGCTGATCCCCAAGCTGACCCGGCAGAAATCCCTGGGCCTGGTGGAGGGCAAGGAAGAATTCGGCGAGGGCGATTATTCGGTGGACGAAAAGGCCCGTCAGATCTTCCTCAGCGAGGACGGTCATCAGCACATCGAGGACATGCTTGGCGACGAGGGCCTGCTGGCGGAGGGCACCAGCCTGTACGACAGCGCCAACATCATGCTCATGCACCATGTCAACGCCGCCCTGCGCGCCCATGTCCTGTTCCAGAAAGACGTGGACTACATAGTGCGCGACGGCGAGGTGGTCATCGTGGATGAATTCACCGGCCGCACCATGCCCGGACGGCGCTGGTCCGAGGGCCTGCATCAGGCGGTGGAGGCCAAGGAGGGGGTCCAGATCCAGCACGAGAACCAGACCCTGGCCTCGGTCACCTTCCAGAACTACTTCCGTCTCTACCAGAAGCTCGCCGGCATGACCGGCACCGCCGATACCGAGGCCTTCGAGTTCCAGTCCATCTATGGGCTGGAGGTGGTGATGATCCCCACCAACCAGCCCATGATCCGCAACGACATGGGCGATCTCATCTACCTCAGCCAGGAAGAGAAGTACAAGGCCATCATCGAGGACGTCAAGGACTGCGTCAAACGCGGTCAGCCGGTGCTGGTGGGCACCGCCTCGATCGAGACCTCGGAGCTGGTCTCCAACCTGCTGGAACAGGAGAAGATCGCCCACAAGGTGCTCAACGCCAAGCACCATGCCCAGGAGGCGGCCATAGTCGCCCAGGCCGGCATACCGGGCGCGGTGACCATAGCCACCAACATGGCCGGGCGCGGCACCGACATCGTGCTGGGCGGCAATCTGGACAGCCAGATCGAGGCCCTGGGCGAGAACCCCAGCGAGCAGGCCATCGCCCAGGTACGTGAAACCTGGCACCAGCTGCATCAACAGGTGCTGGAGGCCGGCGGTCTGCACGTCATCGGCACCGAGCGGCACGAATCCCGCCGTATCGACAACCAGCTGCGCGGTCGTTCCGGGCGTCAGGGCGACCCCGGCTCCACCCGCTTCTACCTGTCCATGCAGGACAACCTGATGCGCATCTTCGCCTCCGACCGGGTCACCGGCCTGATGCAGAAGCTGGGCATGCAGGAGGGCGAGGCGATCGAGCACCCCTGGGTGACCAAGGCGATAGAGAACGCCCAGCGCAAGGTGGAAGGGCGCAACTTCGACATCCGCAAACAGCTGCTGGAATACGACGACGTGGCCAACGACCAGCGCAAGGTGGTCTATCAACAGCGCGATGAACTGATGGACGTGGAAGATGTCTCGGAAACCGTCAAGGCGATGATGGACGATGTGGTCAACGAGGTCATCAGCCGCCACCTGCCGCCCGGCAGCCTGGACGAGCTGTGGGACATCCCGGGCCTGGAGCGGACCCTGCAAGAGGAATTCCACCTGGGCCTGCCCATCCAGCAGTGGCTGGACGAGGACGACGATCTGCACGAGGAAAGCCTGCGCAGCCGCATCGTCGGCGAGATCCAGCGGCGCTACGCCGATAAGGAGGCCCAGGTGGGCGCGGCCAGCCTGCGCTACTTCGAAAAGGCGATCATGCTGCAGATCCTCGATACCAATTGGAAGGAACACCTGGCCGCCATGGACTACCTGCGCCAGGGCATCCACCTGCGCGGTTATGCGCAGAAGAACCCCAAGCAGGAGTACAAGCGCGAGGCCTTCGAGATGTTCTCGGAGATGCTCGACACCATCAAGCACGAGCTGGTCACCACCCTGCTGCGCGCCGAGGTGCAGGCACCGGAGGAGATCGCCCCTCTGGAGCAGCGCCTGCAAGACTTTGAGTTCAGGCACGAGGCCTTTACCGGCTTCAGCGGTGAGGGGGAGGCGGCAGCGGCAGCCCCCCGCGAGGAAGATCATCAACCCTTTAAGCGCAGCCAGCCCAAGGTGGGCCGCAACGCCCCCTGCCCCTGTGGCTCCGGCAAGAAATACAAGCAATGCTGCGGTCGGCTGAGCTGAGGACTGAACAGGAGGACTTGGATTTTAGGATGCGGCGTTGGTCATTGATCAAGCCCCGATGGGACGCAGAGGACGCAAAGAGGAATGCAGGGTTAGGACGGGCTTCCAGCCCGACTGTCGCCCGCAAGGGCGACTCAGGCGCTGTATCCCGGCCACAGGGCGGGCAAATTGCGAGCCCCGAGGAAGTGTAGCCCGGATGAAGTGCAACGGAATCCGGGATTGCCACAGGGCGTGACCTCCCCGGATTTCGCTGCGCTGCATCCGGGCTACGGGGCTTCTTACTCATTCTTCTCTGCGTACTTTGCGCTTCTTTGCGTCCTCTGCGTCCCATTGATTAGGGGATGTTTCATGTTCCGGGGTGGTGCTGTCCGCCCCATGATCCTTAGGTTAACTTTTACTGACAAGGCTGAGCTTGATGACCGAACCCCTGGATTTTCTGCCCATTTCCGGTCTGCGCCTGGCCAGCGCCGCTACCGGTATCCGCTACCCAGGGCGCGATGATCTGGTGTTGCTGGAGATGGCACCCGGTTCGAGCTGCGCGGCGGTGTTCACCCGCAACGCCTTCTGCGCCGCGCCGGTGCGGCTGGCCCGTGCGCACCTGGCGGAGACCCCGCCGCGCTATCTGCTGATCAACTCCGGCAACGCCAATGCCGGTACCGGCTCCTCCGGTCTTCAGGCGGCCGAAGAGAGCTGTCGGATCCTGGCCGAGGCCGCCGCCTGCCCGATTGAGGCCGTCCTGCCCTTCTCCACCGGCGTGATCGGCGAGCCCCTGCCCCTGGCACCCTTCCGGCGCGGCATCCCGCAGCTGCTGGCCGACCTGAACGAGCGGCACTGGCCGCAGGCGGCCCGCGCCATCATGACCACCGACACCCGGCCCAAGCTGGTCAGCCGCCAGCGGGAGATCGGCGGCCAGTCGGTGCGGCTCACCGGCATGGCCAAGGGCTCGGGCATGATCCAGCCCAACATGGCCACCCTGCTGGCCTATCTGGCAACCGATGCCGCCCTGGCCCCGGAGCTGCTGCAGCAAGCCTTGCAGGAGGCCATCGAGCCCAGTTTCAACAGCATCAGCGTGGATGGCGATACCTCCACCAACGATGCCTGCGTGTTGGTTGCCACCGGTCGCAGCGGGCTATCCATTGATGATCTGGACACCGAGGCGGGTCAGGCCCTCCGCAGTCTGTTGCTGGAGGTCTGCATGGAGCTGGCCGAGGCCATAGTGCGCGATGGCGAGGGGGCGACCAAGCTGATCCCGATCCAGGTCAGCGGCGCACGTTCCGTGGAGGAGGCGCGGCAGGTGGGTTTCACCATCGCCCATTCGCCCCTGGTAAAGACCGCTATGTTCGCCTCCGACCCCAACTGGGGCCGCATCCTCGCCGCCGTGGGCCGCTCCGGTATCCCGCAGTTGCAGGTGGAGGGGGTTCGGATATGGCTGGGCGATGTGCTCATCGTCGAGCAGGGCGGCCGCGCCGCCAGCTACCGCGAAGAGCTGGGCCAGGCGGTGATGAACCGGACCGATATCCCGGTACGCATCGAGCTGGGCCGAGGCGAGGCCGAGGCGCGTATCCTGACCTGCGACCTGTCCTTCGACTACGTCAAGATCAACGCCGAATACCGCAGTTAAAATAACCGGATCGCAAAGAACGCAAAGGGTTAGTGTGAAACACCCCCGCCGTTGCCAATCATCCTGGGAGCCCCGAGCCCAAGTCCCGAGGTAGCCAAGAGATGTCGCCGTATGATTGTTAGTTTTAACCCTCTGCGTACTTTGCGCTTCTTTGCGCCCTCTGCGTCCCTTGTGAAGGTAAAGCACTGACATGATCCAGGTAGCCGTGGCGGTGATTGAGGATGCCGAGGCCAGGGTGCTGCTGGCCAAGCGGCCGGACCATCTGCATCAGGGCGGGCTGTGGGAGTTCCCCGGCGGCAAGCTGGAGCCGGGCGAGGACCTGGCCCAGGCCCTGCGGCGGGAGATCCGTGAAGAACTCGGCCTGGAGTTGGGCGCGTATCGGCCGCTGATCCAGGTGCGCCACGACTACGGCGACCGTCAGGTGCTGCTGGAGGTGCAGCGGGTTCTGCATTGGCAGGGCCAGGCGCGGGGCCTGGAGGGCCAGCGGCTGGCCTGGGTGGCACGCGAACAGCTGCATCTCTACCCCATGCCGGCGGCGGATCGGCCCATCATCCAGGCCCTGCGTCTGCCCCAGAGTTATCTCATCGCCAGCCCTGAATCGCTCCAGATCGAGGCCTTTGCCCAGCGCCTGCAGGCCGCCTTGCAAGCGGGCGTTCGCCTGGTGCAGTTGCGCCCGCCGCCCAACTGCCCTGCGCAAACGGCTGCGGCCCTGCTGCAGCGGGCGCAGCGGCTCTGCCGCAGCGCCGGTGCCCAACTGCTGATCAACAGCCGCCTGGCCACCCAGCTGGCCGACCTGCCTGCAGCGGGTAACCACGCAGCCCTGGGCCTGCACCTGAATTCCGCCGATCTCATGGCCCTGTCCAGCCGACCGTCGCTGCCCGGGCCGCTGGCCGCCTCCTGTCACAATCCCCAGCAGCTGGAGCGGGCGGCGCAGCTGGGGCTGGATTTTGCCGTGCTCTCGCCGGTGCTGGCCACCGCCAGCCACCCCGATGCCCGGCCCCTGGGCTGGGAGGTCTTCGCCCGTTGGGTGGCCGAGGCCCGCCTGCCGGTCTATGCCCTGGGCGGTATGCGTCCTGAGCTGTTGCAGCAGGCCTGGAACCAGGGTGCCCAGGGCATTGCCGCCATTCGGGGGTTGTGGTGAGAAACAGACGAGACCGCTGGATCTGGTATTTCTTTGTCATCATCGGCGTGGGTACGGCGTCGAGCTTCACCTTTGTCGGCAAGTTCAACCCGAGAAATGCCGATCAGCCCCACCCCCAGGCGATTCAGCTGCTCTGGCCAGAGCAGGACTGCAACCCGGTACAGGAACCCTGTGCCGCCCTCGGCCGGGACAAGGCGGTGGTGGCGCGGCTCTATCCGCTGCGGCCGGGCTACAGGCTGCTGCTGCGCACCCAGGGCCTGAGCGAGGATCAGGTCAGCCGCATCCAGGCGGTGTGGCTGGATGCAAGCGGCGTTCCCTTGGGAGAAGTCATCTCCTTGCGGCCGGCACGAGGCGGCGGGGTGACGGGTGATCTGCAGGCCATCCCTGGGGCGCAGACCCTAAGGATCAGCCTGCGCCACCTGGGACAGATGCTGGTGGCCGAGTTGCCCATGCAAACCGGCCAATCAAGGGCCGATTAGAGCTTGACGATCAGCACCGGGCACTGGGTCTGGCCGATGACCCGCTCCGACACGCTACCCACCAGGAGCCGGTCCAGGCCGGTGCGGCCATGGCTGCCCATGACGATAAGATCGGCACCGCGCTCCTGCGCACAGGCGAGGATCTCTGCGTCCGGGCTACCGATGCGGGTCTCCACCTGGACCTGGATCCCCGCGTTGGCCATCAGCCGGGCCAGCTGATCGGCGTGGCCCTGGGCGTCCTCGCGCAGACGCGGGTCTATGGCCACGGATACCAGGGTGACCGCCACCGGGCATTTGCTGACCATGCTGACCACGGTGGCCGCCGCCGCCTCGCTGTTGCGCGAACCGTCCACCGGCAGGACTATGCCCTTGCCCTCCATCTTGCCCTGGCGCGGCACCACCAGCACGTCGCTGTGGGTGTGGCCTATGACCTTGGCGGTGGTGCCGCCCATCATGCTGCGCAGCAGGTCGCTCTTGTCGCGTCGGCCCATGACGATCATGTCCATGGCGCTGACCTCGGCCTGATCGACGATCTCATCGAAGGGGTCGGAGCCGTGGCCGAGCAGGATCTCGCAGGATACGCCCTCCGCCTCGGCCTGGGCGCGCACCTTGAGCAGGTTGTCCACCATCGCCTTCTTGTCCAGCTCGTGCAGGTTCTGCCCCAGGGGGCTTTCAAAATCCGGCGTGGCCAGTACGCTGAAGGCGTACAGATTGGCCTGACAGCGCTTGGCCAGACGGATCGCCTCGGTCACCGCCGATTCGGCGTACTCGCTGCCATCGCTCACCAGCATGATGCGTTCCATGCGCCCCACCGGCGAGAGCTGGCGCGGCTCGGCGGCGGTGCTGAAGGTGCCGGGCTCGGCGTTCTCCGCCGCCAGCTTGGCGCGGTGCTCGCTCATGCCCTTGATCAGGGCGCGGAACACTATGGTGGCACCGGCGGCCAGGGCAAACAGCAGCACGGCGAAGCTCAGGTCTCCCAGCAGGCTGGCGGTTTCAGCCGCCAGGGGCTGGATCTGACCCAGCTCGGACAGATACACCGGGACCACTATGCCGCGGCTGAGCAGGGCCAGCATCATGATCACGCCCATGACGATCTTCACCGTATAGGGCTTGACATAGGTGGTGCCTATGGCCCCCAGCTGCACGCCGAACAGGGAGCCGGCGAGGATGATCATGGCCAGGCGGATATCCACATAACCGGCCCAGGCGAACTTGATGGTGCCGCCCATGCCCATGACGAAGGCGATGACCAACTCGGTGGCCGAGGCGATCAGGCCGGGTACGCCAAGGATGTACATCATGGCCGGTACGCCGATGAAGCCGCCAACGGCGATGGTGGCGGCGAGCATACCCGTGGCAAAGCCGATGGGGATGGTGAACAGGACAGAAATCCTGGCGTCTATCGCCTTGAAATACATCATGGTGCCGGGGATGTTGACCGACTGCACCCACTTGGCAAGCTGGGTGGTCTTTTCCTCATCCGGGTTCTGTGAGTGGAACATCTTGTAGGCATCGCGCAGCACATAGCCGCCGACAATGGCCAGCACCACGATGAACACGGTGGAGACGTAGAGATTGGAACCGGCCTTGCCGAACACCTCGCGGATGGTCTCTTGCAACCCGGCCCCGTACAGCACCCCGGCCTCGGCGGAGATGCCCAGGACTATGCCCAGCTTGATGTCCACCTGGCCGAACTTGTGCCGTTTCATGGCGCCGACAAAGGCCTTGGGGAACTTGTGCGCCATGTTGGAGGCCACCGCCATGATCGCGGTAACGCCCAGGTTCATCATCGCCGGGGTGAGTACAAAGGCACCGCCAGAGCCGATAAATCCACTCACCAGGCCGCCGACAAAGCCGATGACAAACAGCAGGACAACATTGCCCAGCGAGAGATCGATAAAACTGATTTCCATGGTGCAGGCCCCTATTTTTTGGTGGTTTTGGCGCGGATGCCGAACAGTTCCCAGAACTGACCGGTAAAGTTGCCGTGGACAATGGAGAAGACAAAGGCAATGGTCAGGGGCAGGATGAAGTTCCAACGGCCCTGGCGGGACAGCTCCAGAATGCTGTCCTCAAAGTGATACATCAGGTAGTACAGGCCGCCGCTGAGGAGGGCATAGATCAGGGTCTTTTTCAGGGTACGATTGCGTTCCACGGACATGGAAGGTCTCCATTGCAAGGTTGAGGGAATCGGCTGCGGGCAGGGCCATGGGCCAGCGCCGGAGTCGGTCTGCTGCTAGAGGTAAATCGAAATTCATTCCAGGTAGTAAGGCCGATTGCGCATGGCAATGGTGGGTGATGCCCCTTTTGAGCAGCGGATTGTGGTGGTTTGTCCCAGCATGATCAAATGAATTAATCTGCACTAACATTCCGATATGGAATGTCTTCAGGGCTCTCGCCGCCCACTGAAGGAGATTTTCTTCGGCCTCCGGTATCACTTCGTGGTGAAATAGGCACCCCTGGAAAACACCGCGCATGGGAGAGATTTGCACATGGCCCAAGCCAATCCCGCCCCGCAACAGCCGCCCCCGGCGGCGGCACAGAGCGGGCAAAAACCCACCAACCAAGAGCTGTACGAGGCGGAGAAAAAGCGCCTGGAGGAGGAGCAGGCGCGCAAGGAGCAGCGTGAACAGGAGCGCCAGCGGCGTAAACAACGGCAGTTGGAGCGCAAGCGCCTGGCCGAAATGGGCAAGGTGATGGAGCGGATGCTCACCTACGGGATGCTGATCTTTCTGATCTACATGATCAGCCTGCTGCCCTGGGGGGCGATCTACCGCTGGGTCATGTACGGCTAGGAGCCTGTCGGATTCCGTTAACTTCATCCGGGCTACAGGGGCTGCCGAGTCACAAGGTAGCCAGGAGATGTTTGATGTTCCGGGGTGATGCCGCCCGCCCCAGGTGCGTTAGCCTGAAACATCTCTCGGCGGCTTCGGGATTGGAGACTCGTGAGTTGCCCTGGATGATTCACAGCAAACCCATTAAGTCAGGTCAAACCCATGGCTGCCGTGGTCGGCGTGCTATGCTCCAGGCGGTTGCTGTTTGACAGAATTTGGCCCATGCACGAGCTTTCCCTTTGTGAATCCATACTGCAGATCCTGGAGGAGGAATCCCGACGTCAGGCGTTTAGCCGAGTGAAACGGGTGCGGCTGGAGATCGGCCGTCTCTCTGGGGCAGATCCCGAGGCCATGCGCTTTGGCTTCGATGCTGTCTGTCGGGGCTCCCTGGCCGAGGGGGCCGAGCTGGAGATTTTGCGCTTGCCTGGCCTGGCCTGGTGCCTGCCCTGTGGGCGTCAAGTGGAGGTGGAACAGCGCTTTGATGCCTGCCCTCATTGCGGCAGCTATCAGCTCCAGGTGGTCGGCGGTGATCAGATGCAGATCAAGGACCTGGAGGTCGAGTGAGTCAAGCACCCGCTCCGCCGATCCTGCTGCTGGCGGTGGATGATCTGTCCCTGGAGACCCTGAGGCGCTGCTTGGCTGACGAGTTCCAGGTGTTTGGCGCCCATGATGTCCGCGAGGCCGAATCCCTCCTGGCGGTGGAGCCGATCCAGGCCCTGCTCTGTGATCAGCAACTGCCCGGCGAGGGGGCCATCGCCTTTCTCACCCGGCTGCGAGAGCAGCGCCCCGATGTGGTGCGCATGATCCTGCTGGCCGATAGCGATCCGGATGATCTGATAGACAGCGTGAATCGGGCTGGCATCTATCAGTTCATTACCCGACCCTGGCAGCCCAATCAGTTGTTGCTGACCCTGCACAATGCCTGCGAGCTGTATCGGCTGCAGCGCGAAAATTCCCTGTTGGCGCAAGAGATGCGCGCTTCAGCCTCAAGTCTGGTGGAGGGGCAGCGGCAGCAGCGCGAGCGGCTGAAACACAACTACCATCTCAACAGCATAGTGCGTGCGCCGGGCAGTCCGGTTGAAACCATCTGCAGCCAGGTAGCCCAGGTGGCACCCTTCGATATCTGCGTGCTGATCTGCGGCGAATCGGGCACCGGCAAGGAGCTGTTTGCCCGCGCCATTCATTACAACAGCCGCCGCGCCGACCACCCCTTTGTCGCCGAGAACTGCGCGGCCATGCCGGATCAACTGCTGGAGAGCGAGCTGTTCGGCCACAAGCGGGGGGCCTTTACCGGCGCGGTGAACGATCATATCGGCCTGTTCGAACAGGCCGACGGCGGCACCATCTTTTTGGATGAGATTGGCGATGTCTCACCCACCTTTCAGGTCAAGTTGTTGCGTGTGTTGCAGGAAGGCGAGATCCGGCCGGTGGGGGGCGATCAGCGGTACGGGGTGAATGTGCGCGTGGTGGCCGCGACCAACAAGAATCTAGAGGAGGAAATCCGCGCAGGGCGCTTCCGCGAGGACCTGTTCTACCGCTTGGGCGGGGTGCGCCTGGAGTTGCCGCCCCTGCGCGAGCGCCGCACGGATATTCCGCTGATTGCCCGGTGTTTGCTACAGGAGGCCGTGCGCGCCTTTGGAAAACCCTGTGAGGGCTTTACCGATGAGGCCATGGCCTGTTTGCAGGATTATCCCTGGCCGGGCAATGTGCGCGAATTGCGCAACGAGATCCAGCGCCTGCTGGTGATGAGCGACAACTCTGCTGACGGAGGGTGTTGGCTTGAGGCGGCGCTGCTGCACCCGCGTATCCTCTGCCCCAGCCTCAGCCAGGACGGCAAGCGGGGCGGGGCAAGACCGGGTCCGGAGGCCACCCTCAAGGAGCGGGTCGAGGCCCTGGAGATACGCAGCCTGCGCGAGGCGTTGATACGCCACCGCTGGAACAAGACCCGCGCCGCCGACGAGTTGGGCCTGTCCCGCGTCGGCCTGCGCAGCAAGCTGGAGCGCTACGGCCTGGATTGCTGGGGTGGCGATTAGCCTTGCACGTTTTTGCCCAATCTGGCTTTAGGTTGCATCCTTTGCGACCCGGTTTTACTGTGAAACATCCGTGGCAATAGCAACTGGACTTGTCGTGCCGCATAGGGCGGGCCGCGCCCGCTGTCAAGCCACGGCAATGAGGCTTGCCCCTGAGCAGGGCGCGGCGGCCACGGGCCGCCCTATGCGCTGCCGCCCGACATGGGGCTGGCAGTTACTGTGAACCATCCGTGGCAATTTTCGAGTCCCGAACCCCGAGTCCCGATGCGGCCAAGAGAAGTTTCATGTTCTGGGGTGGCCCACACCTATCTGAGCTAGGTGTGGGGCCGCTCCATGCCCGTTAGGCCCAAGCCGCCCTGCAAAGAAGCTTTGCGATTTGTCAATCCAACCGGAAACCTGGCTTGCAGTTGTGTCGGGCTGCGCGGCCAGGGCCTTGTTTTAACCCATTGATTGTCAGTGAATGGTCTTTTCTGGCCTGTTTGTTGCCTTGTGCAGGCGGTTGGCACCTGTTGGGGGGCCGCGAGGCAGACACCTGGGGATTCATTCATGGCGGATACAGATTTTGATTTTTCGGCTCTTGAGACAAGGCTGGGGGTATCTCGGCGTACCTTCCTGAAATTTTGCGCCGGCGTGGCCGCTTCGATCGGCCTGGGTGATCGGGCCGCCTATGCCATGGCCGAGGCGGTGGCCGATCCGAAGCGGCGTCCACCGGTCATCTGGCTGCACGGCCAGGAGTGTACCGGGCCGACCGAGGCCCTGTTGCGCTCCGAGCAGCCCAGTCTGGCACACCTGATCCTTGACCTGATTTCACTGGACTATCACCAGACCCTGGATGCCGGTGCCGGCCACCGTGTGGAGGAAATCAAACGCCAGGTGATGAAGGAGAACCAGGGCAAGTATCTGCTCGTGGTTGAAGGGGCCATCCCCCTGGCGCAGAACGGTATCTTTTGCAAGATCGGTGGCCAGACCATGACCGACGCCACCCGCGAGGCAGCGAAACATGCCGCCGCCATTGTCGCCTATGGCTCCTGCGCCAGCTGGGGCGGGGTGCAGTCGGCGGCTCCCAATCCTACCGGTGCCGTCGGCGCGCCCCAGTTTCTGACCGATAAAACGGTGGTGACCATACCCGGTTGTCCGCCCAATCCGGCCAATTTCATCGGCACCGTCTTGTTCTTTGTCACCTACGGCAGGCTGCCGCCAATCGACGACAAGGGTCGACCCAAGTGGGCCTATGGCCGTCTGATCCACGAAAATTGTTATCGCCGTCCGCACTTCGATGCCGGCCGTTTCGCCACCGAGTTTGGCGACGAGGGCCACCGCAAGGGTTGGTGTCTGTACAAGCTGGGTTGCAAGGGGCCTGAGACCTATAACAACTGCCCCAGCCTGGAGTACAACAACATCGGCGGCGGGGTCTGGCCGGTGGGGGTGGGGCACCCCTGCTTTGGCTGCTCGGAACAGGGCACAGGGTTCCACAAGCCCCTGTTCAGCCTGTCCGAGGTGAAGACCCATACGCCGCCCAATGCCTTCCCCGATATCGACGACCGCGAGGGCAGCAGCAGCGCAACCCTGGCAACCGCTGCGGTGGCCGGCGCGGCCCTGGGCGCGGCATTGGGTGCCAGCGCGGTGGCCGGACGTCGGCTGGGTGACAGCGATGGCGAAGGCTGAGGGGGCAAGATGAACCGCAGAGATTTTCTCCGTGCCTCTCTGGGCAGTGCCGCAGCGGCCCTTGCGCCGGGGGCGGTCAGTGCCCGGGAGAACCTCAGCCCAGCGCCACAGGCGGTGGGCATGTTGTTCGACTCCACCCTGTGCGTCGGCTGCAAGGCCTGTGTGGCTAAGTGCAAGGAGGTCAACCAGATGCCGCCGACCCCGCTGGGGGATGAGGTCTATGCCGATTTCGCCCAGGATCTCTCACCCCAGACCCATAACGTGATCAAGGTATTCCGCAACGGCAGTCCGCAGACCAAGGACAGCCCGACCGATGGCTTTGCCTTCGAGAAACGCAGCTGCATGCACTGCGTCGATCCCGGTTGCGTCTCGGTCTGCCCGGTGACGGCCTTGGTGAAGCACCCCGTGACCGGCATTGTCAATTACGATGCCGATGCCTGCATCGGCTGCCGCACCTGCATGACCGGCTGCCCCTACAACGTGCCCCAGTTCGATTATGACAACCCCTTTGGCCTATTGCACAAGTGCGAATTCTGCAATCAGAAGGGCCTGGAGCGCATCGATCAGGGCCTGCTCACCGGCTGTGCCGAGGCCTGCCCCACGGGTGCCACCCTGTTCGGTTCCCGAGAGGCCCTGCTGGCCGAGGCAAAGCGGCGCATGGCCCTGACGCCTGGCGAGATCTACAACTACCCCATGGGCGATGTACGCGCCCCGGCCAGCCACCACGAAAAGGCCGTGCCCAAGTATCAGCAGCACATCTGGGGCGAGAGGGAGGCCGGTGGCACCAATGTGCTGCACCTCTCCGCCATCCCCTTCGACCAACTGGGTATGCCGCCCTTGGGCGAGCGTTCCTATGTTTCCATCTCCGAAGGGGTGCAGCACGGCCTCTACAGCTATATGGCCCTGCCGGCGGTGGTGCTGGGTGGCCTGACCTGGCTGGTGAAGCGCAATATCGATGAAGATCAGGAAGGGGACGAGCAATGAGTCAGTATCAACCCCTGCAGCGCCGTATTCTGACTCTGCCCTTTGCCTTTCTTGGCCTGCTGGCCCTGATCGGGCTGTACTTTCTGATCGAGCGCTTCGTCAACGGCATGGGCGCGGTGACCAACCTCAATGGCGGCTTTCCCTGGGGCATCTGGGTGGTGTATGACATCGTCGTCGGCACCGCCCTGGCCTGTGGCGGCTATGCCCTGGCGGTTACCGTCTATGTCTTCAACAAGGGCCAGTATCACCCGCTGATCCGGCCCGCCCTGCTGGCCAGCCTGCTCGGCTATGGCCTGGGCGGTCTGGGTGCCATTATCGACATGGGCCGCTGGTGGCAGTTCTACAATCTGTTCCTGCCCTGGCAGATGAACTTCAATTCGGTGATGCTTGAGGTGGGCCTGTGCGTCAGTGCCTACATCCTGGTACTGCTGATCGAATTCCTGCCCACTGTGCTGCAAAAATACAACGCCGAGACCTGGCTCAAGCGCCTCAACAAGGTGCTGTTCTTCGTCATCGCCCTGGGGGTGCTGCTGCCCACCATGCACCAGTCGTCCCTGGGCACCATGCTCATCGCCATGGGCTGGAAGGTGCATCCCCTGTGGCAGACACTGCACCTGCAACCCCTGCTGGCGGTGCTCACCGCCTTTACCATGGGCTTCGCCATCGTCATGTTCGAGGCCTCCCTGTCCGCCGTAGGCTTTCGCCGTGACCCCGAGACCCAGCTGCTGTCCGGGCTGGGGCGCATCATGGTCGGTCTGATCGCCTTCTATCTGCTGATCCGTTTCGGCGAGATCCTGCTGCGCGGCAAGTTCGGTCTCCTCTTTGCCGCTGACCTGGCCAGCCTGATGTTCCTGCTGGAGACGGCGCTGTTTGCCTATCCCGTGCTGGTATTGCGCTCGGCCTCGGCGCGCAACAGCCCAAGGGCGCTGCTCTACGGCGCGGTGAGTCTGCTGCTGGCCGGTGCCCTGTATCGCTTCAATGCCTTTCTTATCACCCTGGACCCCGGCCCTGGCTACAGCTATTTCCCGGCCCTGCCCGAGTTGATGGTGACCATCGGCCTGGTGGCTATAGAGATCATGGTATTTTTATTTGTGATCAAGACCTTCCCTGTACTGCCGCGGGACCATAAGGGCCCTGCGAGCCACGGCTGATGACCTTGCCCAGTTAGAGTCCCGGTGGGCGCTTGGGCAGCGTCAAGACCCCAGGGAGGGGTTCACGGCGTCCTGCCCATGATTGAACAATTTATCGAATTTGAACTAGAGGAGATGTCCCGTGACGACACGTATCACCGTTGACCCCATTACCCGCATCGAGGGGCACCTGCGCATTGATGTCGAGGTGGATGAGGGCAAGGTCACCAAGGCCTGGTCCTCCGGGCAGATGTGGCGTGGCATCGAGAAGATTCTGGTGGGGCGCGACCCACGCGAGGCCTGGACCTACACCCAGCGCTTCTGCGGCGTCTGCACCACGGTTCATGCCATAGTTTCGGTACGGGCGGTGGAAAACGCCCTGCAGTTGGAGGTGCCGCTCAATGCCCAACTGATCCGCAACATCATCCAGACCGCCCATGCCATCCAGGACCATATCGTTCATTTCTATCACCTCTCGGCGGTGGATTGGGTGGATGTGGTCTCGGCCCTGGATGCCGATCCGGTGGCCGCCGCCAAGCTGGCGGAGTCCCTGTCCGATTGGCCGCTCAATGGGCCGCACGAGATGAAGGCGACCCAGGAGCGGCTCAAGACCTTCGTCGGCAGCGGCCAGCTGGGCCCCTTCGCCAGCGGCTTCTGGGGGCATCCGGCAATGAAGCTGCCGCCGGAGGTGAATCTGCTGGCGGTGGCCCATTACCTGCAAGCGCTGGACGTGCAGAACCACGCCAACAAGATCGTCGCCATCCTCGGCGGCAAGACCCCGCATATCCAGAACGTGGCCGTTGGCGGGGTGAGTAACTCGATCGGCCACGATGCCCCCTCGGTGCTCAACATCGAGCGCCTGATGCTGATCAAGAACTTCATCGACAAGCTGGAGCAGTTCGTCAAGTCCACCTATCTGGTGGATGTGCCGGCCATTGGTGCCTTCTATCTGGATTGGACCCAGATCGGCAACGGAGTGAACAACTACCTGTCCGTGCCCGATTGCCCGCAGGACACCCAAGGCAGGGTATTCGACCTGCCCGGCGGCTATATCGATAATGGCGATCTCAGCACCTTCAAGCCCATCACCCGGTTTGATGATGCCTATTTC
The DNA here is from genome assembly GCA_009497875.2 of gamma proteobacterium SS-5. NCBI lineage: Bacteria > Pseudomonadati > Pseudomonadota > Gammaproteobacteria > Chromatiales > Sedimenticolaceae > Magnetovirga > Magnetovirga frankeli. The sequence continues at coordinate 381,438 of CP032508.2, read as the reverse complement.
CGCGATGGCGTGGCGGAAAGCTCCAAGCACGCCTGGTATGAGGGGGATGCCGCCCTGCACCCCTGGCAGGGCAGTACCGAGCCGCAGTACACGGACTTCCAGGATGAGGGCAAGTATTCCTGGGTCAAGGCCCCCACCTTCTACGGCAAGCGGGCCGAGGTGGGCCCCTTGGCCGACGTGTTGGTAGGGGTCGCCAGCGGCCACAAGGGCTATCAGAAATACCTGAATCAGGCCCTGGGCACGATGAAGGCGGTATCCGGCCTGAGCGAGATCCCCCTCACCGCGCTGGAATCGACCATCGGTCGTCATGCGGCCCGGGCGGTGCGCTGCGCGGTCATGCTGGATACCCTGAAAGACCAATGGCAGCGGCTGGTGGATAACGTTGGCAAGGATCAGGATACCTTCAATGCACCGGTTTTTCCCAAGGGCGAGATCAAGGGGGTTGGCTTCCATGCCGCGCCGCGTGGCACCCTGTCCCATTGGGTGGTGATCGAGGATGCCAAGATCAAGAACTACCAGGCGGTGGTGCCCAGCACCTGGAATGCCGGCCCACGGGATGCCGATGGCCAGATCGGTCCCTACGAGTCGGCCCTGTTGGACAACCCGGTGGCCGATCCCCATCTGCCTCTGGAGGTGTTGCGCACCGTGCATTCCTTTGACCCCTGCATCGCCTGCGCCATCCATATGTTCGACAACGAGCAAAGCGAGATCATCAAGGTGAAGGCGCTTTGAGGGTGCCAAACGCAAACCCTCCACAAAGCATCCTCGTTATTGGCATGGGCAATGTGCTCATGCAGGACGAGGGCATAGGGGTACGCGCCGTGGAGGAGCTGGAGTGTCGCTTCCAGATCCCGCCTGAGGTGCAGGTGCTGGATGGCGGCACCACGGGCATGGAGCTGTTCGAGCCCATGCGCCAGTGTGACTGCCTGATCATTGCCGATGCCATCAACAGCCCCGCCGCGCCAGGTTCGTTGGTACGCATCGCCAACCAGGAGATCCGCGCCTTTTTCCAGACCAAGCTATCCAATCACCAGCTCGGTCTGTCTGACCTGCTTGCCCTGCTGCGGCTCAAGGGTGAGGCCCCGAATCATATCGTCATCATCGGCATGGTGCCCAAGGACCTGGAAAACCGCATTGGCCTCAGCGCCGAGGCCAGCGCCGGGCTGCCCGCCATGGTGGCCATGCTGCGCGCCGAATTGGCCGAGCTGGGGGTGGAGCTGGCACCCCGGCGGCAGCAGGGCAAAGGGCATTGGCAGCGGCAGGCGGATCTGGAGCTGGCGGCATGTGCATAGGCCTGCCGATGCAACTGCTGGAGGCTGGCGAGGTCAGTGCCCTGTGTCGCGGGCGCAACGGTGAAGAGCCGATCCATCTGCTCATGGTCGGCGCGCAACCGGCCGGGACCTGGGTGCTGAGCTTTCTCGGCTGGGCGCGGCAGGTCATCAGCGAGGAGGATGCCCGCCAGATCGACCTGGCCCTGGACGGCCTGGGTGAGATCATGGCCGGTGCCCAGTCCATAGATGTGGACAGGTATTTTCCCGACATCAATCCAGCCGCAGAGGTAGGCCGGGAGGCATGATACAACCCCAGCAGGCGGCCCTGCGCCTGGAGCAGGTCTTTACGCGCATTGCCCTGGAGCAGATGGCCGGACTGCCGCTGCTCAATCCCGCCCTGCGGGTTGAGGCCCTGGGTTTTCAGCACTATCAGGACGGCCTGCTGGGGGTTCTGATCACCCCCTGGATGATGAGCCTGATCCTGCTGCCTGCGGAAGAGGAGGATTGGACATCCCGCGAACTGGGCGATAAGGAACCCAGGGGGTTTCCCGCCGGCCGTTACAAGTTCCTGCTCAACGAGGTCGAAGACCTGGGCCGTTACCTGGCCCATTCCCTGTACTCCCCCATGCACGAATTCCGCAGCCAGGGCCAGGCCCGCGCCGCTGCCGAGGATTTTCTGCGCGGCCTGATGACCCCCAAGACCCCCGACCAAAACAATGCGGTTGACGAGGAGTTGCTGGGCCGTATCATGCGGAACGAGGAACTGCCCGAGGGCAGCGTTCAAGCGGTTCAGCCGGAGACCAGCGATCAGGGTCGGCGCGGGGAGCAAATGATCTCCCGTCGCGACCTCCTTCGTGGACGGGTTCGCCCCGCATCGGAGCACTAAGGATCAGGGATGAGTCCCACTGACTGCTGGCCGCTTGAAGCTAGGCAGCCAGAATTCAACAGTCCCAATGGCGGAGCGATGCAGATGTGTACGGTATGCGGTTGCGGTGAAGGCGAGACCCGGATCGAGGGCCATGATCACGAACATGACCATGCCCACGGGCATCAGCACGGCCATGATCACCACCACTATGGCCAGGGCCCGGCCCACGCCCATGCCCCTGGGCTGAGCCAGGCGCGGATGGTGCAGATCGAAACCGACATCCTCAGCAAGAATAACGAATACGCCCAGGCCAATCGCCGCTGGCTGGCGGCGCACCGGCTGCTGGCGCTGAATCTGGTGTCCAGCCCCGGCTCCGGCAAGACCAGCCTGCTCACCCGCACTATTGAAGCCCTGCAAGACGAATTCCCCCTGGCGGTGATCGAGGGCGACCAGCAAACCAGCAACGACGCCGAGCGCATCCGCGCCACCGGGGTCAAGGCCCTGCAGATCAACACCGGCAAGGGCTGCCATCTGGATGGCCACATGATCGGCCATGCCCTCGAGCAGCTGCAGCCGGAACCGGATGGCATCCTCTTCATCGAGAACGTCGGCAACCTGGTCTGCCCGGCGGCCTTCGACCTAGGCGAGGCGCACAAGGTGGTGATCCTCTCGGTCACCGAGGGCGAGGACAAGCCGATCAAATACCCGGACATGTTCGCCGCCGCCGACCTGATGCTGCTGAACAAGATCGACCTGCTGCCCCATCTGCAGTTCGATGTCGATCAGTGCATCGACTTCGCCCGCCGGGTCAACCCCGCCATCCGCGTGCTGCGGGTCAGCGCCAGCAGCGGCGAGGGCATGGCCGACTGGTACCGCTGGCTGCGCGCCCAGCAATCCCTGGTGGGGTTGGGTGAGTAGCCCCGCTGACTTTCACAGAAAACCGATGGGACGCAGAGGACGCAAAGGAGCGCAAAGGACGCAGAGAAGAGAGAAGAATGAATGCGTAGGTCGGGCTTTAGCCCGACTGTCGTCCGCAAGGACGACTAAGGCGCTGCTAATGGGTTGAACGCCGCTTTTACCTGTGGCCTCACCCTACCAACAGCTGTCGGGCTGAAGCCCGACCAACAGTCTCCAGCCCAGCGCGAGGTTACTGGGTAGGGTTGGGGAGAGGGAACAATCAGGGGTGAGCAGACTTTCATTTTCCGGGGTGGCGCTGTCCGCTCCATGAGCCTTAGGTTGAAGACCATGACCCAGTTTAGCCCTTTTGATGTGGCTGATTATCTGGACAACGAAGAAACCATTGCTGCCTACCTCACAGCCGCTCTGGATGATCCTGATCCTGATGCTTTTCTGGTTGCGGTAAAAACGGTGGCTAGGGCTCGTGGCATGGCTCAACTGGCCAAAGATGCAGGGATGGAGCGAACCAGTCTTTACAAAGCTTTGGCTCCAGGTGCAAAACCCCGTTATGAAACCGTCATAAAGGTGGTGCGCGCTTTGGGGGTCAAACTGCATGCCGATGTGGTTCCGGTGCCCTAGGAGCCTGTCGGATTTAGGATGCTCCTACTGCGCCGGTGGGAAGAACGGCTCAAATTTCCCCGATTTTTCGTTGCGTAGGCCAACTATGCGCCTCAAAATCGTGAAAATTTGTTCTCGCTCTCCCACCTTGCTCGCTACGGGCACCTAAACCCGACAGGCTCCTAGTTTGGGCTGAGCCGCTTCTTTCAACCCCAACCCAAGGCCCTAGCCATGTGTTTAGCCATTCCCGCTCAGGTGCTCAGTATCGAAGCCAGTGACAACACCGCCCTGGTGGCCCTGGGGGAGGTGCAGAAGCGCGTCTCCCTGGCCCTGGTGGAGGACGTGCAACCCGGTGACTATGTGTTGCTGCATGTGGGCTATGCCCTCAACAAGCTCAGCGCCGAGGAGGCAGAGCGCACCCTGGCGCTGTTTGCCGAGGCCGATCTGCTGGAGGAGGGTGCCGGAGCATGAAATACATCGACGATTTTCGCCGCAACGACCTGGCGCAGAAACTGGCGCGGGGCATAGCCGCGGCGGTGCAGCCCGGCCGCGACTATCAGCTGATGGAGTTCTGCGGCGGCCACACCCATGCCATCTTCCGCTACGGCGTGCAGGACCTGATGCCGAGCAATGTCCATTACGTCCACGGCCCCGGCTGCCCGGTATGCGTGCTGCCCATCGGCCGGGTCGATCTGGCCATTGCCCTGGCCCGTCAAAATCTCATCCTCTGCACCTACGGCGACCTGCTGCGGGTGCCCGGCAGCGGTCGCACCAGCCTGCTCAAGGCCAAGGCCGAGGGTGCCGATGTGCGCATGGTCTATTCCACCCAGGATGCCCTGCACATCGCCCGCGCCAACCCGCAGCGCCAGGTGGTGTTCTTCGCCATCGGCTTTGAGACCACCACCCCGCCCAGCGCGGTGGCGCTGAAACAGGCCAAGGCCGAGGGCCTGAGCAACTTCAGCCTGGTGTGCAACCACGTCCTCACCCCGGCGGCGATCCACGGCATACTGCATACCCCGCTGCCGGGCCAGCTGGCCATCGACGGCCTGCTCGGGCCGTCCCATGTCAGCACCGTCATCGGTACCCAGCCCTATGTGCCCCTGGCCCAGACCTATGCCAAGCCCATCGTCATCTCCGGCTTCGAACCCCTGGATGTGATGCAGGCCAGCCTGATGCTGATCCGTCAGATCAATCAGGGTCGGCATGAGGTGGAAAACGAATACACCCGCGCCGTCAGCGCCGAGGGCAACCGCAAGGCCCTGGCCCTGGTGGCGGAGGTGTTTGAGCTGCGGCCGAGTTTTGAGTGGCGCGGCCTGGGCCGCCTGCCCGACAGCGCCTTGCAGATTCGCCCGGAATACGCCGAGTTCGACGCCGAGCGGCGCTTTGACCTGCCGCAACAGCCCGCCGAGGAGGTCAAGGGCTGCGACTGCCCGAGCATCCTGCGCGGCATCAAGCGCCCCAGCGATTGCAAGCTGTTCGGCAGCGTCTGCACCCCGGACAACCCCATGGGCTCCTGCATGGTGTCGTCCGAAGGGGCCTGCGCCGCCTATTGGACCTACGGTCGTTTTCGTCAGGAGGCCGCATGAGCCCACAACCCAAACGTTTTGCCCAGCGCCTGAACCTGCGCGAGGGCACTGTGGATATGACCCACGGCAGCGGTGGTCGGGCCATGGCCCAGCTCATTGAAGAGCTGTTCATGCAGCATCTGGACAACCCCCTGCTGCGTCAGGCCAACGACCAGGCAGCATTCGACGTGCCCGCCGGACGGCTGGTGATGAGCACCGATGGCCACGTCATCTCGCCGCTGTTCTTCCCCGGCGGCGACATCGGCTCCCTGGCGGTGCACGGCACCCTCAACGATGTGGCCATGGCCGGCGCACGGCCGCTGTATCTGGCAGCCGGGTTCATTCTTGAGGAGGGCTTTCCCCTCGCCGATCTGGCGCGCATCGTCGCCAGCATGGCCGCCGCCTGCAACAAGGCCGGGGTGGCGGTGGTCACCGGCGACACCAAGGTGGTGGAGCGCGGCAAGGGCGATGGCGTGTTCATCACCACCACCGGGGTCGGTAGGGTGCCCGCCGGGGTCAATATCTCCGGCGATCGCGCCCGTCCCGGCGATGCCATTTTGGTCAGCGGCAGCCTGGGGGATCACGGCGTGGCGGTCATGGCCAGTCGTGAGAACCTGAGCTTCGACACTCGCATCGAATCCGACTCCGCCGCCCTGCACGAACTGGTGGCGGCAATGGTGGCGGTGGCGCCGGGTATCCACTGTCTGCGCGATCCCACCCGCGGCGGCCTGGCAACCACCCTCAACGAGCTGGCGCAGCAGTCCGGCGTCGGCATGCAGCTGGAAGAGACGCAGATTCCGATCAAACCGGCGGTGGCCGCCGCCTGTGAGCTGCTCGGCCTGGACCCGCTGTACATAGCTAACGAGGGCAAGCTGATCTGCATCTGCGCCGCGGAGGACGCCGAACCCCTGCTGGAAGCCATGCGCAGCCATCCGCTGGGTGCGGATGCAGCCCAGATAGGCCAGGTAATCGAAGACCCCCAAGGCTTTGTCCGCCTGCGCACCGCCTTCGGCGGCCAGCGCGTGGTGGACTGGCTAACCGGCGAGCAACTTCCGCGGATTTGCTGAAGCTCAGTGGTTCAAGATTTCAGGACGCAGAGGGCGCAAAGGAGTGCAGAGGACGCAGAGAAATGGGAAAAGCTCAATGCCCCCTTTCCTCCTAGGTAGAGGAGTGCGGTACGTACTGCGCCAGAATGACCTCTCACACGGAAAAGTAATCTGGCTGTCCAATTGTTTCCGGTTCTTTCAGCATAAATCGTGCCTGATTATTGGATCATATGTCCTTAATGCTCCTTGGGTTGATTTAAGTCAATTTTTCTTGATTATGAAAAAATAATCTCTTAATTTTATTGATATATATTAATTGTTGCATAAGTAATGGCAGTATATAATTGGCTGCATGAGCACACAGATCGAAATACGTGAACAGCGCCGTAGGGAGGTGGTCGAGGCCATCGTGTTGAGGCAAGAGCCTGTGCATTTAGTGCAGCGAATTTACAATGTGCCGGAACGCTCCGTGTTTAACTGGCTGTCTCTGTATCGCAGTGGTGGCTGGGATGCGTTACGTGAGGGAGCGCGCAGTGGCCGTCCGCGCAAACTGTCAACGGAAGACATGCGCTGGGTCTATTACGCGGTAACCCTGGGAAACCCGCAGCAGTACCAGTTCGATTTCTGCCTGTGGACACTCAATGCCTTACGGACGCTGATCGAAAAGGAACGCAAGGTCAAACTGAGCAAGAGCGCCGTCAGTCGTCTGCTGAGGCATTTGGGCCTCAGCCCGCAGCGCCCCATCTACAAGTCCTACCAGCAAGACCCGCGCAAGATCGACCGCTACCTCAAGGAAACCTTTCCCGAGGCCGTGGCACAGGCGCAGCGCCTTGGCGCGGCCATCTTCTTCGTGGATGAGGCTGCAGTGCGCAGTGATGCCCATCGCGGCCTGACCTGGGGCAAGATCGGCCAAACGCCCGTGGTGAAGAACAGCGGTGGCCGCTTTGGTCTGAAGGTGATCAGCGCGGTCTCGCCTCGCGGCGACATGCGTTTCAGCTTTATCGAAGACAAAATGAACTCGACGAAATTTATCGCCTTCCTGAAAAAGCTGCACCGTGATGCCGGCCAGCCGATCTTGGTCATTACCGACAATGCCCGCTATCACCACAGCAAGGAAATGCAGCGATTCATCGCTGAACAGGAGGGCAAGATACTGCTGGCTTTCCTGCCCGCATATTCCCCGGAGCTCAATCCCGATGAGCAGGGGGAAACAGGGGTCGGGAAACAGGGGTCAGGTCTAGAATAGAAGCCTTTGTACGGCTAGACTAGCATATATGACAAGGCCTAGGCTTTGAATCTAGGCCTGACCCTTATGCACAGAAACGAGGAAATACTTATGGGACTAACTAACGCAAGTATTATTTTGCGAAACCCAAGGCTTCCTGAATTAGAGCCAGTATCAATAGATGCGCTTGCTGATACAGGTGCGGTGCATTTATGCATTCCATCACATATACAAATACAATTAAAATTGGAAGAAATAGATAAAAAGGAAGTCACTTTAGCAGATGGAAGCCAAAGACTAGTTCCCTACGTTGGCCCAATCGAGCTACGATATAAAAACAGGGTGGGTTTTGCAGGAGCACTAGTCATGGGAGATCAACCATTGCTTGGGGCAATTCCGATGGAAGACATGGATTTGGTTGTTGTTCCAAAAACGAGAGAAGTTATCCTAAACCCAAGCAGCCCCAATGTGGCATCCTCGATCGCGAAATAAGGAGAAACATGGGTCAGGTCTAGCATAGAAGCGTTTAATCCGCTAGAAAATTGCTGAATAAATTGGGCCTGGTCTAGATTTTAGACTTTAGTCACTGATCTTACTTACAAAGATAGAGATGGCTATGATTCTAGACCTGACCCTGTTCCTTTTTTGTGCTTAAACACAAAAAGGTTGTGGACTTTGGTCCATATTTGATTATGATTATCGCTTTCACTAACTCAATGCAGATCAGGGGGCACCGATGGAAACAGCAGAATTGACCAGCCTACAACCCGGCCAGCGGGGGCGCATCGTCAAGGTGCGCGGTGAGGGTGAACTCAGGGACCGCCTGGCCGCCCTGGGCTTCCGCGCCGGTGCTACGGTCGGCGTGCTCTACAGCGCCATGATGGGTGATCCCCGCACCTACATCGTCTGTGGCAGTCAGATCAGCCTGCGCAGGAACGAGGCCAGCCAGATCCTGGTCAGCCAATAGGATCAGAAAATCCCTGCACGCCGATGGTCGCCCCAAGGTCGCTCCAAGTGCCATGGGTTGCGGCTGACGGCCGTTGTTGAGCCTAACCCGGCGAGGCCGGAATGAAAAAGGACGCAGAGGAAGCAAAGAAGCACAAAGCGCAGCAAGCGGCCCTTCCTGCGGCTGCCCCGTCAAGCCACCTGTGCTTATCGACCCTGGCATCCTGCTTCGGACCCGCAGGCCCGATGCAGGCCATGCCAAACCGCCCCGCGCCTACTTCTGCTCCAGCCCCAGTTTGTCCAGCTTGTATCTGAGGGCGCGAAAGCTGATGCCCAGGCGGCGGGCGGCGGCGGTGCGGTTCCAGCTGGTCTCGTCCAGGGCGGCGCTGATCAGTTGCCGCTCCACATCCTCCAGTACCTGATCCAGGTTTTGATCCACCCCGATCTGGCCTATGTCCAGGGCCGGGGCCTCGCTCTTTGGCAGACGCAAGTCGTGCGGTTCGATCTGACCTGCCTCACACAGGGCGGCGGCGCGCTCCAATATGTTCTCCAACTCGCGTATGTTGCCGGGAAAACCGTATTCCAGCAGTTGTTGGCGGGCCTGAGGACTGAGTTGCGGACGGGGGATGGCGTTGTGCTGGGCGATGCGGCCGAGCAGGAAGGCGATCAGAGGCTCTATGTCCTCGCGCCGGGCGCGCAAGGGCGGTATTTCCAGCTCGATGACATTGAGCCGGTAGAACAGGTCCTGGCGGAACAGCTCTTCCTCCACCAACTGGCTGAGGCACTTGTGGGTGGCGCTGATCAGGCGCACGTCGGTGGGGATCTCGTGCTGATCACCCAGCGGGCGGATAGACTTTTCCTGGATGGCGCGCAGCAGCTTGACCTGCATGTGCAGGGGCAGGTCGGCCACCTCGTCGAGAAACAGGGTACCGCCCTCGGCGGCCTGGAACAGCCCCTGCTTGTCGGCGATGGCACCGGTAAAGCTGCCCTTCTTGTGGCCGAAAAACTCGCTCTCCATCAGCTCGGTAGGCACGGCACCGCAGTTGACGGCGATGAAGGGCTTGGCCGATCTGGGGCTTTGCTGGTGGATCAGCCGCGCCACCAGCTCCTTGCCGGTGCCCGATTCGCCGGTGATGTGTACCGGTGCCTGGTTGCGCGCCAGCTTGGCGATCAGGTGGCGAATCTCCTCCATTACCACCGAATCCCCCAGCAGGCGCTGCCCGGATTCCGGCTGCGCGGTCTCTGCCGCTATGGCGGTATTTGCCGGGGCCAGGCGCAGGGCCGTCTGCACCAGACGGCGCAGCAGGTCCAGGTCCAGGGGCTTGGAGACAAAGTCGAAGGCACCGAGCTTGAGGGCCTCTATGGCCGTTTCCATGTTGCCGTGGGCGGTGATCACCGCCACCGGCAGTTCGGGCCGTTCCTGGCCGATCTGCTCCACCAGTTGCAGGCCGCTGCCATCGGGCAGGCGCATGTCGGTGAGGCAGAGATCAAACCGGGTGGGCTGGGCCAGATGGGCGCGGGCTGCGGCCAGGTCGGGCGCGGCTATGGTGTCTATGGCCATGCGCGAAAGGGTGATCTCCAACAATTCGCGGATGTCCGGTTCGTCATCGACAATGAGGGCGAGGGGTTTGCTCATGAGGCTAAGTGTAAAGCCCGCAGCGGTCAGCTGCCAGTGGTCAGTCGGCGGCCAAGTGGTCTCCGGCGTCACGGTCCTTCACGGGGCAAGTAGCTCCTAGCCCCGCGCATCACCCTGACGAAACACCAGCACAAAGCAGGCTCCGGGGTCCGGGGGCAGGGGCTTGAGGCCGATGTTGTTGGCCTCGCACAGCTCGCGGGCGATGTACAGCCCCAGGCCGGTGCCGTCGCTGCGGGTGGTAAAGAAGGGCTCGAACAGCCGCTCCAGGGCCAGCGGGGAGAGGCCCGAGCCATTGTCGCACAGGCTCAGGCGCGGCTGGCCGATGTCATCCCGGTCCAGGCGCAGGCGGATGCGGGTCTGTTCGCCCCGGCCGGAGTGGCGCAGGGCGTTTTCGCACAGATTGGTCAGCACCTGCTCCAGCTGCAGGCTGTCCACCCGCAGCGGGTGGCTGCCGCTGCTGTGCAGTTCGATCTGCTCGGGTGTCAGGTCGTGCAGGCGAACGAAGCCGCTGATGAAGCGCTCCAGCCAGTGTTCGGCGTCGATCGCCTCATGCCGTGGTTCCTGCCGCCGGGATAGCTGCAATATGCTCTCGATGGTCTCGTTCACCCGCTTGCTGTTGCCCTGGATGATCTCCAGCAGGCGACGGTCGGCGGCATCTATGCCCTCGGCCTCGGCCAGCAACTGGCCGGCGTGGTTGATGGAAGACAGCGGGTTGCGGATCTGATGGGCGATACCGGCGGTCAGCCGTCCCAGGGAGGCGAGCTTGATCTGGCGCGCCTGGCGCATGGCCTCGGAGGCATCCTCCAGGAAGATCAGGGTGCAGCTGTTGTCCAGCCCGCTGGGGCGAAAATGCACGCGCAGCTGGTTGTGTTCCGTTTCCAGGGTCTGACCGGCGCTGGATTCCACCTCGGGCGCGGCACGCCACTGCCGCCACAGGCGATCGAGCAGGGGGCTGGCACGGCCCAGGTGGCTGGGCTTGCGCTCCTCGGTGATGTCCAGCAGGCGGCGTGCGGCCTGGTTCAGGTAGAGGATCTCCGCCTGATGATTGCTCACCAGCACGCCGGTGCTCATCTGCTGGATGATCTGCTGATTGATCTCGGCCAGGTCGGCCAGTTCACGGGCGCGCTGCTGGGCCAGGGACTCGCTCTCGCGCACCCGCAGCGACAGGGTGGCGGCGAGCACGGCGATGGCGAAATAGACCGCGCCCAAAAGACCGGCCTGGGTGAAGGCGCGGGTGTCAAAGCCCTGGATGCCGCTGGAATAGAGTTCACCGGCGAACACGCCAAAGGTGGCGATGGCGGCGAGAAACAGCACCAGTCGGCCGCGTACCAGCAGACTGGTCAGGGCGATGGAGGAGGCCAGCAGGCTGCCCAGGGCGGTGGTCATGCCGCCGCCGTTGTGGATCAGCAGGGGAATGACAATGCAATCCACCAGAAACATGGCCAGGGCCTGGTTGCCGGCGCTAAACCAGTTCTTGTAGAAGGTCAGGCCGCTGAGCAGCACCAGTCCCAGGTAGCTGAAGCTGATCAGACGGAATAGCTCTGGGTGGCTGGGGCCGCTGATCTTGAGGCGAAACTCGCCATAGACCACGGCCAGCAGCAGGCAGGCCAGCAGCACCCGATAGACAATCAGGATCAGCAGGGCACGTTGTTCCTGCCGGTAGGTCTTGTTATCGATCAAGGGGGCCGGCATCACGGTGCTCGGGGCAGCAGTAGCTACGCCCCTGCGCCTCAATCGCCTCCTGGCTGGGCAGATACAGGCCGCAGTGGGCGCAGCGCACGGTCAGCTGCGCCGGGGTGGATGTTTTCCGGGCGGCTTGTTGCTGGCGTTGCCGTTGCCGCCAGAGGTGGCGGCCGATGAAAAAGATCAGGGCCAGGGCAATGAGCATCAGAAGGGTCTTCAAAACGGATCACCAGTTTGGGCTAGAATGGGACCAAGTATCAGCGGCTAGGTGTCAGTAGCTTAGCCTGAAAGTCAGGACAGCCACCAGCCGCCAGCGTCAATTCAATATTGATGTGGCCCGGATCCAGCCCCGATACAGTGCAGCGGAATCCAGGGGCTGGCGGCTGGCCGCTGGTCGCTGAAAACCATTCAACCCACAGGGCAATGCGATGAACCTACACGAATACCAGGCCAAGCAACTGTTTCGCCAGCAGGGCATTGCGGTGCCCGAGGGTCGCTTATTGCAGCAGGCCGAGCAGCTGCCCCAGGCCGCTGACGAGTTGGGGGGGAACCACTGGGTGCTCAAGGCCCAGGTGCATGCCGGCGGTCGCGGCAAGGGCGGTGGCGTGCTGGTCAGCGGCTCGCTGCAAGAGCTTGAGGCCGCTGCCCGGCGCATCCTCGCCCAGCCGCTGGTGACGCCGCAGACCGGCCCCGAGGGCCTGCCGGTCTCCGCCCTGCTGCTGGAGCCGGCCTGCGCCATCCTGCGTGAGCTCTATCTCGGTCTGCTGCTGGATCGCGCCGCCGAGCGCCTGCTGGTGATGGCCTCCGCCGCCGGCGGCATGAGCATCGAACAGGTGGCGGCCAACACGCCGGAGCAGATCCACAGCCTGCACATCGACCCGGTGGTGGGGGTGCAGCCCTATCAGGGCCGCCAGCTGGCCTTTGCATTGGGGTTGGAGGGGGATCAGATCAAGCAATTCGGCCAGATGCTCAGCCGCCTCTATGCCCTGTTTATCGCCGAGGACGCCAGCCTGGTGGAGATCAACCCCCTGGTGGTAACCCAGTGTGGCGATCTGCTGGCCCTGGACGCCAAGATCAATCTGGACGACAACGCCGCCTTCCGCCATCCCCAGCGCGCCCAGTGGCGCGATCTCAGCCAGGAGGACGCCCGCGAGGCCCAGGCGGCGGAGCACGAGCTCAACTACATCAGCCTGGATGGCAACATCGGCTGCATGGTCAACGGTGCCGGGCTGGCCATGGCCACCATGGACCTGGTCAAGCTGCACGGCGGCTTGCCTGCCAACTTTCTCGATGTCGGTGGCGGCACCACGGCGGCAAGGGTGGCCGAGGCGTTCAAGCTGATCCTCTCCGATAGCCAGGTCAAGGCGGTACTGGTGAACATCTTCGGCGGCATCGTCCGTTGTGACCTGATTGCCGAGGGCATCATCAGTGCCATCAAGGAAGTGGGGATTGAGATTCCGGTGGTGGTGCGCCTGGAGGGCACCCGAGCGGCCGAGGGGCTGGCCATGCTCAATGCCAGCGGCCTGGCTCTGGAGACGGCGTCCGACCTGACCCAGGCGGCGCAACAGGTGGTTTCAGCGGCTGGAGGTGCGGCATGAGCGTACTGGTGAACAAAGATACCCGGGTCATCTGTCAGGGCTTTACCGGCAAGCAGGGGACCTTTCATTCCGAGCAGGCCATCGCCTACGGCACCCACCTGGTGGGTGGCGTCACCCCCGGCAAGGGCGGGCAGAGGCACCTGGATCGACCGGTGTTCGACACCGTGCGGGATGCGGTGGTGCAGGCCGGTGCCAACGCCAGCATGATCTACGTCCCCGCCGCCTTCGCCGCCGATGCCATCCTGGAGGCGGCGGATGCCGGCATCCAGGTCATCGCCTGCATCACCGAGGGCATCCCGGTGCTGGACATGCTGCGGGTCAAGGCGGCGCTGAGGCAGTACGACTGTCGCCTGATCGGCCCCAACTGCCCCGGCATCATTACCCCCGGCGAGTGCAAGATCGGCATCATGCCCGGCAACATCCACCAGCCGGGCCGGGTGGGTATAGTCTCCCGCTCCGGTACCCTGACCTACGAGGCGGTGCATCAGACCACCCAGGCCGGGCTGGGGCAGAGCACCTGTATCGGCATCGGTGGCGATCCCATCCAGGGGATGAACTTCGTCGATTGCCTGGCGTTGTTCAACGCCGACCCCCAGACCGAGGGCATAGTCCTGGTGGGCGAGATCGGCGGCAGCGCCGAGGAAGACGCCGCCGACTACATCCGCAGCCGGGTACAGAAGCCGGTGGTGGCCTACATCGCCGGGGTCACCGCGCCCAAAGGCAAGCGCATGGGCCATGCCGGCGCCATCATCAGCGGCGGCAAGGGCACCGCCGAGGGCAAATACGCCGCCCTGGAGGCCGCCGGCGTCAGCACGGTGCGCTCACCGGCGGATATAGGCCGGGCCATGGCCGGGCTGCTGGCCAGAAGTTAGAAGGGTGAAGTTAGAAGTCAGAAGATGATCGTTGCCGGGTTGCAGATCGAGCCTGAGGTGGTGAACTATGAGCCTGAATGAACTCATTCCAGAGTTAGGGGCACTCTCCCATGCCGATAAGTATCAATTGGTCCAGATCATTCTGCAACAGCTCGCGGAAGAGGAGGGCATAGCTTTGCAGGAGCAGCCCACAACAGCTGAAGTATTTGATCCGCAAGCTTATTTCGGTGTGACCCAGCATGGTCGTCAGGAGCTGGAGTATAACCTGAAGGCTATGCGTTGAACCTTATACACCTATGAACCTGGCCCTGGCGCAAATCAACACCCTGGTGGGTGATATTCAAGGCAATGCCGATCTGGTGCTGGTCTCCGCTCGGGAGGCCCGGCAGCGGGGGGCGCGGCTGGTGCTGTTTCCGGAATTGACCCTCACCGGCTACCCGCCGGAGGACCTGCTGTTTCGCCCCGAGCTGGATCGGCAGGTGGAGGCGCAGCTGGAACGCATCGCCGCCGAGCTGGCCGATAGCGGCGTGGCGGTGGTCATCGGCTATCCGCGCATGCTCGATGGCAAGCGCTTCAATGCCGCCGGACTGATCGATGGCGGTCGCCTGCTGGCCGAGTACCACAAGGCCCAGCTGCCCAACTTCAGCGTGTTCGACGAGAAGCGCTATTTCGAGCCCGGTGGAGAGCCCTGCGTGGCGCATATCGATGGCCTCAGGCTGGGCCTGAGTATCTGCGAGGACATTTGGACGCCACAGGCCGCTGCCCAGGCCCGTGCCGCCGGGGCCGAGGTCCTGCTCAATCTCAACGCCTCGCCCTTCCACGCCGGCAAGGCCGCTGAACGGGAGCAACTGCTGGCCGAGCGGGCGCGGGAAAATGCCATGCCCATTGTCTATGTCAACCTGGTCGGCGGGCAGGACGAGCTGGTGTTCGATGGCGGCTCCCTGCTGGTGGACGCCAGCGGTCGGCCGCTGCACCGCTCGGCCCGCTTTGTCGAGGCACTGGATTTGATCAGCCTGCCAATTGCTGAATCCCGAGTTCCCGAGCCCCGAGTCCCGAGTCCCGAGTCCCGTTCAGACGAACGGGCAGACATCTACCAGGCCCTGGTACTGGGGGTGCGCGACTATGTGCGCAAAAACGGCTTCCAGGGGGCCTTGCTGGGGCTTTCCGGCGGTATCGACTCGGCCCTGGTATTGACCATTGCGGTGGATGCCCTGGGGGCCAATCAGGTGGAGGCGGTGATGATGCCCTCACGCTACACCGCGCAGATGAGCAATGACGACGCCGCCCGCCAGGCACGCGCCCTGGGGGTCTATTGCCGCGCCATCCCCATCGAACCGGCCTTTGTCGCCTTCCAGCAGATGCTGGCCGGGGAATTTGCCGGCCTGGCGACAGATACCACCGAAGAAAACATCCAGGCCCGCTGCCGGGGCCTGGTTCTCATGGCGCTGTCCAACAAGAGCGGGCGCATTTTGCTGACCACGGGCAACAAGAGCGAGATGGCGGTGGGTTACGCCACCCTCTACGGCGACATGGCCGGGGGGTTCGCGCCGATCAAGGACGTACCCAAGACCCTGGTCTATCGCCTGGCCAATTGGCGCAACCGGGATGGCGAGGTAATCCCGCAACGGGTGATCGACCGGCCGCCCTCGGCAGAGCTGCGGCCCGATCAGCGCGACAGCGACAGCCTGCCTGATTATGCCCTGTTGGATGACATCCTCTACCGCTACATCGAGCTGGATCAGTGCCGGGAGCGGATGGTGGAAGACGGCTTTGACCCGGCCCTGGTGGCCCGGGTAACCCGCCTGGTGGACAGCAACGAATACAAGCGCCGCCAGGCCCCGCCCGGGGTGCGCATCAGCCGCCGCGCCTTCGGCCGGGACAGACGCTATCCGATCAGTCGGAAGATCTGAGGACAGGGGACAGAGGACAGAGGACTGAGGACAGAGAGCTGAGGTGTTTAATGCCAGGTGTTATTGATCTGTCGCGTAGCGACGCAAAATTCTGTCTTCCGCCCTCCGTCTTCTGTCTTCTGTTTAGCCCTGAACCAACTCCTGATAGGTTTGCAGGGTCTGGTCCAGCATCTGCTGCAGGCTGAATGGGTTCAGGGGGGAGATCCTCGGCGGACTTTGCAGCCATTGCTGGGCACGTTGTGCCAGGCCCTCGGCATCGTCTAGGGCCACCCTGCCCTCGGGCAGCAGGACGCTGAGCTGCTCCGCCACCCCGCCGTGGTCGTAACCGATCACAGGCACCCCCAGGCTCAGGGCCTCCAGGGAGACGCGGCCAAAGGCCTCCGGCTCGCGGGACAGGGACAGTACGATCTGCGAGATGGCCATGATCTCGCGCAGATCATCCCGATGGCCGACAAAACTCAGCCGGTCCGCCACCCCCAACTGCCGCGCCTGCTGCTGCAGCTCCTGCAGAAAGGCCTGCTTGCCGACCTTGGTCTCGCCCACGATCAGGCCATGGGCCAGGGGCGCGGCCTGTTTAATCCGCGCCAGCAGCTCCAGCAGGTCCTGCTGGCCCTTCCAGCGCGTGACGCGCGCCGGCAGGCAGATCAACTGCTTGCCCTGGGTCTCGGGAAACTGGCCGCACCAGGCCTCAAGCCAGGCCGCATCCGGCTGGTAGCCGGGGGGGAAGGCCGCTGGATCGACGCCGCGATAGATCAGGCGCAGGCGCTCGGCGGGCACCTCGGGGTAGTTGTTCAGCACATAGTCACGGATCATCCGGGAGATGACGATGACCCGCTCACCTCGGGTCATGATGGCGCTGTAGCGGTTCACCGAATAGGGGCCATGCACCGTGGTGACCAGGCGCGGACGCTGGCCGGGGTCCATGCCGCGCCAGGCCAGATAGCCAATCCAGGCCGGCAGGCGGGAGCGCAGATGCAGCACATCCACCCGCTGCTGGCGCAGAAAGCGGCGCAGTTGCGGCACCAGGCGCAGGGTCAGCAGGGACTTGCGGCCTATGTCCCAGGCGTGGTGCTCGCCGCCCTCGCGGCTCAGCTGCTCCACCAGACGGCCACCGGCGGACATGACCAGGGAACGGTGGCCCTGCTGCGCCAGATACTGGCTGATCTCCAGGGTACCGCGCTCGACGCCGCCGCTATCCAGGGCGGGCAGGATCTGCAGCACCTTCATCGGCCAAACCGCTGATTGCGCCGATCAAGGCGGGTTAAATCTGTTTGTTTCATGTGCCTATGATGGATCTAAAAATTACCCTAACGACTGGCTTGTCGTGCCGCATAGGGCGGGCCGCGCCCGCCGCCAAGCCAGAGCAATGAGGCCTGTCCCTGGCGCGGGCGCGGCGGCCACGGGCCGCCCTATACTCTCCCGCCCATCAGGGGGCTCGGCAGACCTGCAGCCCCTACCCGTTTGTTCCTCTCTGCGACCTTTGCGCTTCCTTTGCCTTCCCTTTAACCGCCTTACTGTGAAACAACATGGCTGCCTGTCAATCTGGGAGCTCCGAGCGCTGGCTCGGAGGGGCAAAGGTTCGGTTAGGCGTGGCCCTGCCCAGCAGCAACCCCGGATTCCGCTGCACAAGGATATGCGAGTGTCCCGTGAGGCACGACTGCAGGGCCACCGCCCCACACCTACCGCCCTTTGGGGCTAGGTGTGGGTTCATCGGCTTGGCATGACCTACATCCCTGTAGGCCAGATGCAGGAGGTAGGGCGACGCAGGATGCCAAAGCCGAGGATGCCGATAGGGACCGTTGCACTCCATCCGGGCTACTTCTTCCTCATTCTTCTCTGCGTCCTTTGCGCTCCTTTGCGTCCTCTGCGTCCCATTGATTAGAAGATGTTTCATGTTCCGGGGTGGCCACCTCGCCCCATGATCGTTGGGTCATTCTCCATCCCCCAGCCGCCAGCGCTGGATGATGTATTGGGCGCAGCGGTTGGCCTCTTGCAGCGGCTCTGTGGGCCTGAGTTGGCCTAGGTAGCCGCCCTGCTCATCAAACAGGCACAGGCGTTGTTGCTGCAATAAGGGTTGCAGACCCCGGCTAAGGCGACCCTGGCCACGGGGTGTCAGGGGCAGGACGCCGACGGCGCAACCGGCACTGAGGGCCTCGTAGATCATGGATACCGAGTCCATGCTGACCCAGACCTGACCACACTCGGCCAGGGCCTGATTGACCCAGCCTGGGCCAGTGTCGCGGTGCGGGATCAGGCTCAGGTTGGTCGCTTGCCTGGCCGCCAACAGCGGCAGTAGGTCCGAGGGGGTGCGTCGCGAGTCGCTCAGGCGATACTGCACCTGCGGGTTCTGCGCCAGCAGCAGGCCGATCTGGCGCAGCAGCTGCTGGCTATCCCAGTGAAAATGCGGGCTGGGCCCGCCGAGCAGGATCAGGCCCTGGCGCATGTCCTGCTGCCGACTGGGCTGGATGCTGTTCAGGGCACCCAGGGTAGGCAGTATCCGCGCCGAGGCGGGCGGGTTGTCGTGTTGCGGGATCAGACAGAGATCGAACCAGCCCAGCGGCAGGCTGGGCCGCATCAAAACCAGGCTGCGCCCGCCATAACGCCAGCGCGCCAGCAGCAGGGGCAGGTGGGTGCCATGCCCGGCACCGATGAGCAGGTGGGGGGGGGCGAGCCGGGCGGCCTCTGTGCGCAACTGGCCCAGCCCGCCCAGCAGGCCCGATGCCACGGAAATATCCTGGCAGACAAAGCGGCCCAGCCGCTGTAGCGCCTGGACCAGGCCCAGGGATTGGTTCTCGTGGCCCGGTTTGCCATCAATGAAGCGCCAGATCACCCAGGGCTTGGGCGGTGTCGGACTCACTCCTTGAGCAGTTCGAACCGCGCCCCGCAGTAGGGACACTCGGTCTGGCCCTGTTTGTCGAAGCTCAGATAGACCCTGGGGTGCAGGCTGGCGACCTCTTCATTGCTGCGCGGGCAGCTGATGGGCAGTTCCGCTGGTTCGACCTTGTAGTAGGAGCTGACCTGATGGGCGATGCCGCTGGCGTGTGAACTCATGGCCATGATTCCCTTAAACGTAGCTTAGCCAGTCGCGGTGAAACACCCTGCGGCCATGGACATGGTCGAAATAGAGTTTTTGCAACTGCTCGGTGATGGGGCCGCGGCCGCCGTTGCCGATGGGGCGGCCATCCACCATGCGGATCGGCGTGACCTCGGCGGCGGTGCCGGTGAAGAAGGCCTCGTCGGCGATATAGACTTCGTCGCGGGTGATGCGTTTTTCGATCACCTTTAATTTAAGCTCGGTGGCCAGGGTGATGACCGTGTTGCGGGTGATGCCGTCCAGGGCCGAGGTCAGGTCCGGGGTGTAGATGACGCCATCGCGGACGATGAAGATGTTCTCGCCTGAGCCTTCCATTACATAGCCCTCGGCGTCCAGCAGCAGGGCCTCGTCGCAGCCCGAGTCCTGCGCCTCTTTCAGCGCCAGCATGGAGTTCATGTAGTTGCCGTTGGCCTTGGCCCGGCACATGGTGATGTTGACATGGTGGCGGGTGAAGGAGGAAACGCGCACCTTGATGCCGTTTTGCATGTTGTCCTCGCCCAGATAGCTGCCCCAGTTCCAGGCGGCGACCATGCAGTGGACCTGCAGGTTGTCGGCGCGCAGGCCCATGCCCTCCGAGCCGTAGAAGCACATAGGGCGGATGTAGGCCGAGTCGAGACCGTTTTCGCGCACTGCGGCCAGCTGAGCCTGGTTGAGGGTTGCCTTGTCGTAGGGCATCTTCATGCCGAGGATGTGGGCCGAGCGGAACAGGCGGTCGGTGTGCTCCTGCAGGCGGAAGATGGCGGTGCCCTTTTCTGCCTTGTAGGCGCGTACCCCTTCGAAAACCCCCATGCCGTAGTGCAGGGTGTGGGTGAGTACGTGGGTCTTGGCCTCGCGCCAGGGGACCATCTCTCCGTCCAGCCAGATCACGCCGTCACGATCAGAAAAACTCATGTTTGTTGCCTCAAACGATAAATAGGGAAGCCGTCAGCCCGACTAAGCCTTGCCATATAGTCAGGACGCAGAGTTCGCAGAGAAGCGCAGAGCACCGCAGAGGGTTAATCCTATATTCCTCAGTTAAGCCACAGAGACACAGACGACTCCAGGGCCACCGCCCCACACCTACCGCCCTTTGGGGCTAGGTGTGGGTTCATCGGTTTGGCATGACCTACCTCCCTGTAGGCCCGACGGAGGAGGTAGAGCAAAGCCTGGAGCCAGAGCCGAGATCACAGAGTTGTTTCAATGAGTTACCTATCAGACCGGGCTCACCTAGAAGGTGTTGAGTGCTCGCTTTCCAACACATTGATTTTTCTCTGTGTACTCTGTGGCTCTGTGGCCAAATGCTCTTTATAGGTTAATGACTTCTCGTACAAACCACTCAGCGCTTGCGCTATCCGCGCTTGGGGCGTGGGCAAGCAGCCACCAAATCTTTTAACTCGGCGATCTCTGCGCTTCTTCGCGTACTCTGCGTCCTGCATTAATGAGCAGGATGAAGCCCTACCTACAAGCTGGAGTCCGGCAACATCATCTGCTGCCAGATCTCTTCCACCATGCGGCGCTCTTCCTCCAGCTTGCTCCGGGGGGCGAGGCCGGGTTGCTCCTGCAGGGTCTGGCGGTGATAGACCGCGCGTAATACCTTGTAAATGCCGCTCAGGTGCTCGGCCGATTGGCCTTTC
Source organism: gamma proteobacterium SS-5 (assembly GCA_009497875.2). Classification (NCBI taxonomy): domain Bacteria; kingdom Pseudomonadati; phylum Pseudomonadota; class Gammaproteobacteria; order Chromatiales; family Sedimenticolaceae; genus Magnetovirga; species Magnetovirga frankeli. The sequence goes on along the minus strand of CP032508.2, from coordinate 360,597 downwards.
AGCAGTTGCCGCCGGGCCAGGGTCTCCAGCAGGCGGATGTTGTCGCTCCAGTCGGTCAGCTCCGGGTGTTCATGGGCCCAGCGCAAGACGGCGTATTGAACCATAAATTCAATATCGGTAATACCGCCATGGCCCTGCTTGATGTCGAACCAGTCGGCATCGCTCTTGTCCAGGCTGGCGCGCATCTTCTCGCGCATCTCCACTACCTCCAGGCGCAGTTTTTCCGGGTCACGGGGCTGGGCCAGCACCTCGTGCCGTATCTGCTGGAAGTGGGCAATCAGCAGCGGGTCGCCGGCGATGGCGCGGGCGCGTACCAGGGCCTGGTGTTCCCAGGTCCAGGCGTCCTGCTTCTGATAGGCCTCGAAGCTGTGGATGCCACTGACCAGCAGGCCTGAGTTGCCGTTGGGGCGCAGCCGCATATCGACCTCGTAGAGCTGACCGGCGGGGGTGCGGGTGGTGATGCGGTGCATCATCTTCTGGCCCAGGCGGGCATAGAAGACATCGTTGGGGATGGGCCGCTCGCCATCGGTCTGGGCGTTGTGATCATCGCTGCCGTGCAGAAAGACCAGGTCCAGATCCGAGCCATAGCCCAGCTCGATGCCGCCAAGCTTGCCGTAGCCGATCACGACAAAGCCGCCCTCGCCCTGGGGCAACCTCGGTTTGCCGTGCTTGGGGACGAGGTCGTTCCAGGCCTGTTCCACTACCCGCTGCAGCACCACGCTGGCGATGTCGGTGAGGTAGTCGCTGACCACCATCAGGGGGATGGCACCGGTGACGTCCGCCGCCGCCACCCGCAGCATCTGGCCGTGGGCAAACTGGCGCATGCGGTCCATCTGCTGCTCCATATCGTCTTTTACCGGCTCCAGCAGGTGGGTCAGTTCCTGCTCCAGGTCCTGGCGGTGCAGCGGGCTATAGAGGCGGCGCGGGTCGAGCAGTTCGTCCAGCAGCAGGGGCTGTTGGGTCAGACGGTGGATGATCCACAGGCTCTCCCCGGCCAGGCGCACCAGTTGCGACAGGGCCATGGGGCTTTCCACCAGCAGGGCCAGATAGGCGGTGCGCCGGGCCACCGCCTCCAGCAGGGGCAGCAGGCGGGCGAGCACGGCATCCGGCTCGGCGCTGCGACCGACGGCCTCCAGCAGCAGGGGCATGAGCTGGGCCATGCGCCCCTGACCGCGCTGCCCCTGGGCGCGCATGGCGGTGGATTCGCGCAGGCGCTGTAGCAGTGCCAGGCTGTCCGCAGCCTGGCGGTAACCGGCCTGGGTCAGGGCCTGCAGGGCCTGATCCTCGTCCAGCAGGCCCTTCCAGAGCAGCAGCAGGGGGGTGTCGTCCGGTTCCTCATCCGCCTGGGGGGCGGCGAATACCTGATCGAAGTGCCCCTGTACCCGGCGTCTGTGCTCCTCCAGCTCGGCGTTGAACCCCGCCCACTGGGCATGGCCCATGGCGCGGGCCAGGCGCAGTCGGTTCAGCTCCAGCTGGGTCGGGTCTTCGTCCAGCGGCAGCAGGTGGGTCTGTTCGTCGCGCCAGGCCTGCAGCCGGTTCTCCACCCGGCGCAGGAAGATGTAGGCCTGGGTCAGCTCGCTCACCGCCTTGGGCGGCAGCAGGTCGCGTTCGCCCAGACGCGCCAGCACCTGCTGGATGGGGCGAATCTGCAGATCGGTATCGCGCCCGCCACGGATCAACTGGAAGGCCTGGCCGATGAATTCGATCTCGCGGATGCCGCCGCGGCCCAGCTTGATGTTGGCGTCCATGCCCTTTTTGTGCATCTCCTTGGCAATCAGGCGTTTCATGTCGCGGATGGATTCGATCGCGCCAAAGTCCAGGTAACGGCGATAGACGAAGGGCCTCAGCAGCTCGGCCAGGCGCGCGCCGGCCTGGGCATCACCGCCGATCACCCGTGCCTTGACCATGGCGTAACGCTCCCACTCGCGGGCCTGGGACTGATAGTAATCCTCCAGGAAATCAAAGCTACAGGCCAGGGGACCGGAGTCGCCGAAGGGGCGTAGGCGGGTGTCGGTACGGAATACGAAGCCGTCGAAGGTGCGGTTGTCCAGGGCCTGCACCAGCTTTTGGCACAGGCGGGTGAAGAATTGCTCATTGGCCTGGGGGCGGCGGCCGTCGGTCTGGCCGTTCTCCTCGAAGGCAAAGATCAGGTCGATGTCCGAGGACAGGTTCAGCTCTTGCGCCCCCAGCTTACCCATGGCCAACACCAGCAGTTGCTGGGGCTGGCCGCTGTGCTCACCGATGGGGGTGCCGAACTGGGCGCAGAGCAGGGGGTAGAGACAATCCAGGGCCTGGATGATGCAGGCATCGGCCAGGGCGGATAGATCTTCCAGGGTCTCGGCCAGGGGGGCGCTGCCCGCCAGATCGCGCCAGATGATGCGCAGCATCTCGGACCGGCGAAAGCGGCGCAGGGCGCTGTGCAGCTCGGGCTCTGTGCCTATCCCATCCAGCGCCCGGCGCAGATGCTGCTCCATCTCGCCCTCGGCATAGGCGCGCTCCAGCCGACCCTGATCGAGCAGGTCGCGCAGCAGGGCGGGCTCCCGGCCACAGCCTTGGGCGACAAATTCGCTCGCCTCAAACACCCTCAGCGCCTGCCCCTCCAGCCCGCCTAGGTCATCGGCCAGACCCTTGGAGCGGGCCTGTTCCCGCCAGTGGTTGAGCCGGTGTTCGGCCTGCTGAATCAAAGGGCTGGGGTCTGCGGACATGGGGATAACCGGGAAATCAGTGGATCTCTAGCTTACCCTGGACAGAGGACAGAGGACAGAGGACAGAGGACAGAGGACAGAGGACAGAGGACAGAGGACAGAGGACAGAGGACAGAGGACAGAGGACAGAGGACAGAGGACAGAGGCGCTTCGCGCCAGTTTTACTTAATCTGTCGCGCAGCGACGCAAAAATCTGTCTTCTGTCCTCCGTCTTCTGTCTCCAGATGGAGAATATGGAACGCCCGGTTGGCACGGGATAGAATGGTGCCCATGAAGGCCGACACCCATCCCCTTGCCCCACGCAATTGGCCGCTGTGGCTGGGGCTTGGCCTGCTGCGTCTGGCGGTGCTCCTGCCCTATCCGTTGATCATGGCCCTAGGTGGCCTGCTGGGACGGCTGCTCTACCGGCTGTCCCCGCGCCGGGTGGGTATAGCCCGGATCAACATCGATCTCTGTCTGCCCGCGTGGGGCGAGGCCGAGCGGGCCGCCCTGCTCAAGGCCCATTTCATCTCCACCGGTCAGGGACTGATGGAGCTGGCCATGGCCTGGTGGATGAATCCCCGGCGGCTGATGGCCCTGGTGGAACTGCCGCAAGCGCCGACAGAGCAGGGGCTGATCGCCCAGGCCTTCGCCCCGGGCAGGGGAGTGATCTTTCTCTCCGCTCATTTCAGCAGTCTGGACCTGAGCGCCTATGTGCTGGCGCAGATGGCCCAGGGGCAGGTCATTAGACCCATGTACCGGCCCCATGAGAATCCGGTGATCGAGGGCTTCTTTCAGCGCTGCCGGGGGCGACGCTACGGTCAGCCCCTGCCGCGGGAGGATGTCAAGGGCATGCTGCGCGCCCTCAAGGCCAACCAGGGGGTCTGGTTCGCTCCGGATCAGAACTTCGGTCACAAAAGCAAGGTGTTCGCCCCCTTTTTTGGCCAGGAGGCCGCCTGCAACCCGGCCACCAGTCGCTTTGCCCGCCTCTCCGATGCCGTGGTGCTGCCCTATGTGCTGCTGCGCAAGCCGGACAATCAGGGTTACAGGGTCTGTCTGGGGCCGGTTCTGGAAGACTTTCCCAGCGATGACTCCGTGGCGGATGCCCGTCGCATCAACGCCCGGATCGAGGCCTGGGTGCGCCAGGCCCCGGAGCAATACATCTGGATGCACCGGCGTTTCAAGACCCGGCCCGGCACCGAGCCATCGCCCTATGTTTGAGACACCCGCCATTGGCCGTGGATTTTCCCTGTCCCCTTGGCTAAGATAAGCGGTTTTCACACCCAGTACGCTCAGGCGTGCCCCCCAGGAGAGACGATCCCATGGCCCGTATTACCGTTGAAGACTGCCTAGACAACGTGGACAACCGCTTTGACCTGGTCCTGCTGGCGACCAAGCGCGCCCGGCAGATCGCCAATGGCGTCGATCCCCTGGTGCCGCCAGAGAACGACAAGCCCACGGTGATTGCCCTGCGGGAGATCGCCGAAGGGCTGATCACGCGCCAGATCATCGTCGAGCGGGAGGCCGCCGATGCCGCCGAGGCGGCGCGGGAAGAGGCCGAACTGGCCGCTGCCCTGGCGGTGGAGGTAGAGGTAGAGGTCGATGAGATGCCCCTTGAGCACTAGGAGACCCCAAACCCAGCGGGCTACCAGGCCTGCCTGTGGCTGACCAGGAGGAGACGGACGGACCTCAGCTGGAAGAGGAGGTGGGTCACCGCCTCCTGATCAGTGATCTTTGCGCCTATCTGGACGACTACATGAGCACCGAACAGGTGCGCGAGGTGTATCGCGCCTACCTGTTCAGCGCCGAAGTACATCAAAACCAATCCCGCCTCACCGGCGAACCCTACATCTACCACCCCCTGGCCGTGGCCCGCATCCTGGCCGGTATGCGCATGGATCAGGCCTGCATCATCGCCGCCATACTGCACGACGTCATCGAGGATACCGAGGCAACCAAGGAGATCCTTCAGGTCCAGTTCGGTGACGAGGTGGCCGAGTTGGTGGATGGGGTGAGCAAGCTGACCCTGATGGACTTCCGCTCCCGCGCCGAGGCCCAGGCGGCCAACTTCCGCAAGATGATGCTGGCGGTGGCCAAGGACATTCGGGTGATCATCATCAAGCTGGCCGATCGCCTGCACAACATGCGCACCCTGGGGGTAATGCGGCCGGAGAAGAAGCGGCGTATCGCCAAGGAGACCCTGGAGATCTACGCCCCCATCGCCAACCGCTTTGGCATCAACAGCATGCGTCAGGAGCTGGAGGCACTGGGCTTCAAGGCGCACTGGCCCCGGCGCTATGCGGTGATCAAGGAACACATCCGGCGCAATCGCGGCAACCGCAAGGAGATCCTCAGTCACATCGAACACGCCCTGCGCCTGCGCCTGCAGCAGGAGGGCATAGAGAACGAATCCTACGGCCGGGAGAAGAACCCCTACAGCGTCTATCGCAAGATGCGCGACAAGCACCTGTCCCTGTCGGAACTGGCCGACGTGCTGGCGTTTCGCATCATCGTCGATTCTGTCGATACCTGTTATCGGGTGCTCGGCGTGGTGCATAACCTGTACAAGCCCAAGCCGGGCAGCTTCAAGGACTATATCGCCATCCCCAAGGCCAATGGCTATCAGTCGTTGCACAGCATCCTTATCGGCCCCAGCGGCTTTCCCATCGAGATCCAGATCCGAACCCGCGAGATGCACCAGCTGGCCGAGTGTGGCATCGCCGCCCACTGGATCTACAAGACCCCGCGCAACGGCCGCGACACCCTGCCGCGTGGTGCCTCGGAATGGCTCTCCAGCCTGCTGGAGCTACAGAGCGGGGTGGGTGATTCCATGGAGTTCCTGGAGAACGTCAAGATCGATCTGTTCCCCGACGAGGTCTATGTGTTCACCCCCCAGGGCGATATCCTGGTACTGCCCCGTGGTGCCACGGTGATCGACTTTGCCTATGCGGTGCATTCGCGGGTGGGGGATAGCTGTGTGGCGGCCCGTATCGACCGCCGTCTGACCCCTCTGCGTACCCGTCTGCACAACGGCCAGACGGTGGAGATCATCACCAGCGAGGGGGCCGTGCCCAATCCCGCCTGGCTCAATTTCGTCGCCACCAGCAAGGCCCGTGGCTACATCCGCGCCTACCTGAAGAATATCAAGCAACAGGAGGCCATGGACCTGGGCCGCCGCCTGCTGGACAAGGAGATGCGCGCCTACGGCAGCTGCCTGGAGCAGATCAGCATAGGTGTCATCGAACAGGCCCTGGCGGAGTGGAAGATCGACTCCCTGGACAGCCTGCTGGTGGACATAGCCCTGGGCAACCGCATGCCCCTGCTGGTGGCCCAGCGGCTTACCGGTCAGGCCGGAGGCACCCTGCCCGAGGGCAGCTATCGCGACCACAACAGCGACCCGCTGGTGATCAGGGGCACCGAGGGGGTGGTGGTAAACTACGCCAGGTGCTGTCGGCCCATCCCAGGGGATGCCATCACCGCCGTGTTCAATCCCGGCAAGGGCATGGTGGTGCACCGTCAGGAGTGCCCCAACCTGCATGAGGGCAAGGTGCGGGAGAGCTGGCTGGAGCTGGACTGGGAGGCGGGCATAGACAACGACTTCCCCACCGAGATCCGCGTCGCCGTGGGCAATCAACGCGGCGTGCTGGCCACGGTGGCCGCCTCCATCGCCGAGCTGGGCTCCAACATCGAGAACGTCGCCATCGAGGAGCGCGACGGCCTCACCTCGACCCTGATCCTGATCATCGAGGTGAAAAACCGCAAGCACCTGGCCAACATCATGCGCCGCATCCGCACCATCCCGGACGTGATTCGCATCAGCCGGACGCTTGGCTGAAGCCAAAGAGTGAAGGGTGAAGTTTGAAGTGTGAAAGATGTGGCCTTCGGCCCTTATCTTAAAAAAACCGCCGCAGGCGACCGCACTTCTAACTTCACTCTTCAAACTTCAAACTTTGAATGTGGGAGTTTCCATGAACAAACAGATCATCTCGACCGAACAGGCCCCCCAAGCCATAGGCACCTATTCTCAGGCCGTGCGCGTGGGGGATACGGTCTATCTGTCCGGGCAGATCCCCCTGGTGCCCGCGACCATGCAGATGGTGGAGGGCGGCATGGAGGCGCAGGTGCGGCGGGTGTTCGACAACCTCAGCGCCGTTGCCGAGGCGGCCGGCGGCTCCCTGGCGGACATCGTCAAGCTGAACATCTTTCTCACCGATCTGAGCCACTTCCCTCTGGTCAACCAGGTCATGGCCGAGTACTTTGCGCAGCCCTATCCGGCCCGCGCCGCCGTCGGCGTGGCCTCGCTGCCCAAGGACGCTGGGGTGGAGATGGACGCGGTGATGGTCCTGGGCTGAGCCCTGCGGGCTATTCGCCGTTCAGGGTCACCAGCAGGGAGCGCATCTGCGGCTGGCTGCGGTGCTCATAGAGGAATATACCCTGCCAGCCCCCCAGGGCCAGGTGGCCGTCGCGCACCGGCAGGCACAGGTCCATCTTGGTCAGGATGGAGCGGATGTGCGCCGACATATCGTCCGGCCCCTCCAGGGTGTGGCGGTAACCGGGGTCGGCATCCGGGGCCAGGCGGGAGAGGATCATCTCCAGGTCCCTGCGCACCGTCGGGTCGGCGTTTTCGCACAGCATCAGCGAGGCGCTGGTATGCTGTACAAATACCTGGCACAGCCCCCGGCGCAGACCGCTTTCGGCCACCACCTTGGCCACCGTCTGGGTGATGTTGTAGCTGCCCCGGCCGGAGGTATCGAACACCAGGCCCTGTTGAAAGATCATGTTTGCCCCCTTGTGCATACAACCCCGGCCCAACCGGGATGGAAACTGAGCCATGCCCGCAGCCGACCCACAGCCCCTGCCGCTGACCCATCTCAAGGGCATAGGCCCGAAGACGGTGGAGAAGCTGGCGCGACTGGAGATCCACTCGGTACAGGACATTCTGTTCCATCTGCCCCTGAGATACCAGGACCGTACGCGGCTAACCCCCATTGGCAGCCTGCGCCCCGGTGACCAATCGGTGATCGAAGGCGAGGTGGAGCTGGTTCAGGTCAAGCAGGGGCGGCGGCGCTCCCTGCTGGTGCGCCTGGCCGATGGCAGCGGTGCCCTGTTCCTGCGCTTCTTCCACTTCTCCCCGGCGCAGCAGCACAATCTGGTGCCGGGGGCGCGGTTGCGCTGCTTTGGCGAGGTGCGCCCCGGCCCCGCCAGTCTGGAGATCATCCACCCGGAATACCGCCGGGTACAGCCCGGCCAGATCGAGGCGGTGGAAGAAAGCCTGACCCCCATCTATCCCACCACCGAGGGCATGCACCAGCTCAGCTGGCGCGATCTCACCGACAAGGCCCTGACCCTGCTGGATTCTGGCCAGTTGTGCCTGCCGGAACACCTGCCCCAACCCATCCGCCAGCGCTTTGACCTTCCCAGCCTGGGCGAGGCCCTGGGCTTCATCCACCGGCCCCCGCCGCAGACCCCGCTGGCCCTGTTGGAGGGGGGTGATTTCCCCGCCCGTCGGCGTCTGGTGCTGGAGGAACTGCTGGCCCATCAGCTGTCCCTGCGCCAGCTACGTCAGCACCAGCGCAGCCAGCTGGCACCGGCGCTGGCGGGCGATGGCCGCCTCTGTCAGGGCCTGCTCGCCGGGCTGGCGTTCTCGCTCACCGGCGCGCAGCGGCGGGTCAGTAGCGAGATCGGCCGCGACCTGGCCCAGCCGGTGCCCATGCTGCGCCTGGTGCAGGGGGATGTGGGCTCGGGCAAGACCCTGGTGGCGGCCCTGGCGGCACTGCAGGCGGTGGAGGCCGGTGCCCAGGCGGCGCTGATGGCCCCCACCGAACTGCTGGCGGAGCAGCATCAGCGTAACCTCAGCGGCTGGCTGGGGCCGCTGGGGGTGCGCGTGGGTTACCTCAGCAGTCGCGCCAAGGGAGCGGAGCGCAAGGAGCGGCTGGCGGCCCTGGCCAGCGGCGAGCTGCAGCTGATCATCGGCACCCATGCCCTGTTCCAACAGGAGGTGCGCTTTCACGCCCTGGGCCTGGTGATCGTCGATGAACAGCACCGCTTCGGCGTGCATCAGCGTCTGGCCCTGCACGAAAAGGGCAGCGGGGATGGCCGCGTGCCCCATCAGCTGGTGATGACCGCCACCCCCATCCCGCGCACCCTGGCGATGACCGCCTATGCCGACCTGGACATCTCGGTGATCGACGAGCTGCCGCCGGGGCGTACCCCGGTGAACACCGTCGCCCTGCCCGACAGCCGCCGCGCCGAGGTGATCCAGCGGGTGGAGCGGGCCTGCATGAATGGGCGTCAGGCTTACTGGGTCTGCACCCTGATCGAGGAATCCGAGGCCTTGCAGTGCCAGGCCGCCGAGCAGACCGCCGCCGAGCTGAGCGAGGCCCTGAGCGACTTGCGCATCGGCCTGGTCCATGGCCGCCTCAAGCCGTCGGAAAAGGAGGCGATGATGCTGGCATTCAAGAACGCCGAGCTGGATCTGCTGGTGGCCACCACGGTGATCGAGGTGGGGGTGGATGTGCCCAACGCCAGCCTGATGATCATCGAAAACCCCGAGCGGCTGGGCCTGGCCCAGCTGCACCAGCTGCGCGGCCGGGTCGGCCGTGGCTCGGTGGAGAGCCACTGCCTGCTGCTCTACAAGGCCCCCCTGAGCGAAAACGCCCGCGCCCGCCTTGAGGTGATGCGCGAGACCAACGACGGCTTTCATATCGCCCGCCGCGACCTGGAGCTGCGCGGCCCCGGCGAGGTGCTGGGCTCGCGCCAGACCGGCGCGGTGCGCATGCGCATCGCCGATCTGGTGCAGGACGACGCCCTGGTGCCCCAGGCCCAGCAGCTGGCCGACGAACTGTTGCGCGAGCACCCCCAGGCGGCCCAGCCCCTGATTGCCCGCTGGGTCGGCCAGCGGCTGGATTATGGCCGCGTCTGAGTGCGACAATGATTAAAGCGGACGCAGAGAACGCTAAGAAGCGCAGAGGGCGCAGAGAAGAATGAGGGCCAAAGCCCCTCGCCACTCCGGGGAGATGATTGCACGGATGCAGAACGAAGCAGGAGGCCAGAGTCGAGGGGTTGGTGGAGATGGGTGGCGCTGAATTCTGCTGGCGTCTCGCCTGCACTGGCGGGCCAGCGGCCCGCGCTCCTGAGCAATTTTTTTGCCATTGCGCGTTAATTTGCGTTCATTTGCGGACTGAAATATCTAACAGCAGTGACCAGCTTATCTCCTTTTGCTAGTGCACACTCCAGCCGCAGCGAGCCGCAATGGCATGGCCGTTTGGCTGGCCACATGCTGCCGTCGGCGCCGATGCGGGATTGGCTGGAGGATAGCGGCTCCCTGACCCGGCGCCTGCAGGCCGCCTGTGGGCAGGGCTTTGGCGTGCAGCTGCTGGAGCAGCGCCGCCACCGACCGCTGCCCAGCGAGGCGGCGCGGCTGGCCTTGCACCCCGGGCGGCTGGCGTTGGTGCGCGAGGTCAGACTCAACTGCGGCGATCAGACCTGGGTGTTCGCCCGCAGCCTGATCCCGCTCACCAGCCTGCGCGGCGCGGCGCGGCGGCTGACCCGGCTGGGCAATCGTCCGCTGGGGGCGTTGCTGTTTGCCGACCCCAGCGCCGAGCGCGGTCTGATGGAGTTTGCCCGCCTGCAACCGGGCCAGAGCCTGTACGAAAAGGCCGTGGCCGGACTGGCACAGCGCCCGGAGCGGCTCTGGGGCCGCCGCACCCTGTTCCGCTTTGCCGGCAAGCCCTTGTTGGTGAACGAGGTATTCCTGTCGGAGCTGGAAATCAGGCAAGGGCGGTTAATCCCCTGAGGTGTACGGGTTAAGATACGGGCCGCTATAGACAAACAACCGAGTTTCCACCGGCCGGGGGCTGCCCCTCGGCGTCTTGGTATTGAATCCAGATCCATGACAGAGTTACCACCCATCAAGATCACCCCACCTCGGCCCGGCCGCTGGTCGGCCTATGCCGACCTGATCCGCATCCGGCGGCCGATTGGCATCTATCTGCTGCTCTGGCCGCCGCTCTGGGCCCTGTGGATTGCCTCGGCGGGGCGGCCGGACTGGTCGCTGGTGCTGATCTTTGTGCTCGGTGGGGTGCTGATGCGCTCGGCCGGTTGCGCCATCAACGACTATGCCGACCGTCATATCGACGGTCATGTCAGCCGCACCCGCAGGCGACCCCTGGCCACCGGGGCCATCTCCGCGGGCGAGGCGCTGCTGCTGTTCGCCCTGCTCGCTCTGGCCTCCTTCGGCCTGGTGCTGTTGCTCAACTGGACCACCATCGCCCTGTCCCTGGTGGCCCTGGCCCTGGCGGCGCTCTATCCCTTCATGAAACGCTTTACTCACCTGCCCCAGCTGGTGTTGGGCATGGCCTTTGGCTGGGCCGTGCCCATGGCCTTCACCGCCGTGACCGAGGCGGTGCCAGCCGAGGGCTGGCTGCTCTATGCCGCAGCGGTGATCTGGGCGATGATCTACGATACCCAGTACGCCATGGTGGATCGGGAGGACGATCTGAAGATCGGCGTCAAATCCGCCGCCATCCTGTTCGGGCGGCATGATCGGCTGATCATCGGCCTGCTGCAGCTGCTGATGCTGGGCCTGCTGCTGGCCCTGGGGCTGCGCCTGGGGCTGGGCCTGGCCTATTATCTGGGCCTGCTGGCGGCGAGCGGTTCGGTGCTCTATCAGCAATGGCTGATTCGCGAGCGCCAGCCCAAGCCCTGCTTCGAGGCCTTTTTGCATAACAATTGGTTCGGCATGTTCATCTTTATTGGCCTGTTTCTGGATTATCTCTGATGAAGTCTAAATCCCTGTTGCTGTCTCTCCTGCTCGGTCTTGCTGTCCTCGCCATGGCGCCCCTCGCCCCGGTCCTGGCTGAGTCTGCGGCCGAGCCCCCGGCAGAGGAGCTGAGCTGGGACGCCCTGGTGCCGGAGGACTTCAATCCCGAGGGCCTGTTCGAGAAATACGACCTGGATCAGATGGAGGACAACGACCCCCGCGCCGAGGAGTTCATGCGCGAACTCAAGGCGGTGTGGAAGATCGCCCCGGTGGTGGAGGAACTGGCCGGCAAGCGGGTGAAGATGCCGGGCTTTGTGGTGCCCCTGGAGACCCAGGGGGATGAGGTCAGCAGTTTTTTCCTGGTACCCTATTTTGGTGCCTGCATCCATGTTCCGCCGCCACCGGCCAATCAGATGGTCCACGTCCGCCTGCCGCAAGGGGCCGGGCTTGCCGCCGACAATCTGTACGAGGCGGTGTGGGTGATAGGTCGGCTTTCGATCGAGCGTACCAGCAACGAGCTGGGCGCGGCCGGTTACAGCATGGACGACGCCCAGGTTGAGCCCTATGAAGAAGATTGATGCCCCTGGGTAAAATCTATGTAAAATTACCTGCGTAATCTTGCCGTTGTTCAACCAAAACCAAGTCCCCTGGAGCCTATCCCATGATCAAAATGCCGGATGTCAAGAAACTCGCCAGCCAACTCGGAATCAAGTCGGGCCGCATCAAGAAGGCCGAGCTGATTCGGCTCATCCAAGAGGCGGAAGACAACCCTCAGTGCTTCGGTACCGAACGCATCCAGGACTGTCCCGAGGTCTCCTGCCTCTGGCGGGAAGACTGTAGCGCCGAATTTGCCAAGGCCTGAGCTGCTACCTATCGGCAAGGATCTGCCCAAGGCATTCCCCAGGGGCCGAGTGATACGTGATCTCGGCTGAGCATATTCGGGTGCGGGGACTGGTGCAGGGGGTGGGGTTCAGGCCCCATGTCTGGCACCTGGCCCAAACACAGGGCCTGGCAGGCTGGGTGTGCAACGATGCCGAGGGGGTGCTGATCGAGGTCTGGGGTGGGCCAGAGGCCTTGCAGGTCTTTGCCCAGGCCCTGGAGCAAGAGGCCCCGCCCCTGGCGCGAATCGATTGTATCGAGCGCAACCGGATTGGGCACGACGACCTGAGCGGTGCCACGCCCCCAGCGGGCTTTTCCATCCGCCCCAGCCACAGCGGCGAGGTGCACACCGGCGTGATCGCCGATGCCGCCACCTGCGCTGCCTGTGCCGCCGAGATTCGCGACCCCGCCAATCGCCGCTACCGCTATCCCTTCACCAACTGCACCCACTGCGGCCCGCGCCTGAGCATCGTCCGGCGCATCCCCTACGACCGCGCCAACACCAGCATGGCCGGCTTTCCCCTCTGTCCGGCCTGCCGGGCGGAATACGAGGACCCGGCCGATCGCCGCTTCCACGCCCAGCCCAATGCCTGCCCACAATGCGGCCCCCGGGTCTGGCTGCAGGCCGGGCTGGCGCAACCCGAGCTGCAGGAGGGCGAGGACGCCATCGCCTGCGCCAGCCGCCTGCTCGCCGCGGGCTGGATTCTGGCGATCAAGGGCATAGGCGGCTTTCACCTCGCCTGCGATGCCGCCAACCCCGAGGTGATAGACCGGCTGCGCCAGCGCAAGCGCCGCCAGGGCAAGCCCTTCGCCCTCATGGCGCGTGATCTGGAGGTCATCCGCCGCTATGTCCAGTGCAGCCCGGCCGAGGCTGGGATGCTGAGTTCCGCCGCCGCGCCGGTGCTGCTGCTGGCAGCAGGCGGGCCGGAGCATCTGCCCGACCAGCTCGCCCCCGGCCAGACCAATCTCGGCTTCATGCTCGCCTACAGCCCCCTGCACCAGCTGCTGCTGGCGGATTGGGAGCGGCCGCTGGTGATGACCAGCGCCAATCTCAGCGAAGAGCCCCAGTGCATCGCAAACGCCGAGGCCCTGGATCGGCTCAAGGACCTGGCCGACGCCTTTGTGCTGCACGATCGCCCCATCCTCAACCGGGTGGATGATTCGGTGATGCGCGTTATTGCAGGCCAGCCGCGCCTGCTGCGCCGCGCCCGTGGCTTCGCCCCGGCACCGCTCAACTTACCGCCTGGGTTCGCCGCGCTGCCGCCGGTGCTGGCCATGGGCGGCGAGCTGAAAAACACCTTCTGTCTGCTCAAGGACGGCCAGGCCATCCTCTGCCAGCACCTGGGCGACCTGCACGAGGCCCACACCGCCGAGGAATACCGCCGCACCCTGGAGCTCTATCTGCAGCTCTATCAACACCAGCCCCAGCGCATCGCCATCGACCTGCACCCGGATTACCAGTCCAGCCGCCAGGGCGAGGCCCTGGCCGCTGGCGACAACCTGCCGCTGATCCGGGTGCAGCACCACTTCGCCCACATCGCCAGCGTGCTCGCGGACAACGCCTGGCCCCTGGATGGCCCGAAGGTATTGGGTCTGGCCCTGGACGGTCTGGGCTTGGGGGATGACGGCAGCATCTGGGGGGCGGAATTTCTGCTGGCGGACTACCGTGGCTACCGCCGCCTGGCCCGGCTCAAACCGGCGCGCCTGCCCGGCGGCAATCAGGCCATGCGCGAGCCCTGGCGCAATACCCTGGCCCATCTGGTCGAGCACCTGGGCTGGGCGCGAGTCTGCGCCGACTTCCCCGACCTGGAGCCGATCCAATGGCTCCAGCAGCAGCCCATCGCACTGCTGCTCAACATGCTGGACCGTGGCCTCAACTCGCCGCTGAGCAGCTCCTGTGGTCGCCTGTTCGATGCCGTGGCCGGGGTGCTGGACATCTGTCGCAGTGGGATTTCCTTCGAAGGCGAAGCGGCGATGGCGCTGGAGGCCCTGGCCCGTGAAGATATAACTGACGCAGAGCTCGGCAGGTCGGGCCCCGAAGCGGATCACCAACAGCCAAACTACCCCTTCGCTCTCACCCCCGACTCTGACTCTGGTCTGATTGAACTAGACCCCGCGCCCATGTGGCTGCAACTGCTGCAAGACCTGCAACGGGGCGAGGCCCCGGCCCGCATCGCCGCCCGCTTCCACCTCGGCCTGGCCGATGCCCTGTGCGAACTGGCCCGGCAACTGGCCGCCAGCCAGGGGCTTAACAGCATCGCCCTGTCCGGCGGCGTGATGCAGAACAAGACCCTGTTCGAGGTCCTGGTCCAGCGCCTGGAAGCGGCCGGGTTGCGGGTGCTCAGCCAGCAGCAAGTCCCGGCTAACGACGGCGGCCTGGCCCTGGGTCAGGCGGTGATTGCCGCCGCCCACCCCTAGGGCCATCTGGGCCGCCTTAGTCTGTCAGCAATCCCGCTTCCCGGTAATAGCGCTCGGCCCCCTCGTGCAAGGGCGCGGAGAGGCTGTCGCGAACCATGGCCCGCTTATCCAAGTTGGCAAAGGCCGGGTGCAGCTTGCGGAAGTCGTCGAAGTTCTCGAACACCGCCTTGACCAGCTGATAGATGGTGTCGGCCGGGGTGCGGGTGGAGGAGACAAAGGTGGCACCGACGCCAAAGGTGTTGACGTCCTGCGGATTGCCGCTGTACATGCCGCCGGGGATGACGGCCTTGCGGTAATAGGCGTTGGCCGTTACCAGCTGGTCGATCTCGGCACCGGTGACCGGCACCAGGCGGGTTTCGCAGGAGGTGGTGGCTTCCTTGATGGAGCCGTTGGGGTGACCCACCACATAGACCATGGCGTCGATCTTGTTGTCGCACAGGGCGCGGGCCTGCTCGGCGGCCTTGAGTTCCGAGGCCAGGCTGAAATCGTCCTTGCTCCAGCCCTTGGCCTGCATCACCACCTCCATGGTGCCGCGCTGGCCGGAGCCGGGGTTGCCGATATTCACCCGCTTGCCCTTGAGGTCGTCCAGGGTGTTGATGTTGGCGTCCTTGCGCGCCAGCAGGGTGAAGGGCTCGGCGTGGACCGAAAACACCGCGCGCAACGCCTTGTCCGGCCCCCGCGCGGCGAAGCGGTCGCTGCCGTGATAGGCGTGGTATTGCCAATCGGACTGCACCACGCCCATATCCAGCTCCCCGGCGCGAATGCTGTTGAGGTTATACACGGAGCCGCCGGTGGACTCCACCGAGCAGCGGATGCCATGCTGCTTGCGGCCCTTGTTGACCAGGCGGCAGATGGCCCCGCCGGTGGGGTAATAGACGCCCGTGACGCCGCCGGTGCCTATGGTGATGAAGTTGCTGGCAGAGGCCAGGCCCGGCAGTGCCAGGCACAGGCCCAGGGCCAGAGAGATCAGTGCGCGGGGGATCGGAAGATGGGTTGTACGCATGGGGTTGCTCCTGGGGTGATTGGATCATGGCTTCGGCCACTATCCTAACCCGGCTCAAGCGGAAGCTGAAACCGGATGCGGCCCCAAGACCCTGCCAGGGTAACTACTCGCCGACTCTCATCCCCAAGGAGAGGTGCAAATGCCCCCCTTTACAAAGGGGCTATTCAAATCCCCTCTTTACAAAGGGGGCTACTCAACCCCCCCTTTCACAAAGGGGGGGGCTATTCAAATCTCCCCCCTTTTTCAAAGGGGGGCAGGGGGGATTTCTTCAGCTCCCGCGTAACTATCGGGTTTAGGTGCCCGTAGCGAGCAAGGTGGGAGAACGAGAACAAATTTTCACGATTTTGAGGCGCTAAGTTTCCCTACGCAACGAAAAATCGGGGCCAATGTTTAAAATAATTCTGGGCCGTTCTTCCCACCGGCGCAGTAGGCGCATCCTAAACCCGACAGGCTCCTAGCAGCGCCAAAAGCCCCCTCAATCCCCCTTTTGCAAAGGGGGAGACCAACTCTCTACCACAGTGGTTTCCTCAAAGGGGCGAGGGGCTTGAGGGTCTGAGTAGTTACTCCCGATGATCCACAAACCTCAGCCAATCGGATCGATAGGTCCAGGGCAGGGTGGTGGCAGGTCAGTTTGCGGCGCTGGCTGTCAGGCCTTCCACCCCAGGTCAGGCGGGATTGGACTGCCGCATCCCTTGGTATCTGGCCAGGGCCTGGGTCCGACTGCTGGCGAGATCGATGATCGGCTCGGGCAGGGGGTCGCTGCCCAGCCAGCGGGCCTGATAGCGGCCTTGGGGGTCGAACTTCTTGGCCTGCAGCTGGGGGTTGAAGACGCGGAAATAGGGCGCGGCATCGGCCCCGCAACCGGCGATCCACTGCCAACCCAGGCTGTTGTTGGCCAGATCGGCGTCCACCAGGGTATCCCAGAACCAGCGTGCCCCGGCCTGCCAGGGGATGCCCAGGTTCTTGGTCAGCAATGAGCCCGCCACCATGCGTACCCGGTTGTGCATCCAACCGCTCTGCCACAGCTCGGCCATGCCGGCATCCACCAGGGCGATGCCGGTGCGGCCGTCCTGCCAGCGTCGCAGCCACTCGGCATCCTCCTGCCAGAGGGCATCGAAACGGCCATCCAGAGACTGCAAATCACTATCCGGAAAATGCCACAGCAGGTGGCGGGCGAACTCACGCCAGCCCAGCTGGTTGTACAGACGCTCGGCCGACTGCCCGGGCCGGCCGCCGCCCTCACCGGCCAGCAGCGGCTGCACATTGCCCAGCACCCGCTGCGGGCTGATCTCGCCGAAATGCAGATGGGGCGAGAGGCGGCTGGTACCGGCCCGGTCGGGGCGGTCGCGGTCCTCGGCGTAGTGGTCGATGGGGGCTTGCAAGAACCCCTCCAGCCGTGCCCAGGCGGCACCCTCCCCCGGTTGCCAGTGGTCATGCAGTTTTTCATGCCAGGGTTGGGCATCGAGCAGGCCCAGTTGCTCCAGGCTACAACCCGGAGCAAGGGCCTGATCCAGCGGCAGGGGCCGCAGCCGGGGCGGCAGCGGTGGGCCCAGCGGCAGCGGGGCGCTGTCGGTCAACAGGCGCAGGCGGCGCATGAAGGGGCCATACACCCGGTAGGGCCGTCCCTGTTGATTGAGCAGCTGCCCCGGCGGGCAAAGTACGCCGTCATCCCATGCCTCCAGGGCCAGCCCCTGGGCACTGAGGGCCTCGGCCAGCAGCTGATCCCGCTGCCAGAGTCGGGGCTCGTAGCGGCGGTTCCAGCTGAGGGTGTCTATCCCCAGCTGGGCGCAGAGCCGACTCAGGATAGGGCCTGTCTCTCCATGAAAAAACAGCAGGCAGATACCCTGCCGGGCCAGGCGATCGCGCAGCGCCGCCAGGCTGTGGTGCAGCCACCAGCGGCTGGCCGCGCCGGGCTGCCAGGGGGCCTCTTCCTCGGGGGCGTGGATATAGACCGCCAGTAGCGAGTCGCCGCGTTGACCGATAGCCTCCAGGGCCGGGTTATCGGCCAGGCGCAGGTCACGGCGAAACCAGTGTAGCACGCGCCTGGGGGCGATTGCCGAGGGCGCATCTGGTGATAGGCAGGGGTCAGCCATGGGCAGGTGCCAGTTGCTCGATCAGGCTCAGGGCCAGGGGGATCTGGCCGCCGATGGGGTAGGCACCGCAGGCGCGGATCGGCTCGGCCTGGGCCTCGGCCTGGGCACCGCCCAGACACAGGGGTATGCCGAGCCGGTCGATCAGCTCACTCAGGGCAGAAAGGTCCGGCATTCGGGTGGTGGCGGAGAGCACCACGGCCACCGCGCCGGTGCGCTCCACCACGGGGCCGATCTGCTCCAGGGGCAGGTCCGGCCCCAGGTAGATGACCCGGTAGCCGCGCCCGAGCAGGGCCAGGGCAAACATGAGCAGGCCGATCTCGTGGCGCTCAGCCGGTACGCAGGCCAGCAGTAGGGGTCGGCCCCGGCTGCGCGGGGCCTCATGATGCAGGCGCGAGCCCAGCTTGTTGCGCAGATAGGCGCTGAAGAAATGCTCCTCGGCGATGGCTGCGGGCCGTTGCGGCCAGCGCTCTGCCAGCGCCTGCAGCAGGGGGGTGATCAGCTGCTCACAGACCAGGTCGAAGGGGTATAGGGACAGGGCCTCGTTATACAGGCCGTCCAGTTTCTGCTGGTCAAAGCCACCCAGGCAGTTGAGCAGCCGCCGCCGCAGCACCTGCCAGTGTTCTCTGGGGTGGCTGGGCAGCGCGCCATCCCGGCCTTGCTTGACCTGCTTTGCCGCCTCGCGGATGGGCAGCCCGGCATCCAGCAGGCGCACCACCCGCTTCACCCGTTCCAGGTCCGCCGGGGTGTAGAGCCTGTGCCCCGATGGTGCGCGGCCGGGTTGGAGCAGGCCATAACGGCGCTCCCAGGCGCGCAGGGTGGTGGCGGGGACGCCGCTTAGCTCGGCAATGATGCGAATGGGGAAGTGGTCCATGCCGCTCTTCTGTGGTTTGTGTAAAAAAATATTTGCACAAAATCTAAATTTTGTCTAATAATTTGCTCAAGATCAGATTGCACGAGGTGCCCGATGAACCACAAGCCCAAGATCGGCGTCAGCGCCTGCCTGCTGGGTCAGGCGGTGCGCTACGACGGCGGTCATTGCCGCAATCAGCTGGTGACCGACCGCCTGGCCCGATTCGCCGAGCTTGAGGCCTTCTGCCCGGAAACCGGCATCGGCCTGCCGGTGCCCCGACCGACCCTCCATCTGCGGCGGCGGCAGGGACAGATACGCCTGGTGCAGACGCGGGATGCGGCGCAGGATTATACCGAGCAGATGCAGGAGTTTGCCCGGCTTCAGCGGTCCCGGCTGGTGCAACTGGATGGCTTTATCCTGAAGAAGTCCTCGCCCAGCTGTGGCCTGGAGCGCCTCTCGGTGGAGGACGCCGAGACCGGCCACAAGGTCCGCGAGGGCACCGGCCTGTTTGCCCGATTTCTCCAGCAGAACCTGCCCCTGCTGCCGCTGGAAGAGGAAGGTCGGCTCAACGACCCGCATCTGCGAGATGGCTTCTTTGAGCGGGTATTTGCCCACCATCGCTGGCGAAGCATGGCCGATATACAGAGTGACAAGGCCGCCCTGGAGCGGTTTCACGCCAGCCACAAGCTCCAGCTGATGGCCCGCGGCGATAGCTATTACCGCGAGCTGGGCCAACTGGTGGCCGACCCTGACCGCAACGACCAGGCCGAGCGGGCGGGGCGTTATTTCCAGCGCTTCATGCAGGTGATGACCCTGACCCCAAGCCGTGGCCGCATGGTCAATGTATTGCAGCATGTCATGGGCTTCTTCAAGCAGCAACTGGACGCGGAAGACAAGCGTGAGCTGCTGGAGCTGTTCGAGGCCTATCGCGAGCAGCGGGTGTCGCTCCAGGCCCCCCTCACCCTGTTGCGCCATCACCTGCGCCGCCACCCCCATGAGTGGCTGGCGGAGCAGCATTTGTTTGCCCCCTATCCCGATCATCTGGCACCCCAGGGGCCGATCTGAATCCCAGGAGCACCCATCATGAGCGAACCCCGACTGACCCAGCACAGCCTGGCCCACCTGGCCTTTCGCGCCGATTGGCGCAGCGAGCAGGGCCGACACAGTGAGATCTGGCATGTACCCAAATTCAACGTCTGGCGGGATCTGGACCTGCTGCCGCCGGAACTGCAACAGGGCCTGAGAGAGCAGCCCCAAGGCAGCCGCGCCAGTACCCGGCTCGATCTGGCCAAATGCGAGCAACTCGGCGATTGGCAGACGCGCAAGCCAATGCGCATCAAGGCCGATCGGTTCCACGGCCGTCGCCTGGATGGCAGTCGGTTGGAGCCACAAATCGGCCGTTTCTATCCCAAGGGGATGATCGCCGGGGTGAGCGATATCTTCCGTGGCAACATGCAGCCCATGCGCGTGCTCGATACCGACCCGGATGGCCTGGAGGTGGACCTCAGCCACCCCATGGCCCGCTACAATGCCAGGATTCAGGCCGAGATTATCGACCTCCAGCCGACCGGCGACGAGCACGGTGGCCGCTGCAATGAGGTGATCAACGACATGCTGCTCGGCCCGGGCATGCAGGTGCGCTCAAGCCAGGGGCCGACCCGGTTTCTCAGCAAGGATGCCCTGCGCCGGGTGGACTACAACGCCGATGGCATCTTCTATAGCCTGTCGCGCATGGTGCAGCACCTGGACCGGCGCTGCCTGAGGGAGCTGGAGGGGCAGTACCGGCAGCTGCTTGGCGGACGCCAGCGGGTACTCGACCTGATGGCCAGCTGGGACTCCCATCTGCCGCCGGAGATGGAGTTCGAGCAGGTCACCGGTCTGGGCATGAACGCGGAAGAGCTGGACGCCAACCCGCGTCTGGACCGCTGTCTGCGGCAGGACCTCAACCGCAAGCCGGTGCTGCCTTTCACCGACGCCAGCTTCGATGCCGTGATCTGTAGCGCCTCGGTGGAATACCTGACCGACCCCTTGCAGGTATTTGCCGAGGTGCACCGGGTGCTCAGCCCCGGCGGTATCTGCGTCGTCAGCTTCTCCAACCGCTGGTTCCCCACCAAGAGCATTGCCCTGTGGAGCGACCTGCACGAGTTCGAGCGCATGGGACTGGTCTCCGAGTATTTCCTCGAAAACGACTTCGCAGATCTGCACAGCCTCTCCCTGCGCGGCCTGCCACGGCCCGAGGACGACCCCCACTACGGCAAGTCGGCCTTCGCCGACCCGCTCTATCTGGTCTGGGCCTACCGTCAGGCTTGATGCCCGATAGCAGAAAGGTCGCGAACAACCCTGCAAACTCGCCGGAGGATACCCCATGTTCAAGTCGATAATCACACTGCTTGCCCTCGCCGGGTTGCTCGGGGCGGTACAGGCGTCCGAGAAAGCCCCCGTCTGCCACACCGGGGCCGATTACGAGCACCACCGCCTCGACAGCGACCAGGTCGACAACCTCTGCCAGCAGTTCCGCGACAAGGTGGTGCTGGTAGTCAACACCGCCAGCCGCTGCGGCTTCACCGATCAGTACGATGACCTGGAGAAACTCTATGCCCGTTACCGCGAGCGCGGCCTGCTGGTGGTGGGGTTCCCCTCCAATGATTTCGCCAACCAGGAGCCCGGCGACGAGAAGAGCATCAAGGCCTTCTGTCGCCTGACCTACGGGGTGGAGTTCCCCATGTACGGCAAGACCTCGGTCAAGGCCGGCAAGGCCCACCCCTTCTGCCGCGCCCTCGGTGAGGCCTCCGGCGAGACACCCAGATGGAACTTCCACAAATACCTGCTCGATCGTCAGGGACGCCTGGTCGGCAGCTGGCAAAGCCGTGAAGAACCCCTGGGCAAGACCATCACCCGGGCCATCGAGGCCGCCCTTTGACCTTGGCGGACTATCGGAGGTAGTTGCCATGCACTCATCCCTTCGCCTGCGCGGCCTGATCCGACTTCAGGTGCAGATCAATCCGGACACCAGCTGCTGGGAGTGGCAGGGGCAGATCGCCAACAGTGGCCACGGCCGCATGATGATCAGCGACGCCCAGGGTCGGCGCACGGTCAGTGCCGCACAGGCCAGCTTCATCGCCCACCACGAGGAACTCCCGCCGGGCGTACGGGTGCGACAGACCTGCGGCAACCGCCTCTGCGTCAACCCGGATCACCTTCAGGCCGAGTACGATCAGAGCCCTCAGGCTGAGGTTCTGCAATGAACGGCGTCGATCCCTACGGCTACCTGCAACAGGTGAGTGGCCAGCTGGAGCGACTCGACCAGGATCAGTTGAATAGGGTGCTGGATGAGCTGGAATACCTCTACGAGGTGATCCCCCCCGAATTGCAGGAACTGGCCGATGGGCTCATGCAGCGGGTCCGCCAACGGCTCGGGCTCTGATGCTTGCCCCCGGCGAGACACGCTGTTACGCCATCCGCAGGGTCAACCCCTTTCTCGGGGTGTTGCAGGTGATCGAGGCTGACCAGGGCCGGGCCATCAGCTCCAACGGCGTGGTCTGGGACCTGCAGGTGCACATCAGCATGAGCGGCGGATGGGGGTCTCTGAATCGGGAATCCAACAGCAGCGGTTTTTGCCGCTACGGCCTCTGGTCCGAGGAGGAGGGCTTGGTCAAGCGCCCGCTGGCCCCCGATTTCGACGACGGCGAACTCACCCGCATCGGCGATGCACTGATGGAGCGGGTGGCCGAAGACGCCCGACAGATCCCCTTCGCCCTGGCCGACAGCCTGGAGCTGTGGCTGCTCGACCCCGAAGGCCGCCCACTGGCCCTGCTCGACAGCCGCCTGCCCGGCAGCGCCAGACCCTCGCCCGAACCGCGTCGCTGGCAATGCACCCTGGGCGGCGAGGGCCTGCCCAGCCAGCGCCGCTATCCCCAGGCCGCGCCGGTGGAGAGCCAGGTCAAGCGCCGGGCCGGCTTCAACATCCACAAGCACTGGGTGGAGCGCCAAAG
This sequence comes from gamma proteobacterium SS-5, assembly GCA_009497875.2. Lineage (NCBI taxonomy): Bacteria > Pseudomonadati > Pseudomonadota > Gammaproteobacteria > Chromatiales > Sedimenticolaceae > Magnetovirga > Magnetovirga frankeli. Next base: position 337,917 of record CP032508.2, on the reverse strand, counting down.
CGATGGCAGCGGCCTGATCCGCGAGCACGACGAGGAACTCTCCGCCGAGGCCTTTCCCGCCCTGCTGCTGACCCCTCACTGGCCCGATGCGGAGCACACCAGGCTGGTGCAGGACTACTTCGCCTGGGTCGCCCCCAGCCTGCTGACCCTGCAGGGCTTGAGCGAAACCCAGCGCGACTGGCTGGAGCATCAACTGCACATCCAGGCCCAGTCGCTGGAGCACCACTGGCGTCTCTACCCCGAGATCCTCAACCCCGAACAACTCAATGCCGCCCGGGTGCAAAACCGGCTGCAACAGAGTTTGGAATAGATCGGGACGCAGAGAACGCAAAGGAGCGCAGAGATATTGATGGTTATGCTCTTCAACTCTGCGTACTCTGCGCTTCTCGGCGAACTTTGCGTCCTCTTGAGTGAACGGAGTAAACAGCGATGACCGAACTCGGCCATGTCGTCTTCTACGTGCGCAACCTGGCGCGTGCTCAGAAGTTCTATCAGAACATCGTTGGCCTGCAGAAGGTCGGCAAGCTGTTCAGGGGCAAGGCCCTGCTGCTCAGCGGTGGCCGCACCCACCACGAACTGCTGCTGATCGAGGTCGGCGAATCAGCGCAGGGGCTGCCGCAGGGCAGGCGCATCGGGCTTTATCATGTCGGCTGGAAGGTAGGCGACAGTCTGGAGCAGTTGCGCCAGGCGAAACAACGTATAGAGCGCGAGGGCGCGCAGATTGACGGCATGGCCGATCACGGCATCACCTACAGCCTCTACCTGCACGACCCTGATGGCAACGAGGTGGAACTCTACGTCGACAAGCCCGAGTTCGACTGGCGCAGGGACGACTCCTGGCTGCAGATGCCGGTGCGTCCGCTGGAGCTGTGAGCGCTGGAGGTCCGCGTGCGCATGCCATAGACTCTTGCCCATGCAAGCGATCATCGAACAGATCCGCCAGCACAGCGGACGACCCTTTACCCCCGATCAGAGCCGTCATCTTGGTGGCGGCTGCATCAACGATGCCCTGATGCTGAGCCAGGGCGATCAGCACTGGTTCGTCAAGCTCAACCGGGCCGACCGGCTCGAGATGTTCGAGGCCGAGGCGGCAGGCCTGCACGCCCTGGCCGATACCGGGGCGATCCGCGTGCCCCGGCCGCTCTGTAGCGGCATTGACGCCGGGCAGAGTTTCATCGTCCTGGAATACATCGATCTGGGCGGGCGAGGAGATGGTGCCGAGGCCGGCCGCCAGTTGGCCCGGCTGCATGGCTGCCAGGCCGAGCGCTTTGGCTGGTGGCGCGACAACCACATCGGCTCCACCCCGCAGGCCAATGCCTGGTGTGACCAGTGGATCGACTTCTGGCGCGAGCGGCGGCTCGGTCCCCAGCTGAAGCTGCTGCAACGCAAGGGCCTGCTCGCGGCGCGGCCACTGGCGCGGGCGGAGCAGTTACTGGAGCGTTTTCCGGCCTTGATCGACCACCGCCCGGCACCCTCCCTGCTGCACGGTGACCTCTGGGGCGGTAATCTGGGCTATGACCGACAGGGGATGCCGGTGATTTACGACCCGGCGGTGTATTACGGCGACCGCGAGGCGGAGATTGCCATGACCGAGCTGTTCGGCGGCCTCGGGCGCGACTTCTACACCGCCTATAACCAGGTCTGGCCGCTGGATGCGGGCTACAAGACCCGCAAGACCCTGTACAACCTCTACCACATCCTCAACCACGCCAACCTGTTCGGCGGCAGCTACCTGGGCCAGGCCCAATCGATGATCGAGTCGCTGTTGGCAGATTGTTGAAGACTGAGCCCGCCCATGGAGGCAAAGGCTTTCGGCAACCATTTCAGGTTATGCCGCTCAGCCCTTGGTCTGCATGCTGTTGGTAAGTATTCCAGCTCGCCCAGGATTGACCGCTCAACGCCCTGAATAGACGTTGATTCGCGTTTATGGGCGAACCCTTCTCTAACCGCCGTGGTATTGAGGGCTCAGCTCGTGTACCGCCTGAATGAAGGCCCCGGCGTGGTCCGGGTCGATGCCGGGATGGATGCCGTGGCCGAGGTTGAAAACATGGCCTGCACCGGGGCCGAAGCCCGCCAGCACCGAGGCAACCTCCTCGCGGATGCGTTCGGGCGAGGCGTAGAGGATGCAGGGGTCCATGTTGCCCTGCAGGGCGACGCGGTCACCGACGCGGGCGCGCGCCTCGCCGATATCGCTGGTCCAGTCCAGGCCGAGGGCGTCGGCACCGGCGTCGGCCATCAGCTCCAGCCATTCGCCGCCGCCCTTGGTGAACAGGATTACCGGCACCGCTCGGCCCTCGCTCTCGCGGGTCAGGCCGGCGATGATGCGCTCCATGTAGGTCAGGGAGAAGTTGCGGTAGTCGCGCGGGCTGAGCACCCCGCCCCAGGTGTCGAACAGCATCACCGCCTGGGCACCGGCGGCAATCTGGCCGTTGAGGTAGTCGATCACCGCGCTGGCGACCTTGGCCAGGAGTTCATGCATCAGATCCGGGCGGTCGAACATCATGCCCTTGACCTTGGCGAAGTTCTTGCTGGAACCGCCCTCGACCATGTAGGTGGCCAGGGTCCAGGGGCTGCCGGAGAAGCCGATCAGGGGTACGCTGCCGGCCAGCTCGCGGCGGATGGTGCGTACCGCGTCCATCACATAGCCCAGCTCGCTTTCTATCTCGGGGATTGGCAGTCGCTTTACCGCGGCTTCATCCTGGATCGGGCGCTTGAAGCGGGGGCCTTCGCCCTCTTCAAAATACAGCCCCAGGCCCATGGCATCAGGCACGGTGAGTATATCGGAGAAGAGGATGGCGGCATCCAGCGGGTAGCGCCGCAGCGGCTGCAGGGTGACCTCGCAGGCCAGCTCGGGGTTTTTGCACAGATCGAGGAAGCTGCCGGCCTTCTCCCGGGTAGCGCGGTATTCGGGCAGATAACGCCCGGCCTGGCGCATCATCCACACCGGGGTGACATCGACGGGCTGGCGCAGCAGGGCGCGCAGAAAACGATCATTTTTCAATTCAGACACAGACATTCCTAACCCGGCCAAGCCGGAAGCAAAAGATGGACGCAGAGACCGCAAAGTAGTGTGGGAGGGCAGCTTGCTGCGCGACTCGCGAGGCCACTCTTTCACCCTTCAAGCTTTCACCCTCACCCCAGCCCTCTCCCGGGGTGAGAGGGGGCAAACAGCAGCGGCACCGTTGTTTCAAACTTCAACCTATATTCCTCAGTTAAGCCACAGAGACACAGAGATCACAGAGTTGTTTCAAAGAGTTACCTATCAGACCAGGCTCACCTAGAAGGTGTTGAATGTTCGCTTTCCAACACATTGATTTTTCTCTGTGCGCTCTGTGGCTCTGTGGCCAAATGCTCTTTTTAGGTTCGAACTTTTTAATAGGCCCCTTCCCCCTCCCACATCTCCGGGGCGAATTGGATGACCCGGTTGCGGCCGGTTTCCTTGGCCTTGTACAGGGCCACGTCGGCGTATTTTACCGTTTGCCAGAAGGTGGCGCTGTCGCTGGGGTAGTTGGCTATGCCAATGGACAGGGTCTTGCTGATGCTGCCACCGGCGATCTGGAACTTGGTGTTCTCCACCGCCTGGCGGATCTTCTCGCCGGTTTCCATGGCCGCCTCGGGCGTGAGGTCGCGCAGCAGAATGAGAAATTCCTCGCCGCCGTAGCGTATCACCAAATCGGACTGACGCACGGTCTGCATGAACAGGGTGGCCAGTTGCTTGATGGTGGCATCTCCGGCCTCGTGGCCGTGGGTGTCGTTGACCTGCTTGAAGAAGTCCAGGTCGGCCATGAGCACGGAGAAGGCGGATTTGTTGCGGTCGGTGTAGCTGGTCAGGTTGTCGGCGTATTCCTGCAGGAAGCGGCGGTTGTGCAGGCCGGTCATGGGGTCGCGCAGGGTGGTTTCGCGCAGGGTCTCCATCAGGCGCTTGCTCTCCAGCACCGGCGCGGCCTCGCGCAGATAGACCTGGATGAAGGGCAGCATGTTGTGCAGCAGGGGGGCCTGAATGTGGTCCGTGATCAGCTGTACCACGCCGCCCACGCTGCCGGATTGGATGATGGGGATACAGACATGACGGCAGTGCTTGAGGTCATGACAGGTACGAAACATGGGGCAGATATTGTGCTGCTCCACCGAATCCACCGCATGGCCGGTGCGCTTGGCGCGGCAGCTATCGGCACGGATCAGGATCTGTGGGTCGCACCATTCGCTGTGCTGGGCATCCTGGCCCTCGATCACCACCGGGTTCATGTGGTTCTTGGCCACATCTACCTCGTAGATGACGAAGTGGTCGAGCAGGAACTCCTTGCGCAGCACCCGCGCCAGGCGCACATAGACGATGGTGGTGGACTCGTCTTCCTCGATGGACTGCTTGAAGATGGACACATCCGCCAGGCTATCGACGATCTCGGTAGTGGTGTCGAGGATGTTGTCCGAGCGCGGCATGTTGTAGCGGATCAGCCCGGCCACCTTGTTGCTGATGGCCATCATGGTGTTGTGCAGATGCACCATCAGATGATTGACATCGGCGGCTATCTTGCCTAGCTCGTCTTGCCGGTTGGCCTTGATGCGTCCGCTGAAGTCACCGTGCTGGGCCTTCTCCACCGTCTTTTGCAGCTGATCGGCGATGCTGATCAGGGGCTTGGCGGTGCGCAGGGCATAGCCCCCGGCACCCAGGGCGAATACGCTCACCAGGAAGATGACAAAGCCGATGGTGAACAGGGCCTGGCGGCGCTGTTCCTCCAGGGAGATGGTCAGGGTGATGGCCCCCAGCACAGAGCCTGCCGGTACGTTGTGGCAGGTCAGGCAGTTGGGGGTGCGGCTGATCTCGGCAATGTAGGGAATGGAGGCGAACAGCGCCGTCTGGCCCTTGTGTTCGATCACCTCGAAGTGGGTGGTGCCGCTGGTGATGACCTTTTTCTCGATCTCATTGATCTGATTCTCCCCCAGCAGCCCCGGGCCGTATTGTTCCACAACGGCAGGGGCGCGGCTGACGCGCACGCTCATCAGGTCCTGCACGTCGTTGAGGCGATCGAAAAACTGCTCCCGTTTGTCGATGGTGCCATTGACCATGGCCTCGGTCAGGTGAACGCGCACGATCTCGGCGGCGGTGCGCGCCTGCCCCTTGGCAGTGGACAGGTACATGTGCTGGAAGGAGAAGATGCTGATGGTGGTCAAGGCGGCCGCCACCAGGAGCGCGAGGAGGAGAAAGAACAGGGTGGTCTTGTGGGTAAGTGTCATGCTGCTGGGGTCGCCTTCTGGCTTGTTGTGTATTCTTATGGCGAGTTTGTCTTCAGGCCGACGCATTGCCGATTTCACTGTGACTTTGTGGGATTATAGGAGCCAAAGCGTCCCCAAGCCAAGCCGGATTGGCAGAAAGGGCGGGCAGCGCGCCAGCCGGTTCAGTCTGCCCGGCCTTTGTCTGGCTCGGGTTCGCTGAGCATCCGCAGCACCCGCTCCACGGCCAGCTGCAGCTGGTGCCGGGCCGGTGCCGAGAGGCCCTCGCGAAAGACATCGAACTCCCGGCCGGGGATGGCCAGGACAAAGGCCTGGGTGGAGGCCCCAAACAGGCGCTGGGCCAGGTAGAGTACCTCTGCCGGTTGCAGGCCGTGGCTGCTGAAGCTGGCCGGTGGGCGCGGTTGCAGGGGGCTCAGTTTGGGCCGGGGCAGGGGTTCACGGCTGGCATCGGCAAACACCACCTGGGCGTGAGCGGCCAGATCGGCGGCCATCTCCGGGGTCAGCTGGTAGTCGGCATCCAGGCTCAGGCCGGGCAGGTCCATGGCCTTGAGGCGTTCCACCAGGGCAGGGCCCAGGCCATCATCACCGCGACCGGGGTTGCCGTAGCCTATGAGGAGCATGGGACAGCGGCCAGCTGCCAGCGGCCAGCTCTGCCAGCCTTCAGCCGCCAGCTACCAGCAGCCAGCGATTTACTGAAACATCCATGGAGGCTCACCAGTCCCGAGTCCCGAGTCCCGAGTCCCGAAGCAGCCAAGAAATGTTTCATATTCCGGGGTATCGCTGCTCGCTCCACGAGCCTTAGGCCTTGACTCGCTGCTCAACCAGCCCGCCAGCAGCATCGTACAGCTCCACCGCCAGCGGCATCTGCCCCAAGGCGTGGGTGGCGCAGCTCAGGCAGGGGTCGTAGGCGCGCACCGCCACTTCCAGGTGGTTGAGCATGGCCTCGCTGATCTTGGCCTGGCCGGACAGGTGGCTCTTGGCCACCTGGGTCACTGCCCGGTTCATCGCCTCGTTGTTGTTGGTGGTGGAGACAATGAGGTTGCAGAAGGTCACCAGCCCCTGCTCGTCCACCTTGTAATGGTGGAACAGGGTGCCGCGTGGTGCCTCAATGATGCCTATGCCCTCCTCCTGACGCTCGCCCTGGGCGATCAGGTCCGTGCCCTGCAGGTCAGGATCATGGAGCAGGCGCTCGACCTTCTCCACGCAGTGCAGCACCTCGATCATCCGCGCCCAGTGGTAGGCCAGGCTCATGGGGTTGGGCTGGCCGCCGGTAAAGGCCTTGAACGCCTGATGGGCCTGGTCGGCCTCGGGGGTGTCGATAAAACCAGCACAGTTGAGCCGGGACAGCGGCCCCACCCGGTACCAGCCGTCGATAGGCCCACGGCGCTTGATGAAGGGGAACTTCATGTAGGACCAGGGCCGCACCTCCTCCATCAGGTAGTCGTTGAAGTCCTGGTTATCCACCTGATCGAAGATGATATTGCCGCTGGCGTCTATCGCCCGCAGCTGGCCGTCGTACAGCTCCAGGGCACCGTCCTCGCGCACCAGGCTCAGATGGCTGGAGTTGAAGCTGGCGAAGGACTCCGCCAGGGCCCGATGCTCGGTCACATAGTCCTGGGCGATCTGCACCGCACCCCTGGCCCATTGCAGCATCTGCGGCAGCTCGGCCAGCAGCCCGTCACGCTCGCCAATGCTCAGATTTTTGTTGATGCCACCGGGCACCGCGCCGGTGCCGTGGATTTTCTTGCCGGCGGTGACCTCGATCAAACGCTGACCGAACTTGCGCATGAGCACACCCTGGCGGGCCAGCTCGGGGTTGGTCTCGATGACGCGGAAGATGTTGCGCTCGGCGGCCGGGGCATCGAAGCCAAACAGCAGATCCGGCGAGCAGAGATGAAAGAAATGCAGCACATGGCTCTGGATCATCTGCCCGTAGTGCATCAGCCGCCGCATCTTTTCCGCCGTGGGCGGAATCTTGCGCACCCCCATGATCCGGTCCATGGCCTTGGCCGCCGCCAGATGGTGGCTTACCGGGCAGATGCCGCACAGGCGCTGCACCACCACCGGCACCTCCCACAGCGGTCGGCCAAGAATAAAGCGCTCAAAGCCGCGAAACTCGACGATATGCAGCCGCGCCTCATCCACCTGATTCTGCTCATCCAGATGCACGGTAATCCGGCCGTGACCCTCCACACGGGTAACCGGCTCAATCTCAACAACACGGGTCTTGGGCATGGCTGGAGCCTCTTGAGTTAGCGGTAGGACGCAGAGAACGCTGAGAAGCGCAAAGCCCGCAGAGAATTTTTATTTGGCTCTGCGTTCTCTGCGCTTCTCTGTGGTCTCTGCGTCCCTCTTCAATCATATTTCACTTGCTGGTATTCCAGCGCCAGGGGTTGGCCGGTGACCAGGGCGCTGAGGAACTGCCAGAGGGTCTCGGCGCTGGGCGGGCAGCCGGGGATCTGGTAGTCGATCTGCACCACGTCCGTCAGGCAATAGACCTTGTCCAACACCAGCGGCAGGGCCGGGTCGTTGGGGATCTGATTGCTCGGGTTGTACACCCGCTCCGAGTGCTGATAGGCCGTCTCCAGGCATTCGCGCAGGGGGTCTGCGCTGTGCATGATGGCGTTGCGCATCACCGGCAGGCCGCCCATGATGGCGCACTGGCCCATGGCCACCAGGATGTCGCAGTTGCGGCGAAACGCCTGCAGGGTATGCACGTTCTCCTCGTTGCAGCAGCCGCCCTCGATCAGGCCGATATCGCAGCGCCGGGTGAAGCGCTTGAGGTCATTGAGCGGGCTGCGATCAAACTCCACCAACTGCAGCAGATCGATCAGACGCTCATCTATATCCAGAAAGGAGGTATGGCAGCCAAAGCAGCCGGCCAGGGATACAGTGGCGATACGTTTCTTGCTCATGCCGGTTCCTCCCGCTTGCGCTCGATGTCGCTGCCAATCGGCTCCTGATCAAATCGGCGCTGGCCGATGGGGGTGGCGAAGCCCTGGCCCTTGCGCAGGATGCAGCCCACCGGGCAGAGGCCGGGGCTGAAGGTCAAATCATCCAGACTGGCGGCAGTTTCCGCCAGATAGTCGGCGTCTATGCCGATCTGCTTGTTGATGCCGCGGCCGACGAAGTCGAAGATGTGCTTGCCATCCACATCCGCCGAGGCACGGATGCAGCGGCCGCAACGGATGCAGCGGTTGTAGTCGAGCATGATGTCCGGGTGGCTGGCGTCCATCGGCCTCACCGGCTGCAGATAGGGGAAGCGAGTGGGCTGGTGGATGCCCAGGCGATAGGCCATGGCCTGCAGCTCGCAGTTGCCGCTGGCCTCGCAGATCGGACAGAGGTGATTGCCCTCGTGAAACAGCATCTGCACCAGCATGCGCCGGTGGTGGTTGATCTCGGCGGTCTCGCTCTCCACCACCGCCCCCGCCTCGGCGGGCTGGGTGCAGGCAGCGGCGAAGCGGCCATTGACCTTGACCGTGCACACCCGGCAACTGCCCTCCGGCTCCAGGCCCTCCACATCGCACAGGCGCGGGATATAAACCCCAGCCCCATCGGCCGCCTGCATGATGCTCTGCCCCCGCTCAGCCCGGATCACCCGGCCATCAAGGGTAAATTCAAACGTCTGATTCATCAGTTTAGGCCTCATTATTAGGACGCAGAGCACGCAAAGAAGCGCAGAGGACGCAGAGATTAGATGTTCTTAAACTCACTAATACTCTGCGGTCTCTGCGCTTCTCCGCGATCTCCGCGTCCTCTTTAGCGTTCATTTGCGGACTTTTCAGGCTTCTAATTTTCATAATCCACGTCGTAGATCATCGAGCGGCGCTTGGCGAGGTGGCGGGACTCTTCCAGCGCGGCCTGGATGTCGAAGTAGGCGTGCTGGCCGTCCTTGGGTGGCTTGACCAGGGCCGAGTAGATCATCGGGAAGTGTTCCATCGTGCTGAGCACCGGGTTCGGCGCGGTCAGGCCCAGGCCGCAGCGGCTGCTGGCCCTGAGGGTGGCACCCAGGTTCTTCAGGTAATCCAGATCGGACGGCTCGGCGCTGCCCTTGACCAGCTTCTCCATGCGCTTTTTCATGAACACCGTGCCCACCCGGCAGGGGGTGCAGTAGCCGCAGCTTTCGTCAATGAAGAAGTCCAGGTAGTGGTTGACCACCTGCAGCAGGTTGCGGCTCTGGTTGAAGATCAGCAAGGCGCCGCCGGTGGGCAGGTCCTCAAAACCGATGCGCCGCTCGAATTGATCCGCGCCGATGAACTGCCCTGACGGCCCGCCCACCAGCACGGCACCGGTCTGTTCAGCCCCAACCAGGGCCAACAGCTCGGCAATAGAAACACCAAACTCCACCTCATAGACCCCGGGCCGGGCGCAGTCGCCGCTGATGCTGAGCAGTTTGCTGCCGCTGCTCTGCTCGGTGCCCAGGGCACGGAACCAGTCCGCCCCTTCGGCGAAGATGCGTGCCGCGCAGGCCAGGGTCTCGACGTTATCCACGCAGGTGGGGCAGCCCAGATAGCCGCGCTCGGCGGGAAAGGGTGGACGGTTCTTCGGCTCGCCGCGCAGGCCCTCGCAGGAGCTGATCAGGGCGCTCTCCTCGCCGCAGACATAGGCCCCGGCACCCATCTGGATGCGGATATCGAAGTCAAACCCCTGCACCCCGCCAATGGCCTGCCCCAGCCAACCGGCCGCACGCGCAGCCGCCAGGCGATTCTCCAGCCAGGCCAGCAGGTACTCGTACTCGGCGCGCAGGTAGATGATGCCCTCGGCACAGCCGATGGCCCGTGCCGCTATGACCATGCCCTCGATGAGCAGGTCGGGCTTCTCGGTGAGCAGCACCCGGTCCTTGAAGGTGCCCGGCTCGCCCTCATCGGCGTTGCAGATCAGATAGCGCCGCTCCGCCGGCGGCCGATGGGTGAAGTCCCACTTGCGCCCGGTGGGAAACCCGGCACCGCCACGCCCGCGCAGACCGGAGCGGCTCAGCTCGGCGATCAGCTGCGCCGGGGACTGCTGCAGCGCCGCCTGCAAGCCGCTGAAGGGCCGATGCTCAGCGAACAGCACCGGGCCAGGCAGGCGAATCTGGTTCTCCACCAGGCTATGGATCAGGGGATCGGCATTGCAGCCATCCCCCAGCGGGGCAAAATCGCCCACCAGGGTCTGGGCCAAGCCAGCAGGATCGGGGTTCCGCCGCAGCCAGCGGATCAGCTCTCGAGCGCGCTCCGGGGTCAGGCGGGTCACCGGCACCTCATTCACCAGCAGCGCCGGGGCCTGATCGCTCAGGCCGATGCAGGGGGTGTGATGCAGGGAAAACAGGCCATCGGCGCTGGTTTGCTCCAGACCCAGGCCCAGCTCCTGCTGCAGGGTGCGGCTGATCTCCTCCATACCGGCATGGCGGTCGATGACATCGTCACACAGGCGAATCGCCAGCCGGCCGGTGGGCCGGTCGGTAAAGAAGGCATAGAAGCTGACCATGCCCTCGATCACCACCCGGCGCGTACCCAATTCCTGCGCCAGCAGGGCCTGGGTGGCCTTGTCGATGCCGCGCAACGCTTTCTGCAAGGCCCAGAGCATATCCATCAGCCGGGTGCGGTCATGGCCAAAGCGGCCACAGACCTGGGCGACGAGTTCGGTTGTGGTCTGGGTGGCGGCAGCGGGCATGGGTCATCTCCAGGATTGATCAAGGTCAATTCTAGACCAAGTTTGCTCATTCTGTTGATGACATTCCTGGGGGCCCTGAGCGCTGGCTCGGAGGGGGTTGGTCTCCCCCTTTTCCAACGGGGGATTGAGGGGGATTTGAGCTCCTTTCTCTTCTCTTCGACAGACTCCTAGTCGGTCGGAGATGGGGCCTCGCTAAGCATTCAGACCGTACAGCTGCGGAAACAGCATGACCGTGGCCAGCACCAGGATCTGCAGCAGGATAAAGGGCACCACCCCCCGGTAGATGTCCAGGGTGCGCACCCCGGCTGGGGCCACGCCCTTGAGGTAAAACAGGGAGAAGCCGAAGGGCGGGGTGAGAAAGCTGGTCTGCAGGTTCATGGCGATGAGGATGGCGAACCAGAGCGGTGCTATGCCCAGGGCATCGGCCACCGGGGCCAGGATGGGCACTATGATGAAGGCGATTTCCACAAAGTCGATGAAAAAGCCCAACACCAGTATGGCCAGCATGGACAGCACCAGAAAGCCGGTGGCGCCGCCGGGCAGGTTGGTTAGCACCTCCTCGACGATCTCCTCGCCGCCGGTGTAGCTGAAGGCCATGGAAAAGGCCGTGGCACCGAGCAGGATGGCGAACACCATGGCGGTCACCTTGACCGTATCCCGGGCGGCCTCAAACAGCATCCGCCAACTGAACTGGCGATAGATCAGCGCCAGGATCAAGGCCCCCACGCCGCCCAGGGCAGAGGACTCGGTGGGCGTGGCCACCCCGGCAAAGATCGAGCCCAGCACCACCAGCACCAGCGCCAGGGGCGGGACTATGGCCTTGAGCGCCTTGAGATAAAAGGCGCGCCGATTGAGGCTGGCATCCCGCGGCAGGGCCGGGGCCGCCTCGGGGCGGATAAAGGTGATGGTCAGGATATAGACCAGATAGGTGCCGATCAGCACCGAACCGGGCAGTATCGCCGCCTTGAACAGGTCACCCACCGGGATGCCCAGCACATCGCCGAGGATGATCAGGATGATCGATGGCGGGATGATCTGCCCCAGGGTGCCGGCGGCGCAGATGGTGCCGCTGGCCAGGCGCTTGTCGTAGTGGTACTTGAGCATCACCGGCAGGGAGATCAGGCCCATGGCTACCACCGAGGCACCGACCACGCCGGTGGAGGCCGCCAGCAGGGCGCCCACCAGCACGGTGGAAATGGCCAGGCCGCCGCGCACCGGTCCGAACAGCTGGCCCATGGCCTCCAGTAACTGCTCCGCCAGCTGGGTGCGCTGCAAGACTATGCCCATGAACACGAACAGGGGCACCGCCATCAGGGTGGTGTTCTCCATGATGCTCTGGATGCGGAAGGGCATGAAGGCGAAGATGTCCGGACCCTGGGCAAAGACGCCAAAGATCAGCGCCACGCCACCGAAGGTGTAGGCCACGGGAAAGCCCAGCAGCAGCAAGAGCAGGGCCACGAAGAACATGATGACGCCGATCATGCCTAGATGCCTCCGCCGGTGCCGGTGCTGGTACTGGTGCTGCTGGCCTGGTCGGCGCAGTCCGCTCCGCTGTGGCCGAGCAGGCAGTTGAGCGCGGCGAGCATGAAGCCGATGCCGCTGATGAAGTTAAACAGCATGGCGAAGGGGATCACCGACTTGATCACCCAGCGATGGGGCAGCCCGCCGGGGTCCGGCGAGCCCTCGCCGATGCTGTAGGCATCCTTGACGAAATCCACCCCGTACCAGGCAATCAGCAGGGTAAAGGGCAGCAACAGCAGCAGGCTGCCGAACAGGTCGATCCAGGCGCGGCCACGGGCTGAGAGGCGGTCGTAAATCACATCCACCCGCACATGGCTGCCGCTCTTCAGGGCGAAGGGGATACCGAGCATGAACATGCTGGCGTACAGGTGCCATTCCAGCTCCTGCAGGCCCAGGTTGACCGAGTTGAACAGATAGCGCGCCGCCACATCGTAGAAGACATTGAACAGCAGCAGGATGAACAGCAGGGCGGCAATCCGGCCCAGCAGATCAGAAAAGCCATCGATGAAGCCTTGCAGGCGGAGCAGAAACAAGGAGCACCCCCGGCCTCCCAGCAATCGGCGGGAGGAAGAAAACCAAAGGGCGCAGATTACACAGATTTTCCACGATAAAAAACCGGTTGTGGATGAAGCCGCATAAAGGGGCTGATACCATAACCGTGCCTGATTGCCCCTGTATCGCAGCCATTATCTCGGCTTGGCTGGCCGTGCGCGGCCTGGGGTGGGTGGCCGGCTCTGCCGGGCGACCTGGCGGAACTTGACACCTAGAAGGTGTTGAGTGTTCGCTTTCCAACACATTGATTTTTCTCTGTGTACTCTGTGGCTCTGTGGCCAAATGCTCTTTTTAGGTTGAAAAACTCTATGTTCTCTGTGGCTTCACTGCCGAATCCAGGTTTATCATGACCCCAAACGCCACGCCCAAACGACACCCCACCCCCTCTGTGCGTATCGGCTCGGTGCGGCTGGGTGCCGCCCATCCGGTGCTGGTGCAGTCCATGACCAACACCGACACCGCCGATGTGGCCGCCAGCCTGCGTCAGATCATGGAGCTGGCCCGGGCCGGTTCCGAGCTGGTGCGCATCACGGTAAACAACGCCGAGGCCGCCCGCGCCGTGCCCGCCATCCGCGAGGGGCTGGAGCGCCAGGGCCTGGATGTGCCACTGGTGGGGGATTTCCACTTCAACGGCCATCGTCTGCTGGCGGACTTCCCCGACTGTGCCCAGGCCTTGGCGAAATACCGCATCAACCCCGGCAATGTGGGCAGCGGCCAGACCCGCGACGAGAGCTTCGCGGCGATGATCGAAACCGCCATCCGCTACGACAAGGCGGTGCGCATCGGCGTCAACTGGGGCAGCCTGGACAAGGAACTGCTGGCGCGGATGATGGACGCCAACGCTTGCGCCGCCGAGCCCCTGGCACCGGATGAGCTGATGCACGAGATCATGGTCACCTCGGCGCTGGAGAGCGCGGCCCAGGCCGAGCGCATCGGTCTGGCGGCGGAGCGCATCGTGCTCTCCTGTAAGATGAGCGGCGTGCAGGATTTGATTGCGGTCTATCGCCGCCTGGCCAGCCGCAGCCACTACGCCCTCCACCTGGGCCTGACCGAAGCGGGCATGGGCTCCAAGGGCATAGTCGCCTCCACCGCAGCGCTGGCGGTGCTGCTGCAAGAGGGCATAGGCGACACCATCCGCATCTCCCTCACCCCGGCGCCGGGGGAATCGCGCAGCGGCGAGGTGCGAGTGGCCCGCGAGATTCTGCAATCCATGGGCCTGCGCGCCTTTATCCCCGAGGTCATCGCCTGCCCCGGCTGCGGCCGCACCAGCAGCGGCACCTTCCAGGAGCTGGCGCAGCAGGTACAGGACCACCTGGCCGAGGCCATGCCGCGCTGGCAGGCGCAGTATCCCGGCGTGGAGCGGCTCAAGGTGGCGGTGATGGGCTGCATCGTCAACGGCCCCGGCGAAAGCAAGCACGCCGACATCGGCATCAGCCTGCCGGGCAACGGCGAAAATCCGG